>JBGUWL010000083.1:0-11544 GCA_045221075.1 Acutalibacteraceae bacterium
TCTTTACAGGGTCCTTCTCGCCTAAGCAGGAATAATGAATATTACCGTCAGTAGCTTTTACAATAACGTCAATATTGTTTTGGGAATTTCCACGGAAGCAGTTGTCGTTTTCAAGAGCTTCCCATTCATTGACTGTTCCGGAATAGATAATATATCTGAGGGAATTACATCTGTAAAAAGCCCTTTCATCCAGTCTTATATTCTTATTCTCAAAGGTCACTTCATTCAGGTTGGAACACTCTGCAAAAACGTTGCTGAATAATTGTGTAGCATTTGGAAAGGATATGGATTCAAGAGATGGGTTGTGAGCAAAGGCGTAAGTTCCTATATCCCTGACGTTCTCCATACCTGTTACATATAACAGTTTTTTACAATTATCGAAGGCATAAGTATCGATTATACTGATGCTTTCAGGAATTTCTACCGATACAAGATCACCGCAGCTCAAGAAGCAGTTATCCGGGATCTCTGGTATAGTGCATCTTGCTCCAAAGGTGACACGCTGAATATAATATGAATAGGAACAAGTGTAATCTTCAATGGCTGCTACAGGAAAGTCACCAATGCATGTAGGAACGATCATTTCTGTAATATTCTCGTTATATCCTTCGCGATAATCGGTAAGAGTAGCAGTAACGCCGTCAATATTATACGTCCACAGTCCGTCGGGAGTTACCAGACCCTCTGCGTTACCCTCGGGACGATCTCCGACTTCTGCCGTAACAAGAATAAAATCACAGGAAAGAGATGCAGTGAAGCAGAAATCATTGCCGTTCATGAGATAGCACTGGAGTTCGCCGCACATCTCAGCGTTTTCAATGCTCGGATTTTCGGGATCATTGTAAAGATAGCACTCCGCCTTTACGGATGTGACTGCCTCACCATTACCGGGTAATACCGAGAAATTCGCTTTTCTTCCGGGATAGACAAAGCCGTCCGTCACAACCGGTATTTCGCCGCCCTTATAGACGGGTATGGGGTTGTAGAGTGTCTGTTTGGTTTCCGAGATGTTGATAGATACGTCCTCATCAGCCATTGTGAATACAATAGTGTTGAGGTCTTCCGGATCCATCGCGGGAGCGGATCTCAGTCCGTTGTTGCGTTTATACTCATCATAATAATCCGCAACATAGACAGTACCGGAATCATCTCCGACAACCTTTATAAGCCAGATGGAATTGTTCTCTTCCGCATTTGTCGGATTAAATGAAATCTTTACAGTATCACCGAAAAATGCACCTTCAGGTCCCTGGAATCCTTCAACTCCTTCGGGATAGCTGATGTTGTGTGGCGTTTTTGTAGGGGTTGTCGCCGCCGAGATGGTGAAGGGGAACATACCGCACAAAATTGTGATCACAAGGGTGATTGCAAAAAATCGTAGGGTACTCTTCTTTTTGGCTCTCTCAGCAGTCTTGGTTTGTGTTTTCATCAAAATTCCTCCTTTTGATTTTTTTGCACAGAGTGCGTCCGGCGCTGTATTTGTAATACCACGCCGGTGCGAATGACAATCCGCTGCCGATCCTCAGACTGTCATTCGGTCATAAATATTTCCGTTTTCAGCCATAATGAAGGGCGAAGCCGCTGATCTGTGGTCTGTCTGTATACAGCGGGAATATTCCTTGGATGGGTGAAGTTTATTCATTCATGGCAAGTATATTATCGATCTTGCTGCCTCTTTTTGGCTGTAGTCGGAAATATTTAGATATATTTATTATATAATAATGCTAAAATTATGTCAATGTATATGATTCTGTATTGGAATTATAATGAAGAATTCACATAATATTAAAAATCATTTATAGACCCCGTTCAGACTTGTTTTTGTATACTTTTAAAGTGCTGTCGGTCAGTTCTGACGGGTACTGCTTTTTGCCGTTAAGGATAAAAAGAAACGTCCCCATGCAGAGGACGTTCCGGAAAACATTATTAAACTGTTTGTCTTAACGAAAGGGAAGCAGAAGCGATGTGATCTCTGACCGTCAGAGTGTTACGGTGACCTTGCAGCTTGCTTCCTTGCCGTTATAGGTCCGTACAGTGATATAGGCAACGCCGGGCTTTACCGCTTTGAATTCTCCAACCCAGTCGGTACGGGTCATCTTGACGATGCTGTTGTTGCTTGTGCGGAAGGTCCTTGAAGAACAGCCGCAGTCCGAGGGGATAACGGCGTTCAGACTTGCGTGCTGACCGATACGGAGGGTCATGGACTTCCGGCTGAGGCTTACGCTTGTGGGCGCGGCCTTTACGGTGACCTTGCAGGAGCTTTCAAGACCGTTGTAGGTCCTTACGGTGACATAGGCGACTCCCGGCTTGACGGCTGTAAAGTTACCCACCCAGTCGGTCCGTGTCATCTTTACAACGGAGCTGTTGCTGGTGCGGTAGGTTCGCTGTGAACAGCCGGAACCGTTGTTAATTGTGGAACCGAGAGAATAGGTCTCTCCGACTCCGAGGGTAAGAACAGATTTTGTAAGGCTGATATTTTCGGGCGCGGGCTTTACGGTGACCTTGCAGGAGCTTTCAAGACCATTGTAGGACCTTACGGTCACATAGGCAGTGCCGGGTTTTACTGCTGTAAAGCTGCCTACCCAGTCGGTCCGTGTCATCTTTACAACGGAGCTGTTGCTGGTGCGGTAGGTGCGCAGTGAGCAGGCCGAACCGTCGTTTACGGTGGAGCCTAGAGTGATGTTCTCGCCTACACCCACGGTGAGTGCTGATTTTGTAAGAGTGATCTTATAGGGAGCAGCCTTGACAGTGATCTTGCAGCTTGATTCCAGTCCGTTTGACGCCCTTGCGGTTATCCAGGCTGTTCCTTTTCCGACGGCTTTTACGTTTCCGTTTTTGTCAACGGTGAGTATTCCTGAATTGGATGTCCTGAAGGCAACGGACTTGTCGGATGCGTTGGCGGGAGAAACGGTCGCGGTGAGTGTAACGGTCTCACCCTTGCCAAGACTAAGAGAGGATTTGTTCAGTGATATCCTGGTTACCGGAACCGGAGGCTCAAGTTCCCTGAATGCAAGGCTGTTCGCCTTTGCATAGGCCTCTCCGGCGGTATCTGTCTTGCTTATGACGGTGAAACCGGGAACAGGGCTTTCGTTAAATTCCTCATCAAGTTCAAAGCCGAAGCACTTTACACCCATGGTCCTTATACCCGAGGGCAGGGTGACGGAATCAAGACTGCCGCAGTTCATAAAGGCGGCGGCTTTAATATTGTCGATTCCCTCTGAAACCGTCAGGCTTTCAAGTGACGAGCACCCGAAAAAGGCCTTTTCACTTATGGTACGGACACTCTTGGGAATGGTAACGCTTTTGAGCCCCGTACAGTTCTCAAAGGCGCTTCTGCCGATGCAGACCAGCTTGTCGTTCATGTTGATTTTTTCAAGTCCTGTCTGGTTTGCGAATGCGTAAGAGGATATGGCCACTGTATTGCTGCGCAGGGTTATGGAAGAATTCTCCGGAATTATGCCTTTGTAGGAATATGCGACTCTTCCGGCATAGACAAGGCCTTCGGATCTTGAATTGAACCATTTTGTACCGTTGAAGGAGTAACCTTCGATTTTGGTTACGGAAACGGGGATGCTGATATTTTCCAGTTCAAGACAGCCCGAAAATGCATAGCTGCCCACGGAGGTTATCCCATAGGGGAGAGAGATGGTCTCAAGACTCTGGCAGCCAAAGAATTCATATTCATTTATTTCGCTGAGATTATTTGAAAGCTCTGCCGAAGCGAGATCCGTACAGTAGAAAAACGCCGACGAACCGATGTTCGTAACGGTGTCCGGGATCGAAATGCTTTTAAGGGATGAGCAGAAGGAAAACGCGGAATAGCCTATGGTCTGTACGCTCAGGGGAATATTGATGTGTTCAAGCTTGGAGCAGTTTGAAAACGCACCCTCACCGATCTCCTTTACTCCCGAAGGAATGTTGAAGGTGTTGTATTTGGTCTGGGGACAGCGCAGGAAAACGGTCTTGTCTTTGTTGAGAAGAGCGCCGAATCTTGAGCTGAAGTATTCGTTTGAGGGGTCTACATTATATGTGCTGAGGGAGGGGCAGGAATAGAAAGCGTTGGTGCCGATCTCTGTTACGCCCTCGGGTATTGTGATGGAGCTGAGGGATTTACAGCCGTAGAATGCTCCGTCTTCGATGGATGTCACACTGTCGGGAATGACAATATCGTCAAGGGCAAAACAGCGGTAGAACGCATACTCGCTGATAGTACTGATGGTGGGTGGGAGTATTGCGGTGGACATTGATATACAGCCGGCAAAGGCATGGTCGCAGATCTCCGTTACACTGTCGGGAACCGAAATAGCCTTAAGTGACGTACAGCCAGAAAAAGCGCTGCTGCCGATGCGGGTCACCGTTCCGGGTATGGAGACCTCGGTCAGCGCCGTCATTCCCTCAAAGGCTCCGGATGCAACGGTCTTTGTGCCGTATTTCAGACTGAGCCTTGTGTTCTCGGGTATTTCTCCCTTATAGGTGTATGCGGTCTTTCCGGCATATACAACGCCCTGAGCCTGAGACTTGTACCATGCAGTGCCGCTGAAGGCTTCGGCGCCTGTTTCAAGTGCTCCTGTGGGGAAGGATATGGTCTTGAGTCTGGTGCATCCGTAAAACGCCCTTGCGCCGATGGATGTAAGGCTGTCCCTGAGGTTTATGGAGTGCAGTCCGGTGCAGTATTCAAAGGCTTCATCGCCGATGCTTGTGATACTGTAGGGAAGGCTGATTGTGTTGAGCCCGTAGCAGCTTGAAAAAGCGCCGTCACTGATGGACCTTGTGCCGGATTTTATAGTGATGTCCAGCTTAGACTCACCGTCGTTCTTACAGAGATATACTGCCCTGCCCGCATAAACGACACCGTCGGGCTGTGAATCCAGCCATGCCGTGTCGGTAAAGGCGTCGTGGCCAACGATCGTCACACTGTCTGGAATGGTTATGGTGGAAAGCGCAGTACAGCCGTTAAAGGCGTAGCAGCCTATGGAGCCAACCTTGTTGGGTATGGTAATGGCCCTGAGACCGGTGCAGTTTTCAAAAGCGCCCTCATCAATTGCACTGAGTCCTGAGGGAAGCTTAACAGTGCCAAGCTTCTGACAGTTTCTGAACACACTGTATCCAAGTCCTGAAAGGCTCCTGGGAAGTGTAACACTTTCAAGCTTTGTACAACCGTCAAAGGCGCAGGAATCAATGTTGGTAACGCTGTCGGGAATGACGATACTTTTAAGAGCCGTACATCCGGAAAAAGCCGAGAACGGTATTTCTGTCATCTTTTCCGAAAGGGTAACGCTCGTAAGACTTGTACATCCGCTGAAAACATAATTGCCTGCCTTTGTCACGCTGACAGGCAGTGTTATGCTTTCCAGCGCCGTACAGTTTGAGAAGGCGGATGCTTCCAGGGTCTTTATACCTGCGGATATGGTAATGCTTTTAAGTCCAATGCAGTCCGCAAAGGCATTGTCGCCTATTTTGGTTACTTTCTTGCCGTTGATGGAGGAGGGTATCTTTACTGACGTAAGATATTTTGTGCAGCCTGTTACGGTTATCTCACCGTCTTCGGTGGTGTATTCAATGCCGTTGTATTCTTCTGCGTTTACCGTCACGGTGCTGTCCGGGATCGTCACCGGCAGTGCGGAGGGCAATACCCCGGAAACCGCAAGGCACAAAGCGCCGCAGACAATACATCTGATTATCCTGTTCCTTAACATTATTACATTACAGCTCCTTTTTCTTTTTATAATAGGGGGGATCTCAAAAACCTCTTTCACGGTCGTATTGCTGAAATATTCCGTATACAGCGTTGTCAGGCATTGATACAGCAGGTATCATTGTGTATTTTGCCGGTCTGAGAATAAATTACGGCCTCAGTCTGCCTCGTGTCAGGTTTTAAGAGGACCCCGATAATATTCTGCCGTTTCCCGGTATACGGGGAAAGGCGGATGATTTGATTTTTATGACTGCCGCTGAGCTATGCCGTTCCCCGGTGTGTGGGAAACAGGCATATTAAACGATCTGTCGGTTGTGTGTTCATCCCACGGTATAATCCCCGGGGATCACAAAGCTGCCGCTGTCAGCCGTGGGGGAAAGCTCTGTGATATCCAGTCCGGTCTGCTGCCCGTCCTTGAGGATACCAATGCTTTTAAGGGTATCTCCGTCATAATACAGGCGGATGACACTGCTGCCGGCGGTATATTCCTCATAGCTCAGCTCAGACCCGCTGTATTCCTCCTGACCCGTGCCTGTGAGCTTCATCTCGTTCATCCCGAACATTGAAGTGAGATATGATATCATCACACTTGCCGCAGGATTGCTGTAGAAGGGATTGAGCCCGTCTTCGCTGTAGTCCGGATAGGGAGTGGCGGTCTTGCTGTCCTCGTCAAGACTGTAAGTGCCCTCTTCGTTTCTAAGGATGACCGCTCTTTTTCCTGCTGCGGTAAGCTCCGTTCTCATACAGTCGCCGTCTCTTATGAGTACCGCTTCAAAGTCGGCGCCGAGACCTGCTGCGATAACAAGCCTGCCCTTGGCTCTGACGGTCACGGTGTCTCCGGTAATGACGTCTATGACATTTTTCTTTGTCTTTTCGGAGAATTTGTCGAGGTCGATATATTTGCCGAATGTGGAGTCACTGTAATCCTTCTGTGATTCCGACCCGTCAGTTGAGGGACTATCGCTCTGCTTTTCGACCTGTGAAGCTCCTCCCGTGCCTTTGCTGTCAGGCTGTTCCGGAATCTCTGCGACTACGGATGATGACGAACCTTCCGTCTTTTCGGGCTCCTCCTGTCCGGTCTGACTTCCGCAGGCCGCAAGGGAGACAAGCATTGTGACTGCAAGAGCGAGAGATACTTTTCTTTTCATGCTGAACGCTCCTTAACTGAATAAAAAATGATACTTTTAAGTCAGGGAAGATGACTTTAAGGTACTGTCCCCTTTGAGAAAACTATTACATTATATCACAGCCGGTGTCATGATACAATGGCAAAAGGTGTTTTTTTGGGGGTGCAGACAAAGTTTTTTGTCAAAAACGGGAGAATGTTCCGATTTTCCATTGACACGGAAAAAATAATGATTATAATAGTACTGTAATATAATATATTCTGCTGTGAAGAGAAAAAGAATAATACCGCCGTCAAAGAGAGAAAACCGCTGGTGTGAGGTTTTTACGGCAGGATATTCGGGCTGACTTGGAGCATCTGCGGAAAACCGCAGCGTCCGGCCGCGTTATGGCCTTTGAGCGGCGCGTCACTCTGTGATGCGCAATTTGGGTGGTAACACGGAGCCTTTCGTCCCATGATGACGGAGGCTCCTTTTTTCGTCGGCAGAAGAAAAAATGAAAAAGGGTGAAACAAAATGAAATGGACAGGATTGAACGAATTAAGAGAAATGTATCTGTCGTTTTTTGAGTCGAAGGGTCATCTTCGTCTTCCCAGCTTTCCGCTGATACCGAACGGCGACAACAGCCTGCTGCTGATAAATTCCGGCATGGCGCCCATGAAGAAGTACTTTACCGGCGAGGTCACTCCTCCCAGAAAGAGAGTTACCACCTGCCAGAAGTGCATCCGTACCCCCGATATCGAGCGTGTGGGAATAACCGCCCGTCACGGCACATTCTTTGAAATGCTGGGCAACTTCTCCTTCGGCGACTACTTCAAGCACGAGGCTACCGCATGGTCATGGGAGTTCTTTACAAAGGTGCTTGAAATGCCCCCTGAGAAGATCTACATCTCAGTCTATGAGAATGACCAGGAGGCTTATGATATCTGGACAAAGGAGGTAGGCGTTGACCCGTCCCATCTTGTTCGTCTTGGAAAGGAAGACAACTTCTGGGAGCACGGCGAAGGCCCCTGCGGTCCCTGTACAGAGCTTTACTTTGACAGAGGAGAAAAATACGGCTGCGGCAAACCCACATGCGGCGTGGGCTGCGACTGCGACAGATATGTTGAGGTCTGGAACAACGTGTTCTCACAGTTTGTAAACGACGGTCAGGGCAATTATACTCCCATGGACCATCCCAACATCGACACCGGCATGGGTCTTGAAAGACTTGCCTGTGTAATGCAGGGTGTAGACAATCTTTTCCTTGTGGATACCGTACAGAATATAATGAAGAAGATCTCAGAGCTGGTGGGTGTGTCCTACGGCGAAGGCGAAAAGACGGACATCTCTCTGCGAGTCATCACCGACCATATCCGCAGCACTACCTTTATGATAGGCGACGGCGTTATGCCTTCAAACGAGGGCAGAGGATATGTTCTCAGACGTCTGCTGCGCCGCGCCGCACGTCACGGACGCCTGCTTGGTGTAAAGGATAATTTCCTTTATAAAGTAGTGGATACCGTCATCAGCGAGAATCCCACATATCCCGAGCTTTCCGAAAAGCGTGATCTTATCGTAAAGGTCATCAAGACCGAAGAAGAGAGCTTCGGCCGTACTCTTGACCAGGGATTTGCCCTGCTTGATGAGATAATCAAAAAGTCAGAGACCAACCGTATCAGCGGCGAAGATGCTTTCAGACTTAACGATACCTTCGGATTCCCCATCGACCTCATCCGTGAGGCTGCGGAAGAAAAGGGAATGATAGTTGACCTTGAAGGCTATCAGGAGCTGCTTAAGGAGCAGAAGATCAGAGCAAAGAACGCCCGCAAGAACGCCGGTGCGGACGCATGGCTCAGCGACAGCGTTGACTTCGGCGGCATCGGTTCCACCGAGTTTGTGGGCTATTCACAGCTTTCCTGCGAGGCCAAGATAGTTGCCATAGTTTCCGAGGGCGAGACTGCCGAGTTCGGCGGTACAGGTGACGAGGTAATCCTTGTGCTTGACCGCACACCCTTCTATGCCGAAAGCGGCGGACAGGTAGGAGACAATGGCGTTATCACCGACAGTGACACCGAAATAAAAGTCCTCGACACTCTTAAGGACCACAACGGTATCTTCATGCACCGCTGTATCATCGAAAAAGGCACCGTCCAGCTGGGACAGACCGTCACCGCCTCCGTTGACAAGGAGATCCGCTTTGCAACAATGAGGAACCACACCGCAGCCCATCTTCTTCAGGCCTCTCTCAGAAAAGTCCTGGGTACCCATGTTGAGCAGGCAGGTCAGCTCGTTGACAGCGAAAGACTCCGCTTTGACTTTACTCATTTCTCCGCCGTTACTCCGGAAGAACTGTCCGAGATAGAAGCTATCGTTAACGATCAGATATTTGCCGCAGTTGATGTGGTGACAAAGGAAATGAACATAGACGAGGCAAAGAAGCTCGGCGCTATGGCGCTCTTCGGCGAAAAGTACGGCGATATCGTAAGGGTGGTCATGATCGATGAATTCTCAAAGGAATTCTGCGGCGGTACCCACATCGGAAATACATCGGGCATCGGTCTTTTCAGGATAATCAGCGAAGGCTCTGTAGCCTCCGGCGTGAGAAGGATCGAGGCCGTTACCGGACGGGGCGTGCTTCGTCTGCTGGATGAGGACAGGGATATTATGCACTCATGCATGAAGGTCCTGAAGGTCAACAACGTCAGCAACCTTGCTCCGGCCTGTGAAAGCGCCGCTGCCGAGCTCAAGGAAAAGGACAGGCAGATCGAGCGTCTTACCTCAAGGATATCCTCCATGTCCCTTGATAACCTCTTTGCAGTATCTCCCCTTGTCAAGGGCGTCAGAATTATCAAGGGTAAATTCGACAATACAAACTCCGCAATGCTCAAGACCATGTGTGACCGTGTGCTGGAAATGGCTCCTCTTTCGGTGGCAGTGCTGTTCGGTGTTGACGGCGAAAAGGCAAACCTTGCCGTAGTCTGCGGTAAAGAAGCCCAGAAGAAGGGTATGCACGCAGGCAAGCTTATCAAGGACATTGCGGCCCTTGTAGGCGGCAAAGGCGGCGGAAAGCCCGAGCGCGCAATGGCAGGTGTGGGAGACATCAGCCTTATCGAAGAAGCTCTGAACAAGGCTCCCGCAATTATCCTTGACGCGGTTCAGGAGTGATAAGCAACAAAAAACCTGCTTCCGGGCAGTATTAAATACAAGCATCTGTCAATTTATCCCATGAAATATTGACAGATGCTTTTTTATGTGATAAAAATATGTTCAACATCAGTGTTATGATGCCGGACTTGTGCCGTATTATCCTAATATATTATGGAGGCAGGACTATTGAAAAAGCTGAAAAAAGCAGGCGGACTTATCTGCGCGCTTCTGATGGCGGCAGTGCTGTTCTGTGGGCCGGCGGTGACCGTCAGTGCCGAAAGCATATTTGACCTGATAATTGCCGCGACCAAGGAAATAGTAAAAAACGATATAAACACCTCTACCGTGAGCAGCAGTCATATCATGCTGGGGGAGACAGTCATCCTCAAAAGCGGTGTAAAGGGCTACAAAGCAAAGGACTGTCTTTATACCTTCAGCGTGAAGCTGAATAAGGATTGGGTGAAGCTTAAGGAAAAGACAGATCAGACGGGATTTCGCTGGACTCCCCGCCACAAAGGCGATTATCAGATCTGCATCGAGGTCTGGTACGGACGCATCGTGGGCAGAAAGTACTTCAAGCTCAGGGTATCAGAGCCTCTTGTGAACGAGTCCTATGCCGGAACTTCCTTTATCCAGCTCGGAAATACAATGACTCTCAGGGCTCATTCCCAGGGCGGCTTCGGAACGATCAAGTATACATATCTCTACCGCAGGAAGGATCAGGATGACTGGACTGTGCTCAGTGAACCCAGCACCGCAGACCTTATCACCTGGCGGCCTCAGACTGCGGGGGAGTATGAGCTCTGCATAAGAGCGGAGGATGACGATGCCCAGCAGGAGGACAGACTTTATGATCTGACGGTATCCGAGCCCCTGACAAAGACTCCGGCGGAGTTTATCATTACCGTGCGTTCTCCGGTATCTTCGCCCTATTTCTGGCAGTGTGAGCTTTCGGATGACAGTGTGCTGGAGCAGTATGCCGTAAAAAAGCCGGATGTGGTTGAAGGACTCAGGACCTATGCGGTCATGGAATACCACTTCCGTACCGTATCCGCAGGCAGCGTACAGCTTTGCATGATCTATGATACATACAGTGAGAAATGTTATACCCTCAGCTATGACATTATTGTAGACAGGAACCTTAACTATTCCGTAAATGCCGTTCAGGGCGAAGACCCCGAAGGCTTACAGCCTCAGCCCGAACAGCAGAAAAACACCTTTGAGATAAGCGTTCCCAAGTCTGAACGGGGGTTTGTATGGCAGTGTGAAGTCAGCGATGACCTTATAATAACACAGGTCCCCGGACGGGGCAGGGACGATGAATATGTCACCTTCCGCTTTGAGGTCATGAGGGAGGGACACGCAACGGTCTCTCTTACCTGTACTGATTCCCCCGGAATATCGGAACGGTACAAGCTGATCTATAATATCTGTGCTGACAGGGAGCGCAATGTCACCGTGAAGGATACCGCGGGCATTTATGCAGAAAACGAAGTCTTTCCAGAAATGACTCTTGTTGAGTGATATGGCAATACATCAAAAAAGCATTTCTCTCATGAAGTAATTTTTGAAAAAACTGTGGAATATCTCCGGTTA
>JBGUWL010000084.1:0-2118 GCA_045221075.1 Acutalibacteraceae bacterium
TTGGGGAAGAACCCTTTTTCCGCCGGAAAAGGGTTTTCCCCAAAGAAAAGGAGGACATTTTGAACAGCACAAGGGTATTGCGCCGGAGGCCGGTGTGTATTATAATTATATCATAAACAGAAAAGGAGGATACGAAATGAGACTGCTTTTGGTAGAGGATGAAACGGGTCTGGCCGACGCTGTGGCCACCATCCTGCGAAGAGAGGATTATGATGTTGATGTTGCAAACGACGGACAGCTTGGTCTGCAGTATGCCATCGGGGGAAGCTATGACTGTATACTGCTTGATATAATGCTGCCGAAAATGAACGGACTGGATGTGCTTTCCTATCTGCGTGTCAAAGAGATAGAGACTCCCGTACTGCTGCTCACTGCCCGAAGTGAAACGGAAGACAAAATAAAAGGTCTGGACTGCGGAGCGGATGACTACCTTACAAAACCCTTTTCCATGGGAGAGCTGCTTGCCCGCATCAGGGCACTGACAAGGCGCAGAGGCATCACCCCCGATATCAACCCGAAGTACGGCGATATAACCCTTGACCTGAAAAAAGGCGAGATAATCTGCGGCATCAGCTCTGTCGTATTGGGCAGGAAGGAATTCCAGATGATGGAACTGCTCATTTCAAGCGGCGGACAGATCGTGACAAAGGAGCAGTTTGTCATGAAGATCTGGGGTACTAATGACGAAAGTGAGTATAATAACGTGGAAGTCTATATCTCCTTCCTGCGAAAGAAGCTGACGATGCTCCATTCTTCCGTCACCATAAAGACCCGCAGAGGGATAGGCTACTGTCTGGATGGTGCAAAATGATAAGAAGACTGCGTATCAAAATAATTGCCGTCATCACGCTGATACTTACTTTTGCGGTGTTCGGCATCATGACCGCCGTTAATGCCATGGAAAGCAACAGCAGCCGCGCTGAGATAGAATCAAAAATGCGCCGCATTGCCGACATGGACGGCTTTATGCCCAATGACTTTACGGACCTTGACCCCTTCAGCGACTCACAGTCCGGATACGTTGACACTTTTTCGATCCAGATAGATTTTGCATATAACGTCCGGCGCATCGTGCTTACCAGAGATATAACCGTACAGCAGGACGAGATAATCGGATATGCAAACCAGGCTCTGCAGTCGGGCGAGACCTACGGCGAGCTTGGACGCTATGCCTACTATGTCCAGCAAAAGGGATACGGAACTATCATCGTCTTTATGAACATACAATCCTATCAGCAGTCACTGAAGAACCTGAGATTCACCACCTCTCTGATCGGACTGCTGACCATATTCGTCTTCTTCGGTATGTCGGTGGCTCTGTCCTTCTGGCTCGTCAGACCGGTAAAGACCACCTTCGACAAACAAAAGCTGTTTATCTCGAACGCCAGTCACGAGCTCAAGACACCCCTTGCGGTAATAAGCGCCAACTCGGATGTGCTCGAAGCCCAGATCGGCGACAACAAATGGCTGGGTTACATAAAATCCGAAACATTGCGGATGAGCGAGCTTGTTGAAGAACTGCTGTGTCTTGCCCGGCTTGACGACAAGACCGGACACAAGCTGGTGATGGAGGAATTCAACCTTACCGATGTATTCCTTCAGACTGCCCTGCCCTTTGAGAGCAAGGTCTTTGAGCTGGGTAAGCGCTTTGATGTTGAAGCTCAGCCCGACCTGAAATATAAAGGAGACGTCAGCTCAATACGCCATGTTCTGACCATACTCATCGACAACGCCATAAAGTATTCCGAAGAAAACGGACAGATATCCGTAAAGCTTTACGCACATTCCGGAAAGAAGATCATCGAGGTCTACAACACCGGAGAGGGCGTCCCCAAGGACAAGCTTAACAAGATATTTGAACGCTTTTACCGTCAGGATGAGGCCCGCAACAGCAAAAGCGGCGGCTACGGACTGGGACTTGCCATTGCAAAGGCCAGTGTTGAGGCTCACGGCGGAAAGATATATGCCCAGAGTGAATACGGAAAATGGATGAAATTTACCGTTTCGCTGTAATACTGTTTTCCGATTAATAGCTGACACTTTTAATCGGAAAAGGCGCCGCCCGAGGCTGCGCCCATCTGTGCATACGCACAGATGACGTCTCATGCAAACTCCGAC
>JBGUWL010000085.1:0-5658 GCA_045221075.1 Acutalibacteraceae bacterium
TTCTTCCACCATCCGACGCTGACCTCACCGGTGACGCTGTTGCGGAGCACCTGCACCGTGCAGTTCGGATAGATCTCTTCGATATCAAAGATGTTCGTCTCAATGTGTGTGATCACAGAGGCGTCCTCGCTTTTCGGCGAGGACGCGTCCATTTCATGATTGAAGCAGTCAGGCATAGTAATCTTCTCCCTTCACGCTCTTCATAAAGGTTTTAACCTCATCGACGGAGGCCACTGTCGGATACTTGAGAAGCGCCATTTTCACTCTCGGGACGTAGCTTCCGCTGGCAGCCCTGGAGTCAAGAATTGAAATAACGCCGGTGTCTGTCTCACAGCGAATCAACCTTCCGACGCCCTGACGGAGCTTGATCAGCATCTCGGGGACGGCATATTCATGGACGAACTTTGCCACATCTCCGACCGCCTCCTTTTTCTTCTCCATCGTTGCCGATCTCAGAGGAAACGGCAGGCGGACGATAATCGCGGAGGAAAGGCCGTCACCGACACAATCCACGCCCTCCCACATGGAGCCTGAAGCAAACAAAACTCCGTTTTTGCTCTTGCGAAAATCGCTGATGACCTTCCTGTTATTCCTTGTCATGCAGAACACTTCGTACTTGCCGAGCCGATCAAGAGCTCTTTCGTACACGGCCTGTAGGACTTTATACGACGTGAACAGAATGGCGGTGTGACCGTTGGTTGCTTCGATAAGCCGGAGAATTCTCTCTGTGATGGCGTCGATATATTCCTCGCTGCTGTTATCCGGCGCGGGCATATCTTCGGGGATGTACATCCTGGTGTGGTTCTGATAGTCAAAGGGGGAGGCAGTAGAACATTCGCTCACGAGGTGTTTAGAGAGCCGGGCGATTCCGTTTTCCTTTTTGAAGAAAGAGAAGTCCCTTCCATCGCTCATGGTGCCGGAGGTCAAAACGTAGCTGACAGAGCTGTTCCACACACTCTTCTCCATCACGTCAGCCATGTTCTTCGGACAGCAGCACAGAGAAAGGCTGTTTCCATCCTCCAATTCGAGCCAGACGTTGATGTCGTTTTGCCGCACAAACTGCTCCAACACCTTGATGATCCTTTTGCCGTCCATCTCGTATGCTCCTCTATGGGGCTTCCTGGCAGTTTCTATCCTGGCAATCGTCTCTGCAAGTCTGAGGATAAGAGAGACTCCGGCGTCGGGAATCGTGATGCCGAAAGTGCGCTCATCATTGAATTCTCCGTCAGGAATCAGCTTGCGAAGCATGGCGAAGAGCTGCTGGTTTGTTTTTCTCACTTTATCCAGAAAGTAATTGAACGCATCCTCTTTGACCCTTTCGGATCTGAGGTATCTGACGGAATTGATATACTTTTGAATCATCCCTTCGGAGAACTGCTCGCCGAAAGTTGCCTGTGCCGCTTCGAGAAGCTTATGTGCTTCGTCGATCACCACATAAGGACTTCTCTGAGTGATTCGGTATGTAGCCTCGCCATCGGACGCCTTGATGCTGGTCAGAAAGAGATTGTGATTTGTCACCTGAAAATCAACGGAGCCTTTGTCATTGGCTGCCTTTACATAGCAGGAATAGCGGCAGTCATCTTTATATTCGCAACGGCTGCATCGGCCCTGAACGCAGATCTTTCCTTTGATAGCGGCAGGCATGTCCCACAAGTCGAGATCAAAGGCGCGAACCGCGATTTTATTCATCGTAAAGTAGTCGAGCAGGTTTTGGTACTTCTCCTTGTGATCCATAATCTTGTTGAGGTAATCGTAGTAGCGGGCTTTGCAGAAGTAGTGTTCTTTGCCCTTGCGCACCACAGCAGTGAGCGGGTGCTTAATCAGACCGTAATCCTGAAGCATGCGGGAGAGCTGCGGGACTTCCTTTTCTACGATCATCTTCTGCAGCTCAATACTGGATGTGCTGATCGTCACAGGAAGGTTGAACCCGTACTCCGCTGCATAACGCTCCTTCGCAACAAAGGATGCGACCAGGTAAGCAAGCGTTTTGCCGGTTCCGACTTCCGCTTCGCAGATAGCGACCTGCTTCTCGGTAAGTCCCAGGTACATGTCTTGGCTGAGTTTGATCTGCTCCTCACGGACGGCAAATCCGTACTCGGAAAGGATAGTGCGGAAGATAGATTCTATTGCTTCCAACGGGTTATTGACGATTACGTTCAGATACCGCTTATCGCCGGTATATTTGACAGAGTCCAGCACCATCGGCGTCATGCTGTGGTAGCTGCGGGAATCGAAGAGATTGTCCTTTCTTCTGCGGGTAATCTCGGAACCGTAGCCTGTCATGCTGTCCAGGGCAACATACCGAGCGGTGTCTTTGACAAAGAAGTGATAGACGATAAACCTTCCCTCAAAAGTGAAGTCATAGATGGCTCCATGATAAGCTTTATCTGCGCCAATGAAGTTCTGCAGCGTATCGCTGTCGTTATATGTAATATCAAACATGTTGAAGATCCTCCTTCTCTCGGGGTGTTTGGTAGCAGAATGGTATGCAGGAGCGTTGCCGCTCCTGCACAGTAGTTCTGCCACCAAATATCTTTTCGTTTATTGTGGTAGTTTGAGATCCGTCTATTCCTCTCAGCCCCGACGGACACAGCAGAATAGAAGAAATCTGCTGATATAGGGTGGATGCGGAGTTCCCGACAGTATCCATACCGAGACTCTTTTCTCGGTAACCGGGATCATGTAAGCTGTAGTGGGTATCAATTCCAACCCATAACATACTTATTCCGCCTTCCGGCGAGCTGCATTGCCTTGCAGAAGTATCATTGTTCGCCCGCCTCTTGTCATCGCCAATCGCCCGATACTGTTTTCCGGTCGACCCGGCGTGTGATTTATCGCTCGTCCGATTTTGCGGAGTCACGGCGCTCACATCCGGCAGCTTGTCCTTTCGGAGAGGGGAGGGAGTTTCCTCGGCATCCAGACTGTTCAGTTGTCAAAGACCAAACGAGAGAAAAAGATCCTCTCACTTGGTAGAGCACGAGAAAGGCAAAAATATACCCCTTGCCGAAAAATTCTTGAAATATTTTGTGGAGCTTCAGTTTCCAGCCAAAAATCGCCTGATGCGATCCAGCTTCTTTGAAATGTTCTTTTGAGATATCCCCTTTTTCTTTGCAATTTGAACCTGAGTTTCCTCTCCAAATATATAAGCATCCAGTAACTCGAGATCGTCCGGTGCCAAGGAGAGTAGCTTTTTTGTGAGCTCGGGGGAGGTTATCTCGTCGAGCCAAGCATATTTGTCTCTGAAAGTAACCTTGAGCTCGACCGAGAGAACATCCCCAAACTTCTTGAAAAGAGGGTGAAGATCTTCCGGATTCTCCGAGGCTTCGTCAATACTCAAAGATTGAACATGCCGCTTGTAAGTGTTATCCGATAGAAATTCCGCTTTATCGAATTCATCAAGAGCGTTAATCTGCTCCTGAGTCATTCCGAGCTTGGCATACAGCTCATGCTTCTTTGCCATTTCTTTTTCAAAACGCTTATACTCAGCCCCAAAATTGATTGCCATTTTGTGATCTCCTTTTGATTTCAATTTGTTGGGTGGAATCGAAATCGGAGATCACGGGTATGCCGCCACATAGCAGAGCCATTGACACAACATAAAAGTCCTTTCCGCCTGGCGTGACCGTTGGGATACAACCACGCTGGCGAAAAGGACTCCGATTGCCACATACCTGAAAATGGGTGCAGAAATCTAAGGGTACCCATACTGCTTCCTCAAAAAGAGGTCAGCGTATTTGTATTCTTGGCCCTTGAACTTCAGGCTGCGAATATGAATTTGTTGTTCGTTGGAGGCAAAAAGAAAAAGCCACCGACAAGACAGACCTATAGACAGACCTATAGTGTCTTTCCTTGCCGGTGACCTCTCACGTATATTTGGAATAACTACCGGTGAATGTTAGGGCATTACTGCCGCGCGGTCAAGTGACCTGGAGAAGGAGTTATGTAGCATGTTTCATCTCAGCCTTTCCGTCATGATGTCGTTGATTCAGTTGTTTTATTACCGCTTAGGGCGGAATGGAAAGTCCATTTATTGACCGCCGCATATGAACTTTGGCCACCACATCATTCGGTGCGATTTTTTGATGCCGCAAACGATCTTGTATGCGTCGCTTGCAAAATAAGAGATACAAATGCATACAGAAGTGGGTTTGTAATGATTACCATATACAGATCAACAAAGAAGATGTTGTGCTGATGAAAGACATCACTGACCTTCTAAATGGCCTGATCCGAAAGCCGGAAATAATCCGATCTGCACAGCCAAGCCAAGCGAAACCGCCTATTGAACAGCGACGCTTTGACAAAGAGATTGCGGGAACTCTTGAAGGCTATGACTTCAATAAGTATGCTCTTCGGGAGAGGCCGTAACAGCGAGCAACCCTCTGATACCGGCAGGTCGGAACCGAGCAGTACATTGAGTTCAAGATGAAGAAAACTCTTGAACGGTATGATAATCAGATCGTAAGGCAGTTTCTTGAGAGCGTGATTGTCGAACCCAAGGAGAAGATCAAGGTGGTCTTCGTCAGCGGGTTCGAAGCAGCACAAAACCTCTAATGCTCTCAAAGAAACACGTTTTAACGCATACAACCCCGATTATGGCCGCTATATTCAGACGCTGCATTAGACAGAACAACGACGGCAGGCACCCTAAAAAAAGGAAGAACACCATAGCCATATCCGTTTCATTATCGTTACATAACAGCTGTTGCATTAATCTATTTATTACTTATACGTTTCAAGTTGAGACACATTTCGACAGCCGGCAATTGGCGATATATAAAACAGCAGCCATCTGATGTGATGGCTGCTGTTAGGTATGCTTAAATAATGCGTGTTTTCTTGTGTGCTTACGCACAAAGCTGTGCCGGTGAAGTGATGCTTCGCGTTTCAGAACCGTTGGAGTCAACGGCGAGAAGCGTAGCAGTGGCTTTGTATTGTACGCCGGTTAAACAGTTGAAATAGAATGTATGGTAATAGTCAATAGAATTGTAATCATAACAGGCGCTTGGATTAGTCGCGCCATACATTGTGGTATACTCTTCCCAGCGGCCGCCTACATACTGTTTAATCACTAATTGCTGAACGCCGATGCGAGTCATCACGTGAGTCGCTCCAACGGAAAGCGTGACCCCAATTTGGCCAGATGAAGTGCCAATCGCAATAGTATAGTCGTTAAAATAATAGCTTGCTTGGGGGTCGTCGGTTGCCGGAATAGCCGCCATAGCGGTGGCAGGCAAGCTGAGAAGTAGGGCAAGCGCTAACAATACTGGAAGAACACTCTTTTTAAACACAATGATTCCTCATTTCATAGATTTAATCATTGTCTCAAGCTCCTCCTCAGATATTTGCCCCATAATGGTATAAACATAGTCCTCTGTATAATTCCACGCCTGAAGATACTCAATATTATGTGAAACCTTGTATTCTGTACCGTTGATAACAAGGGTCGTCAGGTTACTTTCCGCATCCTTTTCAAGCAGAGAGGCATAATTATTGTAATCGAAACGATCCACGATCACGACTAAATCATCAAATTCGGAATAGTACATTGCACTTATCCGCCATCCGACTTCATCGCTTTTGACCGAAACGGAGGAGATCGCAAATCTCTTGGGTATCCACGTTGGGCAAAGCGCATCCTCCGCGCCATTCTGATCC
>JBGUWL010000086.1:0-2098 GCA_045221075.1 Acutalibacteraceae bacterium
TAACCGATCGCGATCAGCGCATATTGGCCTCCTACGGATATACCGGAGAGCAGAACCGAAATGACATATTCCATAATTGTTTTCCTCTTGCAGCAGTAACAACAGCTGTAACAGCATTTCTCCCGAAGGGGAACCCCCTCCGGGAGAAACCGCAGACTAATATCAGTTACTTATAAAAACACTTATAAATATACGAGCTTATAAACTTTTATACCTGAGTTCGTCCGAAACTATCAGTTGCCGGAACCGGTCTGAACCTTTTCGAATGCCCATGTGCCGTTCTCGGTATCTGCTGTCTTGATGTAAGCGGTATCACGGACCGCATCGCCCTGTGCGTCAAACGCGATGGAGCCGGAGACTCCGTCATAGGTTACGCCGCCGATAGCGCCCTTGATCGCAGCCTTGTCAGGACCGCCGGCCGCCTTGATCGCCTCAAGGGCTACATAATAGGCATCATAACCCATAGCCGTAACCGCGGAGATGGTGTCGTTGCCGCCGTTGTTGGTCAGAGCAGTGGAATCGCTGTTGATGTATTCTTTGATGCCCTGGTCAAATGTCTCATCGCCGCCCTCCTGATAGAAGGTAGAGACATAGAGCTTGAGGTTTGTTCCTGCTGTTGCCTCGAGGACCATGTTGTCATCGAGTGTATCGGAGCCGAGGAAGGGGATCTCGATGGAAAGAGAAGCCGCCTGCTCCATGATCTGCTTCGCATAGGCGATGGAGACAGGAGTGAAGATAACATCCACGCCCTCGCTCTTGGCTTTATTCAGGTAGGAAGTAAAGTCAGAGTTGTTGGTGGGGAAGGAGTCTTTGATGACCTGACCGCCGGCTGCGGTAAACACCTTCTCAAAGAAAGCGATAAGGCCCTGGTCATACTCGTTTCCGTTCTCGCCCAGGCAGTAAGCCTTCTTGGCGGAGAATTTCTCCATGGCGAAGTTTGCCAGGACGTCCGCCTGGAAGTTGTCCAGGAAGCAGATGCGGAAATAGTAGTCGTTGCCCGCTGTGACATTGGGGTTCGTGCAGGTGACACCGATCGCTGCAAGACCGGCTTCCTCAAACTTGGGACCGCCTGCCATGGAGACGCCGGAACCATAGGAGCCCAGTACCAGAGAGACATCCTTACCGATCAGCTCGGAAGCTGCGGAAGGAGCCTTGTCGGAAGAAGAACCGTTGTCCGCGTAAACCAGCTCGACCTGATAGGTCTTGCCGCCGGCTTCGACAGTAGGAGTATTCTTGTTGGCATACTGCATGCCGAGGGTCTCCTTCTTGCCGCCCGATGCGGAATCACCGGTAGAAGGCTCGAAGACACCGATCCTGATCACATCACCGGAAGCGCTGCCTTCCGCGGGAGCTGCATCACCGCCGGCATTCTGCGCCGGAGCTGTAGTAGAGCCGCCTGAACCGCCGCAGGCTGCCAGACTCAGAGCCATTACTCCTGCCAACAGAAAAACGATCAACTTTTTCATTTTACTATTTCCTCCTTAATAGTATGATTTGTATCTTTTCCCGCCTGTATACTATCACGACAGTATACAATCAGGAGTCTGATAAATTAATAAATATTCTAATGATTACCGGGCTGATTGTCAATTCTGTAAAACAGATGACAAAAACCACTGTCAGAAACCGTTATTCAAGTCACCTCCATTCAGGCCCGAAATCACGGCCTGCAATCAGAAATTACAATCAAAAGGTAGCAGTACACCTCTCGAAAGTTTTCATTGCAGCCCGTCGCGGTCATTATGAACACAAATGATTTCTTTTCCAAAAGAGAGATGTTCCTAATCAAACTATATGTATTTCAAAAATAATGCCTCCTTTACAAACAGGTTGTCGTTTGCAAAGGAGGCATCTAATGCTCACAGAGAAAGATCAAGAATCCTTTCCCGTTCAATACTTCGAGGTACACCTTGATCTGCTTAATCATGATAATAGTAAAAAGAGGAGGCTTATCATGTGCTATAGCACTTTATAGATCATCTCTGCACTCCATCGCCCGCCGGATCAGGTCAGGCTCATAACCCTTCCTGTGCAGAAAAGCCATGGTTTTCTGCTTTTCTTTAAAATCGGGTGCATCCGGGTCAAAACCTCTTTTTTT
>JBGUWL010000087.1:0-3305 GCA_045221075.1 Acutalibacteraceae bacterium
GCCTTTGATTTTTGCCGGGAAAGGCAGGAGAAAAGTTCAGCTGGGGCGAGGAGGCGACGCAGGTTCTGGACCAAGGGGCATAGGCCCCGACTCCATGAACCTCCGACGAGGCCCCAGCGTCGATCACATCGTGAAATTCCAGTTTGCAGAAAAGAGCACCGCTTAACAGAAGCGGTGCTCTTACTGGATTATTAGTGTTTGTGGGGCGAGACCGGAGGTTTCATCTTCCAAGCCTGTTTCGGGTTTTCTTCCGCCCACTGCTGCGCGTAGTTCATGACGGTCATCATGTTGTCGTAGTCCTTGCCTTTGAAGCAGCATTCGGGGCAGGTCGGGCAGGGCCAGCCTTTGTCCTTAAACTTGCAGGCATCGAGATGTCGGTAAGAGCGATCCAGTTTGTTTTCAAACTCCTGCTTCGTCATCTCATCTTTATGGTTTTCATAATAGAGAACGTACATCTTCTTCGTCATCGTTTTCTTGATGCGCGTGAAGACGTTTTCTCGTACTCTCATTGTCATTTCCAGCATGGACTTCATCTCACATTCTCCTTCCTGATCCATTTCACGATATGCCTGTTATAAGTGTTTTGCCCCCTCTATTATGACACTATTTATTATACATAGCAACTTGAAGGAAAAGCACCCTGCCGAAGCGGGGTGCTTATTGCTTACAACGGGTTCATACCGACATGTCACATCAAAGCTCGTTCCGTCGTCTTTAGTTTGAATCGTCTTTCGTTTCAGTCGTCCTTCGTGAGGACTTTCTTCTGCCAGGATTTCTTGCCGCATTCCGGACACTTCATGTAACGGGTGCGGCCGATGTGCAGGCTATTGAAGTAAGTGCCTGTGCCGACAGTCTGTTCGTGACCACAATGTGCGCACTTGTAGTAGCCTGCTTTCCGCTCCACTTCGCCGGCATAAAACAGACCGCCGAGAGCTGCGATCAGAGCCACGACGAACTCCACGGTCGGCGGTTGGCGGTTCCAACCGACCATGTTTTCCAAACGGCCCTCTCTGATGAGGCTGATAACGCCCATCAGAAAGACCGCGGCCGACATGGCGCCGATCACGTTGGTCATCCTCAGAAGCTGACGGTTGGCCGCTTCTTCTTTTTTCTTCATTTCCAGAAGATTCTCTTCTGCTTTCTTATTGTAGTTTTCCATGTGTTCTAACCTCTCTCCCGTAAATAACTCATTGATGGTGATGTCCAGGATGTCGCACAGTTCCTGCATAATGGAAGCGTCCGGCAGAGACAGACCCCGCTCCCACTTGGAAACGGCACGGTCCGTGATGCCGAGGAGCTCTCCCAGCTGGAACTGGGTCAGTCCTTTTTCTTTTCTGCATTGGGCGATGAACCGCCCGGTCTTCATTTGATCCATAAAAGGCCCTCCTTTCACCAACATCGTAGTATGCGGAGAGAGAAAGTTACACATACCGCTGGTTGAGTCTACTGTTTATATTATTATAAATAAAAAGCATTAAAAAAACATATTTAGAAGACGGGCAGGCAAGCACTAAAACAAGCCAGGCAAGCGGCGCAGCAGGGCAGCCAAACTATGGTGCGCTGCAGGCAAAAGTAATGAAGCCAGTCTTACACTAATCTTTCAAAAAATTTCGAAACGATAACAAAACAGAAACAATTCAAAATAGTAGTTGACTTTGCTCAAACCGGGTGATATCATCTAGGCGTAGTAAGTCAGATAGTACAGCAAAGACGCTACACAAGCTTTGGATATTCACATTTTTTTGGAGGTAAGCAACATGAACAAACGGATCCCCTTTATCGTAGCCTTCGTAATGGTCATCTCCATCGCCATGACCTTCTTCATGATGGGCGGCTGCGGAACCAACAAAGAATTCACGGACGAAGATGCCATCCGCACCACGGCGGAAACCACTGTCATCTCCCCGTACGAAAAGGCGATGGATGACTACAACGACATCATCAGCAAGCTCGACAAGGGCAGCGCTTATGCCTTCGCTGACATGGCAGAAGACCAGGACGCGCTCCTCGTCACCGACGCTCCCATCACCTTCGACGGTAAGGTCGAGGCTGCCAAAGCCACGGTCTATGCGAAAGACAAGAACGGCAAGGTCAAGGAAATGGGCACCATCAAGAGCACCACGACTTCCATGCCCCTCGTCGCTTATGAGCACGCCGTCTACTTTGGCTCTCACCACGCCATGAGCAAAGCTTCCGTCAACACCGAAAAGGGCAAGCTCGACGTCGAGTCCGCCAAGTCCAACGGTGACGAAAAAGACACCGCCAACAAGGCATACAACCTCCTCTTCGACGACTACGGCGAAGGAACCGTCATCGAGTTCACCGCCATTCAATAAAACACCACTTTCTCCTATTTCTCATACTCCTTTCACAAAAACGCAGGAATACCTCGTCCCCACAAAAGTGCGGCCGGGGTCTTCTTGTGTTATACTTTAGAAGAATTCTCTGGAAGGGAGGCGATGTACCACGGCAACTCTGGCCACCTGGCTCTACGCGTTATCGGGCAACTACCTGCTTCTGGTCCTGGTCTTCACGGTCCTGTTCCCCATCGCCATCCTGGCACTGGGACTCGTCATGGAGCTCTTCGCCCAGGCCATCACCACGGTCATTGCGTTTGTGACAGGCCCGCTCATCGCCTTCGGCATCCGGACCTATGCCACCTACATCGGCACGGTCATCCACGAGCTGTCCCATGCCACGTTCGCGTTCTTCACCGGGGCGAAGGTCAACAAGATCACCCTCATCCCCCACGGCACCACCCTCGGCAGCGTGGAGTACACGCCCCGGGGCAACAAGTTCGTAAAGGGCATCCAGCAGAGCCTCAGCGCGGTCGCGCCCACACTGGTCGGCACGGCGCTCCTCTACCTTATGTTCTCCCAGGTGCACCCGCTCCTGACCGAGGTCTGGCACTACGTGCTCTTCTATTACCTCGCGCTCAGCATCCTCTTCCACATGGACCTGAGCCTCCAGGACCTGCGCAACTTCTTTTCGGGCATCCTGCCCTTCCTCGGGCTCACGTTCCTGTGCATGCTTCTCTTTTTCGGTGTCCTCGGCACCGATACCGTCCAGGAATTCGCGCTGAAACTGATGCAGCAGTACGGCGCGCCGGCCATCGCGCTTAAACCTGTTGAAGGTTTTTTAACATTTTTTAAGGAAGCGGGAGTATAATATAGGTGTAAACGGAGAACAGTACTCCGTTACTGTACCACCTTCTTATTATCGAAAGGAGAGAGTTTATGGGATTCGTAGCAACCATCATCGTCGGTGTGCTGGCCGGCTGGCTGGCGGAAAAAGTCATGAAAGTG
>JBGUWL010000088.1:0-14808 GCA_045221075.1 Acutalibacteraceae bacterium
TTGGTGAGCCAATGACTGTTCGCCGCTGTCATAAAGTACAAAGCCTTCTATCGGCTTTTTCTTCTGATAGTAATAGTAGAATCCCAGCTCTGATTGGCTGATATCCGTTTTATCACCATAAACCGTTGCTTTTGTCAGATTATCACATCTGACAAAAGCGCTCCTTCCTAAAGCTGCATTTTCCGCTACGGTCACTTCTGTCAGCGACTTACAATCGTAGAAGGCTTCTTCTCCTATAGCTTCTGTTTTGGAAAGATCGATGGTCTTCAGATTGGTGCAGATTTTGAATCCGTAGTCCGGGATCTCGTGGATTGTTCCGTCTGCCGTCACCTTTTCCAATGCCTCACAGCTGGCGAAGCATGGAAGTATTTTTACTTCACCCGGGAAATGTATCTCTTTCAGAGATACACATTCGGAAAAACTGCCGCTTGATGCGCAGAAATCATTGCAGTATTCGTCGGTTATCTGTTCGTTTTTACTGTCAGGGTTAAATACGCCTGTTGTGTTTTTGAACGTGACTTCCTTCAGGGAGCTGCAGTGGTCACAGACAGGAGCTTTCAGAGAATAGCTTGTGACTGATTCCAGGGATTCGCAATTGTCTAACCAGATAATTGCTGTGGTATCATAATCGGGTATTGTTACGGACTTTACTGCTGAGTTTTTTGAAAATGTGCCGGATGTAACACCTACGACTTTATAGCTGGTACCGCCGTCCTCAATTCTTTTTGGGAGACGGACTTCCGTATCCGTTCCTGTATATTCCGTGATCACCGCGGTGGAAGCATCAATTATCCTGTAACTGAAGAATTCGCTGCTTGTGGGCTGATAATCCGCCGGCATGATGGTGGATCCCTCCTCCGAAGGTTCACCGTCGGTGTTGTCTCCGGTCCCTGTATTTCCAGCGTCATCTCCGGTCCCTGTGTTTCCTGTATCTGCGGAAATTTCGGGGATCGAAATGTTTCCGGCGGCATCCTCGATCTGGCTTATGGCATCGTTGACCTGCTGCTGCAGGGCCTCCTCTGCTGTGGGCTTTTTCTCGCCGCAGCCGGTCATGACGGAACCTGCAAGAACGCCGACCATCAGGACTGCTGAAAGTTTTATGATGTTTCTTTTCATAATGTTGCACTCCTTCTTTGTACAAGTATAAAATAATTTTTGTTAATTCACTGCCATTTTATCACTTTGATTGAGATATGTCAAGAATTGCTGCTGGAATTTTTTGTGGATGCCGAGTCTCGCCTGTTCAGCGGTGTCCGCCGGACACCCCCCGGTCTCACCTGTCGGCTCGGCCGGCGCTGCTGCCTTATTGCAGTCAAAGAGCAGATATAAGAGCGGGCGTATTTCCGCTCGGATAACCGGAGGCGTATCATATCTGACGGGGCTGTGGGTCCCTCGGGTCATCATGTGCGCTCCTTGCATTATTGCTTTATCCGGTGTACACAGGTGCGGTGAAGGGCCGGAAAAGCTTCCTTTGCCTTCCGTAATAATCCATATTATCTGATTTTTTGTAAATTCATTTTTGTTAAAAATTTGTCTTGAAATAACCGCCTGTTCATTGTAATATGATAGAGAATCAAATAATGTCCCGAGGTATATCCTTCCGGCGGTTTGGTCAATTTAAAGGAAACGGAGAAATGAAAATGGATACATCAGTATTTGAAAGCTATGAATCTGAGGTGCGTTCCTACTGCCGTCATTTTCCCACAGTGTTCACAAAGGCAAAGGGTGCTTCCTTCTATGATGAGGACGGAAAAAAATATATAGACTTCTTCTGCGGCGCCGGCGCCGTTAACTACGGTCATAACAATCCCGAGATAAAGGAAAAGCTCATAGAGTATCTTGAGTCCGACGGACTCATGCACGCTCTTGATATGTACACCGTTCCCAAAAGGGAATTTATCAGGACCTTTGAAGAAAAGGTGCTTAAGCCCAGAGGACTTGACTACAAGATCCAGTTCCCCGGTCCCACAGGCACCAACGCAAACGAGGCCGCCCTTAAGCTTGCCCGCAAGGTAAAGGGCAGACAGAACATCTTTGCCTTTATGGGCGCCTTTCACGGCATGACACTGGGTTCCCTGTCCCTTACCACCGACAAGGGCTCCCGCAAGGGTGCAGGCGTTGCCCTTCATGACGTGACCTTCATTCCTGCTCCCTATATGTTCCCGGAGCTTGACACCATCGCATATATGCAGACCCTTCTTGATGACGACCACAGCGGCATTGAAAAGCCCGCAGCCGTTTTCCTTGAGACCGTTCAGGCCGAGGGCGGTATCCGTGTGTTTGATGTGGAGTGGCTCAGAGCGCTCAGAGAGTTCTGCACAAAGAACGATATTCTTATGGTGGTGGATGACGTTCAGGTGGGCTGCTGCAGAAGCGGCACATTCTTCTCCTTTGAGCGCGCCGGCATAAAGCCCGACATCGTTACCATGTCAAAGTCCATCGGCGGCTATGGCCTGCCCTTTGCAATAACCCTTATCCGTCCCGAGATCGACGTATGGAAGCCCGGCGAGCACAACGGTACCTTCCGCGGCAACCAGCTTGCATTTGTGGCTGCCCGCGCAGGTATCGAATATATGCTCTCACACAAGGTGGAGGAGCAGGTGCAGAAGAAGGCCGAGGTCATCAGAAACTATCTTGAGACCGAGATACTTCCCCTTGATTCCCGTCTTGAGCTCAGGGGCATCGGCATGATCTGGGGCATCGAGTTTGAAAACATCCCCGTTGAGGGTCTTGCGGACAAGGTCATCGAAAAGTGCTTCGAGTACGGTCTTATCATCGAGGGCGCCGGAAGAAAGAATTCTGTCGTCAAGCTCATGCCGCCTCTTGTTATCGAGGAGGAAGAGCTCATAAAGGGCATGGAGATCATAAAGAAGGCCGTAGAGTTCAATCTTTCGGCTCTTGGCTGATGACATCATGGTGATTTTCAGGCTTATGCACACCTGATCCGAAGGGTATAAGCCGACAATAATACAGAGATCGGAGAATAACGGATGAAGTTCAAGTATCTGATGAGAGTGCTGGGCGGAGCCAGCTTCAAAAAGATGGGCAAAGCCATCAATGCTGTCCACGAAAAATCCGGCAAAAGCAAGTTCACTACATTTTTTGATATGCTTGGCTGTTCCCTGAAGTACGGCGCAGGCTATAACGATTACATAATCTTTGAGTTTTACCGCATGAAGGCAAAGCAGAGAAAGACCTACCTCACAAGAGTGAAGAACAAGCGCCTTGTATCTACCCTCAATGACGAAAAATACGCCCATATATTTGACGAGAAGAATCTTTTTGACAAGAAGTTCGCCGAGTTCATGGGACGTGAGATCCTCGACCTTGCGGATATAGGCTATCCCGAGTTTGAAAAGTTCGTTCAGGGCAAGGAGTACTTCTTTGCAAAGCCCTATATCGGCGAAAGCGGCAAGGGCATCGAAAAGATAAAGGTGTCCGACTACGCTTCAACAAAGGAGCTGTATGAATATATCAGGTCTCCCGAAAAGAATTTTGGCGTTATCGAGGAGGTCATCGTTCAGCATCCCGACGCCGCAAGGATATATCCCAATTCCCTCAACTGTCTCAGGGTGGTGACCCTTGTAAAGGACGGAGAGGCCCATATCCTCTATGCGGTGTTCAAGATGGGCAATAACGGCGGCTTTGTTGACAACCTTGAAAACGGCGGTCTTGCTTGTCATTTCGACCTTGATAAGGGAGAGATCATCGGACGTGGCCACACCTCTGCTCTTGTAAACTACGACGCGCACCCCGCAACGGGCATAAAGTTTGTGGGCTACAAGCTGCCCTTTATGGACGAGGTAAAGGACATGGTAAAGAGAGCGGCTCTTGTGATCCCCACATTCCGCTATGTGGGCTGGGACGTTTGCCTGACTCCCAACGGACCTGCCATTGTCGAGGGCAACGACTATCCCGCCTATGACTTTCCACAGCTTCCCGACGAGGACAAGCCCCGTATCGGACTTATCCCCAAGATCGAGAGCTTCGGCATAAAGGTCAAAAAATAATAATTCGTATCGGATTTAACGGCAAGTCGGAAAACTGTCCGCAGATTGCCTTCTTTTTAGAGAAGGCGGAACTTATCTGGTGTGACGGAGTGTTCTGCCTCAGGATAATCTGTATTTTCCGGTTAAACCGTTACTCACAAAAAATTATTAAGGTACGCATTGTCTTTACGGATGATGCGTATTTTTTCTTTTTAGGGGGATAATAAATACAATACCAATACTAATATCAAATAGATTTGACTAAATTTGACGACGATCTTGGCGTTAAAGTCAGTATAACTTCGTTGTCGATCCTCGGAATACACAAAGTATTTCTGAACCCGGCAAGCGCAGTGGAACAAGTGCCCTTGGGATGCGTTCCGCTGCCTCGTTCCGCGATATTTTTCACTCAGATCTTTGCCGCCATTTCTATCTGATGTTAGTTTAATTTCAAACCCGAAAGGGAGGAATATGATGGCTGAAAGGATAGGAAGCTCCACCGTTGCCTTTTCCGGAAACATAGGACTGCATTATTCCGCGGGCATTGCAGGGAGCAAGGAAAGCAAAGGACCCCTGGGGGGGTTTTTCGACATGACCTTTGAGGACGACACCCTTGGTCAGCAGACCTGGGAGAAGTCGGAGTGTGAGCTTCAAAGAAAAGCCGTTGAGCTGCTGCTTCAAAAAGCCGGACTAAAAACCGGCGATGTAGACATTGCTTTTGCTGGGGACCTGCTCAACCAGTGCATATCGTCCACATTTGCCCTCAGGGACACAGGCATCCCCCTGATGGGACAGTACGGGGCATGTTCCACAATGGCCCAGACCATCGCTGCCGCTGCGGTGTTTATCGAGTCCGGAGGGGCGGAACGCGCCCTTGCGATGACCTCGTCCCATTTCTGTTCGGCGGAGCGGCAGTTTCGTATGCCCGTTGAATACGGCGGTCAGCGCACTCCCACTGCTCAGTGGACGGTGACAGGAGCCGGCGCTGCCCTTCTTGACAAAACCGCATCCAGTCCTCAGATAAAGCACATTACCGTGGGGCGCATAAACGACCTGAAAATTATGGACGCAAACAACATGGGGGCTGCAATGGCCCCTGCGGCGGCGGACACCATACGCCGTTTTCTTGCCGATACCCGGACGGTACCGGATGACTATGACATGATCCTGACGGGGGACCTGGGCTTTGTGGGGTCTGAGCTGCTTGTGCAGCTTATGATGTCGGAGGGGATAGATATCTCCCACCGCCACTGTGACTGCGGCTGTATGATATTTGACAGAACGGGTCAGGATGTTCATGCAGGCGGGTCGGGCTGCGGCTGTTCGGCATCGGTGTTCTGCTCCCATATCATGCAGAGGCTTAAAAGCCGTGAGCTTAAGAACATTCTTTTTGCCGCCACCGGAGCGCTGCTTTCTCCAACCTCGTCCCAGCAGGGGGAGAGCATACCGGGGATAGCGCACCTTGTTCATATCGTGGCATAGCTCCTTGATCATACCGTGGCATGAAAAATCAGACAGCCTTCCGTTTTGTGGCGGAGAGCTGTCTGTAGTTTTAGCTGAACAATTATGTAACAGTGTGAGGCGTGGAGTTAATAAAGTTATGAATTAGGAGTGAGGAGTTAGGAGTTTTTTTAATGTGGAATTAAGCGCTTCGCTAACTGAAAACTGAAAACTTAAGACTTGAAAAATAATAATATTCGAGAAATTAAATGTGTCTTAGGTATAGTTGGAAACGCTCAATTCGTTCGCTCGGAGAATAGGGAACAGAGAATAACGAACAGTGAATAGTGGCTGCGTATATCGGTAAGTATTATGCAAATAAATCAACTTCCGAATAAACAGGCACGTTAAACTTTGAACAGCGAAGATAATTGCAAATCCATAAGAAAGCAGGCGGAAAGTGCCGCTATATGCGGCATTTAACTCCCTCCGGCGCTGCGCGCCACCTCCCCCTCTGATGGAGGCATGATGGCTCCCTCCCAGAGGGAGCTGTCAGCGAAGCTGACTGAGGGAGGGAAACGCTCGCTTTGCTCGCTCAATGAATAATGAATAGTGAATAATGAAGAATTAATAATATTTATATCCATAAGTATGTTGCAAATAATTCAACTTCCGAATAAACAGGCACGTTAAACTTTGAACAGCGAAGATAATTGCAAATTCATAAGAAAGTAGCCGGAAAGTGCCGCTATATGCGGCATGGCGGCGGATGGGTACGGTATATGACGTGCCGTCCGGCGCGGGAGTAATAGTATCATGTCCGAGCCCAGAGCGCAGCGCAGCGGAGCGACAGCGCGAATCGTCCAGTGCGGTCACGCACCGGTCACGCACCGGTCACGCACCGGGGTTTGCAAGGGCTTTTTTCTGCCACTTTCTGCTTCTCCAGCGCAGCAGCATCAGAAGTCCTCTAATACATTCGTCCGCCGAAATCGCGATCCAGAGTCCGTATATGCCCATGCCGAAAACCACCGCCAGCAGGTATGAGCCAAGAACACTTATGAGCCAGTTTGAAAATATGGCGCACAGTGTGGGATAGAACACGTCGCCGGAGCCTCTCAGTCCTGCGATAAGCACAAGGTTCGTTGTCCGTCCCAGCTCCAGTACAAGGTTCATTATCAGTATTGCCGAGGCCGTGGCGATGACGTCCTGATCTGACGTGAAAATTGAAATGAGGGGGACCCGGAAAATCACTCCTATAAGCGAAGCGCTTACGGCGATCATCAGCGCCCTGCGGTGGGAGCGAAGTCCCTGCCTGTAGGCCTCCTCCTGCTTTCCTGCGCCGGTCAGGTGTCCCACAAGTATCTGTGTGGCCTGACCTATGGAGAAGGAGGTTATATAGAACAGTACGGTGATGCTCTGTATGTAGGTCTTTGCAATAAGCTCAGTTTCGGTCATGCAGTTGAGAACTATCGAGGTTATCACAAGCTGCGAAAGATTATACAGGAATGTTTCAAGGGCCGCCGGTACGCCTACCTTTATGAATTGCAGTATATCCCTCAGGGGGAAGGGCCGCAGCATACGGAATACCGAGGGCTTTTCTATCCTTCTGAAAAGAAGCACGGCCAGCACGACAACTCCTATAAGCCGGCTTGCCACTGTTGCTCCCGCTACGCCGAAAACTCCGAGCCTGGGCGCGCCGAAAAGACCCGGAACGAAAATAACGTCCAGTCCGGTGTTCAGCAGGTTCATTCCCACTGTGACGTACATGGGTATCCTTGTCATACCGTGACTGCGGAATATGCCCGTCATTGAGTTCATCAGAGCCTGCAGGAACATAAAGCCTCCCACTGCCCCGAGATACTGACGGGAAAACTCCAGCACGTCCTCACGGGCGCCTATGAACCTGAGTATGGGAGTGCCAAGGAGCAGCAACATCACACTGACCGCAAGACCTGCAGCAAGGTGCAGCGCTATGGAAAGGGCTGCGGTGCGTGAGGCGTCACGCCGCTTTCCCGCTCCTAAATACTGGGTTATCAGTATGCCTCCCGCTCCGGAGAACACCGAAAACACGATGGTGACTACCGAAAGGGCCTGATTTGCTGTGCTGACGCTGGAGGCCGCAAGATCGTCGTATCTGCTCAGCACCAGCACGTCAACAAATCCCAGAGCCATAAAAAGCAGGGTCTCTACAAGTATGGGCCACGCCAGTCCGAAAAGAGTCAAAGGCTTTCCGGTTTTTTTGATGACATTATCCTGTCTCATATATCACGGTACCGTTCTGTTTAAGTATATCACCGGCAAGACCCTCAGAGAACAGAACTTCTCCGTCTATGCTTACCGGAACGTCCTTTTTTGATGCGTTTATCATCACGCCTATCTTTTTATCGCTGTTACCGCCGGACTTGAGATAGTGGAGAAGGCGGGGGTTTCCGGGGTCGATGACAGGCTCCGTCTGCTGGGATACAAGCTGGGGACAGGTCTTTCTCAGCTCTATGAGCCGGCGCACCCGTTCAAGCATGGAGTCGTACTCTCCCGCCTCCACCTTGTCCCAGGGCATACAGCTCCGGTTGTCGTATTCATGACTGCCGCAGAGCGCGATCTCGGTGCCGTAATAAAGACAGGGGGTCCCAGGCAGACTCATAAGTACAGCCAGCCTTTGCAGAAGCCGGTTCTCGTTCTTATCGCAGTGCTCGATGGTGCGGGGAGTGTCGTGGGTGTCAAGGAAGTTGAACATCACGTCCGTGACCTGTTCGGGATAGGTCACAAGGCAGAAATCAAGCTGCTCAAAAAAGTCACGGGAAGAAAGCTCCGGCTTGTCGGCAAAGTCGTTTATGCAGCTGCTCAGGGGGTAGTTCATCACGGAATCATACTGTGTCCCGTCAAGCCAGGTTATGGAATCGAACCATATCTCACCCAAAAGGTACAGGTCGGGCTTTATGGGCTTCAGTCTGCTGCGGAGGGCTCTCATAAAGGTGTGGGATATTTCGTCCCCGACGTCAAAGCGTATTCCGTCAATGTTCCAGCGGGTGATCCATGAGGCGCAGAGGTCGCAGAAATACTTTATAACCTCCGGATCGTTGGTGTTGAGCTTCGGCATTCCTCCCCAGAAAGAGAAGGTATAGTACCGTCCGTCATCGGTGGTGAATTTATCCTTTAAAAAATCCTCATCATTGATAAAGAACCAGTTATAATAGGGTGAGTCCTTCTTTTTTTTACACACGTCCTTCCATGCAAAGAAGTTGAGTCCGCAGTGATTGAAAACGCCGTCCAGCATTATCCGTATGCCAAGGCTGTGGGCTGTCCTGACCAGCTCCTGCATATCCTTTTCCGTTCCCAGGGACGGGTCTATCTTTGTGTAATTGTGAGTGTTGTACCTGTGGTAGGAATCCGAAACGAAGACAGGAGTGAGATATATCCCGCCTATACCAAGCTCCTTAAGATAGGGCAGACGCTGGGTGATACCTTTGAGATCACCGCCGTAAAAGGTGTTGAAGTGCTTCTGTTCTGCGCCCCAGGGGGTGATTTTTTCGTTTTCGGGGCTGTCGCTGCTGCGGCAGAATCTGTCGGGCATTATCTGGTACCATACCGTGTCCTTTACCCAAGCCGGAGGGGAGAAAACGTCCGACGGGTTTATCCATGCGTATTTGAAATACTTCGGGGAACAGCGCTTTTTGTCCTTCTTTCTGCACACCCTGTTGTCAAACACAAGATAATGCTCATCATCGCATACTATCTCAAAATAGTACTGCAGTCTCTTGAACGGGGGCTTTATCCGGAAGCTCCAGATATAGTGTCTGTCGGTTCTGTGAGTAAGGGTCATGGGATAAGGCTTTCCCCTGAATTCCCTTCTTTCAAGCTCGCACTGAAAGGGATCTTCACATATCACAAAGGCCTTCTGAATATCCTTTCCGGTCTGCAGCCGGAGGACTACGGTGTCGTTGTCGGGCGCAAAGCACATATTGACGGTGCTTCTGTGCATAACTGCCGCTTCATTCATAATTATCACCTCTCTGTATATTATACAATGCCCCGTCCTATTTTTCCAAATAGAAAAAAAGCCTTCCCGATGGTGCAAATTATACAAGGAAACCGGTTTTTGCCCTTCCGTTCCGGAGCTTTGGGAGGACAATGGAGGAACATAGGGAGTTATCAAGAAAAAACGATAGTATAATTCCAATAAAGAATTATACAGAACTCTGCTTTTAATATAATATATAGTTGGTGCTGCATATTTTTTGAAAGAAAAAGACCGGAGGTTTCCGGAATAAATAATTTTTTTATGGAGTGATAATTCTTGAATCCATGGCTGCTTTCGGCGATCATTGTTTTACTGGTCATGTTTTCTGCATTCTTTTCATCAACAGAGACTGCCTATTCATCGGTCAGCCGTGTACGCCTGAAAAGCTATGCCGACAACGGCAGCAAAAAGGCAAAAAAGGCCTACCGTATTTCCGAGCATTATGACAAGGCGCTTTCCACCATACTTGTGGGCAATAACATAGTGAACATTGCCGCATCCGCCCTTGCCACGCTGCTGTTTGTGTCCTTTTTCGGAGAGGCGAACGGCACCATACTCAGCACTGCGGTACTGACCATAGTTATACTGATCTTCGGCGAGGTCCTCCCGAAGAACTTCGCAAAGGAAAACAGCGAGAAAATGGCAATGTCATCCGCCACACCCCTTCATATACTCATGGTGGTGCTGACACCCGTGACCTTTCTGCTGCTGAAGCTCAGCGACCTTGCAAAAAAGATAGCCGTCAGGGGCGAGGGTGAAAAGGCTCCCACCGTTACCGAGGACGAACTGAAATATATCGTTGAGAGCATTGAGGACGAGGGAGTCCTTGAGGAGCAGGAAAGCGAGCTGGTACAGTCGGCTCTGGAGTTTGACGAAAAGACCGCATACGACATCCTGACTCCCCGGGTGGATATGACCGCCATAGACATAAACGACAGTCCGGAGCATATCAGGGAGATAATCCTCAGCGAAAGATATTCCCGCATACCCGTGTACCGCGACAGCGTTGACAACATCATCGGCATACTTCACACAAGGGATTATCTTGAAGCCCTGCTGAAAACCGATGCGCCGTCCCTTTCCGACATGATACAGCCTGCATATTTTATCTACCGCTCAAAAAAACTGTCCTCTATCCTTGCTGATTTCAAATACAAGCGGCTCCACATTGCTGTGGTCACGGACGATTACGGCGGCACCCTTGGCATCGTGACCATGGAAGACCTGCTGGAACAGCTTGTGGGTGAGATATGGGACGAGGATGAAGAGATAGAGAACAAATACAAAAAGCTGAGTGAAAACACCTTCGAGATAAGCGGCGATCTGCATATCAACGATATGCTGGAGCTTATCGACAAGGATCCGAAATACATAGAGACCGAGAGCAAATCCGTGGGAGGTTGGGTCATCGAACAGATAGGCGACATCCCAGAGCCCGGCGCGCGCTTTGTCTACCGTGAGCTGGAGATCACCGTAAACGATGTGGAGGACAACCGCATCACCCAGATAACCATGGTCTATACACCCTCCGAATCCGAAGATGAGTAAGCGGCCGTATTCAAATCGGAGGCTTATCGTCACGGCGGTACTGGCATCCCTGCTGGCCTTCCTGAGCTTTCTGCTGTACATTGACCGGCTTTTCGGAATGAGTCGTCAGGATGTTATGAAGGGTCTGGGACTTGCTTCCTTTTCTCACAGCGCCGACGGGTATGACCTGACGGTCCACTTTATTGATGTGGGAAAGGGCGATTCCGTCCTGATCTGCTGCGGCGGGAAAAACGTCCTTATCGACTCCGGCAGTCCTACCCTTGACTGCAGGGCGGGAAGGTACCTGCAGAGCCTTGGGATAGAGCATATAGACCTGTTTGCCGCCTCATATACGGACGAGGAGCATATCGGGGATTTTTCCCTGATCGCCGGCAGATACACCATAGGCAGCGTTTTGCTCAGCCCTTATGAAAGCAGAGTTCCAACAGCTTATACCGCCGTACAGAAGGACTTCTACGGTTCGATAGATTCACACGGGATACCTGTCCTGCCCTCGGATACCACCGGGATAATGATAGGAGAGGCGAGACTTTCCGTCCTTTCTCCGAAGGAACATTATACTTTTCTCCGCAACAACAGTCTTGTTCTGCGGCTTGATTATAAAGACGTTTCCTTCCTCCTTGCGGGGGATATAGGAAAAACACCTGAAAAGGATCTTCTGGAGCAGGGTATCGCCCCTGCGGATGTTTATAAGATGTCCGACAGGGACGACGGCGGCGGGACCTGTGATGAGTTTTTTGAAATGATCTCTCCAAAGTATACCGTGCTTTCCGTGGGCGGTAGCCAGAACGTCAGCAGGGGAGCCTTTGAAACGGCGGCAAAGTCGCCTGAGGGGTATTTCCGCACCGACCGTGACGGGACTGTGATATTCGCGTCGGATGGCAGGAATATCACTGTGTTCCGTGAAAAAGGTCAATGACGGGGAAATATCATAACAAAGCCCCGTCACGCAAAGCAAAAATCGTGTCCTATAAAAGAACCTGAAAGTGCAGATTATACTGTCCGGCACCCGCAGCTTATCCGAATCCAGACGTCCTGAAAGATCGCTGTCGTGTACCGCGTAAATTATCTTTCAATACAGGATAATGTAAACTGCCGCTCGTTACATTTTGCGGCCGATTTTCAAACGTAAGCGGTTTTAGGAAAGGGGTTTGGGGAAGAACCCTTTTTCCGCCGGAAAAGGGTTTTCCCCAAAATAGATCCCCCAAAAGGGATCCCCAAAAAACTCCGGCGGGACCGTATCCGCTCAGATTCCCTCCGAAATGAGGATTAACCATGCTTTTGTCAGAATTTGCGGCAAACGCCGAACTGAAATATGAGCTTTCCGAGGCCATGAGCCGAAGAAGCGTTCCCCATGCCCTGATAATACAGGGTGAAAGAGGCTGCGGAAAACGCACCCTTGCGGGGATAATTGCGGCCTACGGGGTGTGTACCTCAGAGGGGGAGCGTCCCTGCGGAGTATGTCCCGGCTGTATAAAGGCCGCAAAGGGGATACATCCCGACATCATCACCGCAGACGGGAACACCCCCGGGGGACTGAATATCGAGTCCGTCCGTAATATCCGCTCATCCGCTTATATAAAGCCCAACGAAGCGCCCAACAAGGTCTATCTGCTCTTTAACTGTGAAAAGATGCTTGCTGCGGCTCAGAACGCCTTTCTTAAGGTGCTTGAGGAACCGCCGCCCAACGTCATGTTCATAATGACGGTCACTGCGGCTTCGTCCCTGCTGCAGACCGTCCGCTCGCGCTCAAGGGTGATGACACTGTACCCGCCGTCCTCGGGAGAGGCAGTCCGTATACTTCAAAGCCGTTTTGAAGACAAAAGCCCCGAGGTGATACTCAGGGCCGCAGAGGACTGCGGGGGTAATATAGGCGCTGCGGCAGAGCTTCTGGAGCACGGGGGAGCGGAGGAAAAAAACCTTGCCGAAGAGATACTGCGGGCGATCCCCCTGACCACGGAATATCCCCTGATGGTGCTTGCCGGACAGGCGGTCCGGGACCGGGCCTTTGCTATTGGGGTTGTTGACGACCTGTGCCGTCTTGCGGCGGAGTGCGTCAGATATTCCTACGGCGCCGGGGAGGTTTCTCCTGCGGCGGCTGAGCTGGGTGAAAAGCTCAGCAAAAAAAGACTTCTTGCCCTGCAGAAAAATATACAGCAGGCAAGGGATGTACTGAACTACAACGTAAATCTCAATCTTTACGGCACCTGGCTTTGCGGGGTGCTGAGAACAAACTGATACGGAGGCAGCTATGGCATTTGTTATTGGAGTAAGATTCCGCGAGGTCGGAAAAATATACTATTTTGACCCGGAGGGTCAGCAGCTTAACAAGGGAGATCATGTTATCGTAGAGACAAGCAGGGGCATCGAGTGCGGCGAGGTGGCAATGGCCAACCGCCAGGTCCCTGACGACGACATCAGCTTTCCCCTCAAGAAGATGATAAGAAAGGCCACCGATGATGACCTTAGGAAAGTCAGTGAAAACAAGGAAAAAGAAAAGAAGGCCTTTGATATCTGCGTTGAAAAGATACACAGCCACAAGCTGAACATGAAACTCATCAACGTGGAATACACCTTTGACAACAACAAGATACTTTTCTACTTTACCGCTGACGGCAGAGTGGATTTCCGTGAGCTTGTAAAGGATCTTGCCTATGTTTTCCGCACCAGGATAGAGCTGAGACAGATCGGCGTCAGGGATGAAGCCAAAATGCTGGGCGGACTGGGAATATGCGGACGTCCCTTCTGCTGCAAGAGTTTTATGGGAGATTTCCAGCCCGTGTCCATCAAGATGGCAAAGGAGCAGGGACTGTCCCTTAATCCGGTGAAAATTTCGGGTACCTGCGGAAGACTTATGTGCTGTCTCAAGTATGAGCAGGAGGCTTACACCGACCTGCTGAAAAAGACTCCCAAGATCGGAGCCATAGTCAATACCCCCGACGGCAAGGGAACCGTTGTGGACCTCAACCTTATCACGGGAGTGCTGAGCGTGAGCCTTAACAAATCCCCTGAGGCCGCACCCCATTCCTACAAGGTGGCCGATGTACAGATTATCAAGGATTCCCACATCAGGGTGGACCGCTCCGAAATGGAAAAGCTGAAAAAGCTTGAAAAGGACTGAACGGGGAAGTGTTCCAACAACATATCAGCATGAGGTGAGCACAGGATGTCAAACAGCAGCACAGGCGGATACAAGACCCGGCAGCGGGACGCCATACTGAAATATCTTACAGAGCACAAGGACAGTCATGTTACCGCAAGCGGCATCGGCGATTATCTTTCCCGTCAGGGGACGCCTGTGGGAACGGCCACAATATACCGCCAGCTTGAAAAATTGGTGGAGCAGGGTGTGGTAAGAAAATACACTGTTGACCAGAATACGGGAGCCTGCTTTCAGTTTGTGGAGCATGATACAAAATGCCGTGAGCATTTTCACCTCAAATGCGAAAAATGCGGAAGGCTCATACATCTTGAATGTGAGGCCCTCAGCGAGCTTTCGGAGCATATCCGGAATGAGCACGGCTTTTTTATAGACCCATTGAGAACGGTGTTCTACGGCGTGTGCCGGGATTGCGCCGGAGAGTGATCCAAAGGAATAACGGTCCGGTATTACTGACAGAAAGAGGTAAAATATGGATAACCAGTTCATGATGATTCTCCTTATCATATTCGGCTCATTGGTGGGCGTTGGCATAATCGTTTCGCTGATACTGAAAAAACTGAAGGCGCACGAAAACGCTGTGACTGTCTCGATACTTGCCACATCATTTTTCGGACTGCTGGCGGCGGGGGTGCTGGTATATCTTGTGTCCC
>JBGUWL010000089.1:0-17185 GCA_045221075.1 Acutalibacteraceae bacterium
CCAATCAAGTATCTTCGGCACCATTGAGCTTAACTTCCGTGTTCGGCATGGGAACGGGTGGACCCTCAACGTCATCAACACCAACTGCTGCTAAATTTTTATCGCTCTTAACGACTTGATAAGTATAGCACAGTGGTTTGGAAAAATCAAGGCATTATTTTAATTATTTTTATACTGGCTGTAAACTTTCTGAAAATTATTCAGTCAGTAATGCGACATGGGGCAGAAATAGAGGGGCTTTTTTCTGCTGAGGAAAATACATAAAAGAAATATCCGGCAATGCGGGGGAATGTTCCGCATTGCCGGATATGTTATGTCAGTTTACCGGGATGTCCGTATCACTGTTCACGCTTTTTTCTTGCAAATGCAACTATTGCGATTGCTGCGGAGCCGATAAGCAGTACCACGAATATAGTAGCCGATGTGGAATCGGATGTGCCGACGTAATCGTTGTTGTTTACGTTGGTGTTGTTGTTCTGCTGTGAGGTCTGTGTGTCGGTTTTGTCATCAGCGGGCTTGTCGGTATCAGTGGTCTTGCCGGCATCGTCGGGCTGAGGCTCGGGCTGAGGCTCGGGCTGAGGTTCGGGCTGAGGCTCGGGTTCAGGCTGAGGCTCGGGCTGAGGTTCGGGTTCAGGCTCGGGTTCAGGCTCGGGCTGAGGCTCGGGCTGAGGCTCGGGTTCAGGCTGAGGTTCGGGCTGAGGCTCGGGTTCAGGCTGAGGCTCGGGTTCGGGCTGAGGCTCGGGTTCGGGCTCGGGCTGAGGCTCGGGTTCAGGCTCGGGCTGAGGCTCGGGTTCTTCTACCTCAATTATCAGAGCGCTTGCAACAGGCCAGTATTCGATCATGTCAGCCTTGTCATAATCAGGTGAATTAACGGCTGAATCAGGATTGTTCATTGCATCAGGAGAAATACTTGTTACATCCAGACCAACAAAGAGCACGGGGTTGATGTAGGAATCCTCGACGGTGAGAGTAAAGTTGGTCTGGCTGTTCTGAGTGCGGTCATATTCGGCTTCATAAACGCCCCAGCTCAGATCCCATGCGCCGTCTGCACGGACTTTGTACTCATAATCGCCGGGTGCGAGACCCTCGACTGTTGCCGAGTACATACCGATGTTGTCCCTGTCGGTCATGGGGATGTCGGCTGCCCAGTTGTTGAAGCTGCCGATAAGACCGAAGGTGTGCTCGGGTACGGTGTAGGTGTAGTAATATACAGGCCAGAAGTCGATCATGTCGTCTGCGGTGAACTCATCGGTGTTTACATAAGAGTCAGCATTGGCCAGTGCATCCGGGGATACTGCGTTCTGCTGGAGCAGAACAACAAGGCGCTCGCCCTCGTCAACGGTGATCTTGCAGTTGATCTGGCTGTTCTGGGTGCGGTCCATAGCTTCTTCATAGTCGCCCCAGCTGAGATCCCATGCGCCGTCTGCGCGTACCTTGAACTCATACTCGCCTGCGGCAAGTCCGTCAATGTGTGCGGCATAGATCTTGTGCCCCAGTACTTCCATTGAAGCAACGGGTCTCATTTCAACGTCTGCGCCCCATCCGTTGAAGGAACCGATAACGCCATAGGTGTGACCGTATGCGTCAGGCTGTACAGGCTCGGGCTCGGGTTCAGGTTCGGGCTCAGGCTCGGGCTCGGGATCCGATGCACCGTCAAGGTTGCCCCACTTTGTGCCGTTGTAGAGCTTCTTGTCGGTGTAGGCCATGGTCATACCGTCCTGCATAGCGCCGGGGATCTGGTCGCCGCCGCCGTTGTTGAAGATTATCATGATATGATTGCAGGATGCGAACTGCTCGGGAAGCTGATAGCTGTAATAGTCGTCGCCGCAGTCTGTCATCGCTACGCCCGGCCATGCGCCGTTTGTAATGGTGGTAGCGCCGCTTTCATCATATACATAGATGTTGATGGTGTCCCAGTTGGTCTTGGAGTTGTCAAATACAATGCCGCCGGCCTCAACCTCGGGAAGCTGTCTGCTGGGGGTCTTGTAGTAGGTGTACTCGGCTTCTAAGGAGTTGCCGTTCTGATCTGTGCCTAAAAGAAGAAGGGTGACGTTTGTGTCGCCGGGGATGTTGTTACCAATAGTAAAAACATTGCCGTCAATGTATGAGGCTTCTGCATAGACATCTCCTGTATCTGAGTCAATTACCTGATATGAAGCAGATGTTGTCTGAACGGCATGGAGTGTTACGTCCAGAGTATCGGAGAATTCCTTGTCGGATTCGGGCTCTGCGTATACCTTTGCAACAAAGGGTGAATCATAGATAACGGCAATACCGCTCTCGCCTACGGTACCTGTGATGGTATCCTCGGTAACAGTGAATATGTTGCCTGTCACCTCGTCATAATATGTACCTGCAGGAACATAACCGCCCAGGTTCTCTACGGAAACCTCGCCGCTGTCCTTGCCGCATACGATAACGGCGCCGCCGTCCTGACGGGTGGTGACTGCGCAGTTGTTTGATGCACCGTACAGATCAGCCTTGCCGACCATTGCGTTGTGGAAATGGTTAACGGCTGCGATCTCGGGTCTTGTAAAGTTCATGCTGCCCTTTACGCCCACACGGATGCTCTCACGGGCGGTTGCGTAGGGACGTGAAAGATACAGAGCGGCTGCATCAGCGCGGGAAGCAGCAACAGCGTATGCTCTGTCGATAATGTTCTGTGATACGGCATTGGTGTCCTTGCCCTCTGCGTTGGAATAGGTGTCGTGGCTCTCGCCCCAGTATACCAGCTTTGAGGCGGGAACGCCTTCCATTGTCCAGTTGCCGTCTGCAGCCGGAGCCTTGCCGCTATTGAAAGCTTTTACAAGGGTGCTGGCGTAGGTGTTGTCGGTGACGGACATATAATCGGTATATTCTACCATCAGGTCTTCGCCGCCGTTGTCAACGGGACCGGAAAGGATCTCGCCGTAGTTGTAAAGACCGGTATCGGTCACGGCGGACCAGAAGGCGTCGTCCTCGCTGGGGAGTCCGATGTGCTTTGCGGCATCCCAGCGGATACCGTCAACGCCCATTTCCTTGAGTTCGTTTACATAGCTCTTGACAACACTCTGGACATATGAGTCCTCGGTTTTCAGGTCCTGCATGCCGATATCGCCGTGGGTTATCATGAATCGGTCCTTGTAGCTGACAACTTCGCCATAGTTATGCCAGTATTTTTCGTCTCTCAGATCCTCCTGGATCTTGTCATGGTCGCCTGCAAGGTGGTTTGCAACAACGTCAACAACAACATTGATGCCGTAGCCTTCTGCGGCCTCGCAAAGCTCTCTCAGCTCATCGGCGGTGCCAAGATCACCGTTCTCGGCAACCTCAAAGGCTACCGGCTGATAAAGCCAGTACCAGGGACCTGTGCCGGCTGCGGGCTGTACGGGGGATACCTGTACGCTTGAGAAGCCTGCTTTTGCGATCTGGGGCAGCATTTCCTGAATGTCGGAATACTTCCAGTCAAAGCAGTGGAGTATCACGCCGTCCTGGATGTTCTCGACCAGTCCGTACTCGGCTCCTGCAAAGGCGCTTGCCGGAGTTGACGCAACGCCCAGCCCTGCAAACGCAGTCATAGCCATTGCCGCGGTTACCGAAAGGCACAGGGTGCGTTTGCTGAATCTGCGATGTTTCTGTTTCACTTATATCACTCTCCTGAAAAGTTTTCTTCCGCAGTTTACGGCTCCCTCGGTAAGGCTTTGAAACATGGCTTATGCCCGTTTTTTCGCCGGACTGAGGCCGCCGGTAAAAGCTGCTATACATATTCATAATACCATGCCTGGACCTTTTTTGCAAACAAAAAACACGGCATATCTTCCGTTTTCTTCCGGATGTGGATTGGTAAAGGAAAATATGACAGTGCTTTTTGTAGACTGTACTAATTATCTGTCTATATTTTGTGTATATTCACTTGGATTTAAAAGGGAATTTCTAAAATCTGCACAGAACAAAGGATGCTGTTTTGTCAGAGTATACAATAATCATCACAGAAAGGCTCCGGCGGGTATATTTCCGTTGTTTGAGTAATAACTGTGCTGCAGGGCGCAGAGGTCGCCGATATCCACCGAACCGCTGCGGTCTACGTCCGCCGCAAGCTCAGTACAGGTGTTTGTCCCGCAAGTTCCCGAAAGAATCTCGGAAAGCCGCCTGATATCGTTTGTGTTGACGCTGCCCTCTCCGGTAACATCGCCGGCCACCGCAAGAAGGTATTCCGTTTTGTTTCCGCTGTTGTCAGATGTTATCAGCTTTGCGCCGGTCCCTGCCTTGCCGGTTTTCTGAGGTCTGCCTTTATAGTCGAAAAATTCAGCGGACAGACCGTCAAAGGACATATTGCTTTTCAGTACTGCCAGGGTCGTTCCTATGGGAATGCGGCATATGATCCCGTTTTCGATGCGGTATACATGGCTTGTGAGCCGACCTGATTTTTGTTTCCCGTCGGAAGAGCTTTCCTGACCGGAGGGGCCGTTTTGACTTTCCGGTCTTTCCGGTTCGGCAGTGGATGTGTCGGCCGCGTTCTCTGACGTGACCTGAGAGTCCCCGCTGTCGGAGGAGTTTCCGGAGGGTTTGGAACGATCTTCTGAGGGGGAGCTTTTTTCCTCAGGTACGGACTCCGGCTGTGAGACGGCGGAGGGGAGAGAGGTGTCGTCGGTATCAGCCTTTTCTGCAATGAACAGTCCGTCTTTTATGATCTCCGCTTTGCTGCCGTCTATCAGCATTACCCGGTCTCCGCTGGCGGCAATACTGCATGACCCGTCGGCTTCCGATGGATACACTCCCGTCTTTTCACCCGCAAGAGAGTACATTTCAAGCCTTCCGTCCTGCAGCGCATATACTGCCTTGTCCGTTGCTGCAAGCCTTGCCCCGGGTATGCGAAAAAGCAGTCTGAATCCCTTTGCGCCGTCAAAGCTGTAAACACTGCCCGCGCTGTCACAGCACATATTCCGGTTCATTATAAAGGGCGTTTCCGGAACGTCACAGTTCACGGCGGTGCCATTTTTAACGTCGGATATACCCTTTTCCGTCAGGGCGTAAACGTCACCGGTGCCGGTGTCGGAGAAAAGCGCGCGTACCTCTGAACCTGCGTCGATGCTTCCTGAGGGAAATTTGCGGTTTGTGAATTTTAGTATACTGGTGTCGTCCTTTTCATCAACTATGAAGACCGTTTCATCATCCGACATTGCGTGGCAGCCGGTCTTTACGTTCACGTTGTCTATCATGACGACCCCCAGTTCCTTTCGGTCGGGCCGGTACATACCAAAAAACTCATCAATATGAAGGGTGACTACTGCGCTTCCGCCGCACAGCATCAGTCCGTCGGCGTTTATGCTCGACCTGCATATCTCCTTGAAGTCACCGCCGTCGCTGAAATAACCGAGAGTGAATCTGCCGTTTCCGGTGGTCAGCCGATAGACCCCACCGCTGCCGTCAGGGAGCAGTACGGCATTATCCGGCACATCATCCGCAAGCACGCTCCTGTAAGAGCCGAAGGACAATATTACCGATAACACAAGCAGCAGTATCACGGAATTTTTAAATGCTTTCATGTCCCTTCGCCTCCTTTACATTATACGTCCCTGTTCTGACGCCTTCTCCGGCACAAATTGAATGAGGTATAATTTGCACTCATATATCCCCGCCCGCGCATAACGCTCCGCCGCAAGTAATAAAGTTTGATCCTCACACGAATAACCCCGTCTGTACACCGCTCCGGAGCGGATATGTCCGTCGCCGTTCATACCGGAAGGACAGCCTGCGTTTATTCTGCGGAACCGTACCGCACATTTCGCCACTGTATCCCGTATTTCTGCAGGATATCTTTCTTTTCTTATCTTCATTATACCTTATGTATGCCGGTTGTCCATTGCAAGGTTGTTCACAAGTATTGTACCGGCTTTCTGCATCGGTGGTCTTCCGTTATGTCCTGATGACAGACGGTCCCGGGAGGGATGCCGCAGCCGGGGCACAAATACTGCAAACCACACAACAATCAATTGCCGGCGGAAAATTGTTAATGCAAAACAGAGAATAATCCGGCTATTCTTGAAAATCAAAATGCCCTATGATATAATATCTGCGTCAATAGTAACATATATAATTGCAGAGGGGATAATGCAGGATATGGAATATGCAATGAACGAGGGCAAGCGGGTCGAGATCGAGGTTGACGGCAAGCTCTATAAAAGGAAGGCCATCAAAACACATTTTGTCAAGCAGGGCGAATCCTACATTGACATCATGAACAAGTATGTTGTTCCCTGTTACAGCGAGGGTGATTTTATCTCTATCAGCGAAAAGATCATCGCCCTTTGTCAGAACAGAGTGGTAAAGCGTGAGGACATCAAGATCGGCTTCTGGGCAAAGTTCCTTTCAAAGTTCGCTTCACATCCCGACACTGGCGTAGGCGTGGGCGAGACCATCAAGATGCAGTATGCCATCGACAAGGTGGGTCTGCCGAAGGTACTGTGGGCGGCTTTCTGCAGCGCTGTTACTAAGCCCTTCGGAAAAAGAGGCGTGTTCTATGAGATCGTCGGCGAAGAGGTTGCCGGACTTGACGGCTTCTATGACCATGTATGGACCGAATACCGTGACATCGGTATCGAGATGCCCGAAAACCCCACAGGCGTCTGCAACGAGATCAAAGAAAAGTGCGGCGTGTCCTGTATGCTGGTGGATGCAAACGACCTGGGTCAGGAGATACTCGGTTTCTCCGATGACCTGAAGCCCATTGAATCAAACCTGAAGGAGTTCATCAAGGACAACCCCGCAGGTCAGGGACAGGAGACCACTCCCATCATCCTTATGCACCCGGAGGCATAATGAGCCTTACATTACATTATATAATAACAAGACAAGCTCCCCCGACAGTTTGGACCATCGAGGGAGCTTTTTAAGGTGTTGTCTTAAGACAGCCTTACAGCCACATGATGAAGGCTGTTTTATCGGTGCAGTTATATCCTGCGTTTTTATAGAAGTTCAGTGTGCTTTCGCTTTTTGAACCGGTTAGCAGCATCATTTTATAGCAGCCTGCATCAAGTGCAAGCTTCTTTGCGTGGTTCAGGCAGGCGGTGGCGTATCCTTTTCCTCTGAATCCGGAATGTGTCACAACATTTTCTATAAACGCATAGGGACGGACATTCCTTGTCAGATTGGGGATTATCACGCACACGCAGGAGGAAACTATCCTGCCATCAAGTTCACAGACGATGATATGATGGTTTTCGTCTCTGCATATAATTTCCCATGTTTTTTTCAAACGGTCTGAGTTTTCGGGAACACCCGATTCGTGCAGATGCGTATACAGTTCAAGCAGTGCGTCAAGCTCGTTTTCTTTTATCTCTCTTGTCATGGCTTTTACCTCGGTTTGTTTTGCTGCAGTTATTCTATCATGAAACACAGGGTTATGCAATAACTCATGAAACACAGGACCGTCCTGAAGTGATATGAAATCTGACACTTCTGAAGCTGATAACCAAGGAACTTTTGGCAAAATCTAACAATAATGATACTTTTCCTAGAAACGCTTGCTTTTTATAACAAATGGTACTATAATGGTATTAATAGCATTATATTACCATTTTGGTAGATCTGTGTTTTTAAACGTGATGAAGAGAAAAGGAGATCAATGTGAGACTCAGAAAATCCAACGATGTGACAGGGATCACAGAGGGAGTCGGATCGTCAGAAGAATCGTTCCGTGACCCGGACAGCGGGGAAATAACGACAGATACCGATACGGAGGAAACAAAGGACCCCGGGAAAGCAGAAGCGACGGAAGACATGAAAGACGCAGAAGCACAGGATGGCGCGAAAGCTCCGGAGGATTCGGAAGCAGCGGAAGAGCCAGCCCCCGGAAAAGAGAAGGGGAAAAACAGAAAAGAACGAAATCAGCCCCGGAAACCCGTATCCACCAAAAGGCTTGCAGTAAGCCTGCTGATAAAGGCAGGGGTGATACTGCTCGTTATATGGATCACATTTACCTTCATTCTCGGCATGACCATTAACCGGGGCAACAATATGCACCCTGCGATAAATGACGGAGACCTGGTGATCTCACTCAGGCTTCAGCAGCCCTACCTTAATGCTGCGGTCCTTTACAGGCGAGGCGGTGAGACCGTTACCGGACGGGTAGTCGGGCTGGCCGGAAACGTGATAGATATTTCCGAAAACGGCAAACTGCTGGTTGACGGTTCTGTGGCTGCGGAGGATATTTTTTATCCCACACAGAAAGCGGAGGGCTCGGATGTCAAGTTCCCTTATACGGTGGAAGACGGCAGGGCCTTTATCCTCAACGATTACAGAGCAGACACCGATGACAGCCGCAGCTTCGGTGCAGTGGATATGAAGGATATAGAGGGTCCCGTTCTGTTTGTTATGCGGCGAAGGGGCTTTTAGTTCCGTTTTATAGTGAATGCAGACCTATGATCTGGTATTTACTAAAACGATCGGCATGAAAAATTACGGCGGAAAGCGTTTTAGTGAAGCTCAGTGAACAGGTGCAGATAGATAAATAAAACAACCAAAGGAGGAAACCCCATGAAGAGAAAAATCTCACTGTTAATGGTAATGCTGCTTGTATTTACAGTGATCATCAGCACTGCCGCTGTCTCTGTTTCCGCAGAGACCACCTACACCCCCATCGGAGGCTCAACAACCTTCGTCAAGAACCTTGTTGTGGATGCTGACGCCAATGTCCCAAGCATTACTTTTGCCTTTTCTATTAGAAGGAGTACTCCGACAGCGGCTTCCGCAAGTACCATTGAAATCCTTGAGGCCCCTGTAAGCGGTACTGTCGGAACGGCGGCTTTTTCCAACGCCGACACGGCCAATACCATTCCCGGCCTTCCTACAGACACTGACCCCACAAACCCCACAGAAGGCAAGAAGTATGCTCAGAAGTCAGTAACGGTTACTTTTCCCGATGGTTCATTTATCAAGCCCGGTGTATACAGATACGAAATAACCGAAACTAACGGAGGACAGCCCGGCGTTACTTTAGACACAAATGCCGTCCGCTATCTTGACGTTTTTGTTGTCGCAGATGAAAACAACAATCTTTCCGTTAACAGCTTCGCACTCCGTGACAGTGCCTCCACCATCGGCACTGACGGCGCTTACACCACTGATCCCGGCCAGAAGAGTGCCGGTTATACCAACACCATGACTCAGTACGACTTCAGCTTTGATAAGACTATCGCCGGCAATCAGGGCGATAAAAACAAGAGGTTCACTTTCACCCTCAATATTTCCAACGCACTTCCGGGTACATATCCTGTCGTTGCAACCGATGTTACAGGTAATCCCACATCCATCACAATCTCTTCAAACGGAACGGACTCCGCTGAGTATCAGCTTACAAACGGCAGCAGCATACAGATAATCGGTCTTAATGCAGATGCTGTCTGCTCCGTTTCGGAGGTAGCCGGTGACTACACAGCTTCTCACAGCCTTGACGGAGGCGCCACAGTCTCAGGAAGCTCATCCGGTGACATCACCCTTGCAAACAGCAACCACAGTGTTGCGTTTACAAACACCCGTAACGGTATCATTCCCACAGGCGTTATTGTTACCGTAGCTCCCTTTGCAGCCGGTTTGCTTATATTCGGCGCAGTTATCATTTTTGTTGCTGTCAGAAGAAAAAGACGTTCCTACTAAACAATAGTTTTTTCTCTGGTACTGTTTTCCGATTAAAAGCTTACACTTTTGATCGGAAAAGGCGCCGCCCGAGGCTGCGCCCATCTGTGCATACGCACAGATGACGTCTCATGCTAACTCCGACGCGCTGACGCGCTGTTAAAAGCAGACGATGTATGCTTTTGATGGGAGTTAAGTATGAAACTGAATGATACAGGATAAATGGGTCAGGCAGGCCGGCTTTCAGCCCTTCACGGCCTGATCCCGGAAAACTATTTCAGCAGAACAGGAATGGACCCTTTCGGAAAGATGGGGTACATTCCTGAAGCTGATATCCGACAGGTGAGATAATGTTACGAAAAAGCATAATTGCCTTACACAAAACCATAGACTGGGCTGCGGTGATAGTCTCACTGCTGCTGTTTCTCATCTGCCTGTATGCAATGATCGACGCATATAACGTCTATGAAAGCGCAAACGACAAAAGCCTGCTCAGATACAAAATTGAGGACGGCAATGCACAGATACTGCGCGAACTGTCTGATGACGCCGTTGCGTGGCTCACCATCGACGATACAAAGATCGACTACCCTGTAATGCAGGGCAGGACCAACGCCGAATATCTCAACAAAAACCCTTACGGAGATTTTTCTCTGGCGGGCAGCATTTTCCTCGACAGCAGAAATGATGAATACTTCGGGGATGACTACTCGATGATATACGGCCACCACATGGAATACGGAGCAATGTTCGGCTCCCTTGACGATTATGCAGATAAGGGCTATCTTGAAAGCCATAATAAAGGCACACTTTCTATAGTTAACGGAAAGAAATATAAGATCACGCTGTTTGCCTCGTGTAAGACCCATGCAAACGATAAAGTCGTATTTGATCCCTTTGCGGTAGATAACGGATCGCTTCTTGGATATCTTGAAAAAAATGCGATTGTTTATTTATCGGGATATGCCGACTCGGGTTCAAAGCTTGTTGCGCTTTCCACCTGTCAGTCCGCCGAAACGAACGAGAGAATGATAGTTTTCGGGACCTTAAAATAAAGGTCCGCTGATATAAGCCGACTCAGGTTAAGAGCCTGCTGTGCTTTCTGCCTGTCAGTCTGCCGAAACAAACGAGAAAATGACAGCTTCCGGAGCCTCACAATAAATTTCCGGAGCTTTAGAATATATCGGTTCCCATAATACAGGAAAGGCGGGGGTGAAAATGAGAAGAATACTTTCAGTATTGATATTGACGATAACAGCCGTGTGTTTTTTCGGTATTTCCGCTCACGCCCGTGATAAAGGGACCGTAAATGCCGTTATCGGAGTGGAGATCACCTCAGGAGGAACGGCGGTCATAGAGCCGGGGGATAAATCTCCCGCTCCCGATAAGACCCGGCTTACCCTTAAGGACGGCGAGCCCGGAAAATTCAATATCACTTTTTCGTCTGCGGGAGAATATGACTACACGGTCACTAATGTCCCGGATGAGAGAGACCTGATATTTGACGAAAGGGTCTACAAAGTAAAGATATATGTTGACAAAACGGATGACGGGCTTGCGCCGACTTACATCGTAACGAGAGGCGGGTATAAATACGATTCCGATACCTTGTGTCTTGTGTTCGAAAATACCTCTCCGGAGCCTCCGGAACCGGACAAACCCCAGTCCACACCCATGACCGATGACGTTCCCACGGGTGACACCTCAATGACGCAGACTGCTTTTCTCTCTGTACTGGCTGCCGCCGCCGTTTTGCTGGCGATCCCGGTTTATATGACAGACAGAAAGAAAAAGAACAGATAACAGCTCAGACAAATACATTTCAGAATGAACAGAAAGGAGGAGATGCGTATGTCAAGGCTGCAAAGAATAATATATGCTTTCATAATGCGCTTATCCTCCTTTGGCAGGACTGTAAAACTAGCCGTCAGAAGGAATTCCTTCAGGGCTGTGGCGCTTGCTGCAGCGGTGCTGCTGATAACAGGGAGCTTTTTTGAATATTCCCTTTCTTCCGTCAGAGCTTCTGAGGAAGAAGAATTCTGCGACCTGAGCTTTGAGCTGTATCCCGAAGGGGAAGAGGCGGATAAAGCTGTTTTCCTCAACGGCGTAATGCCCAGGGATGCCTCTGCCACCGCCGTTGAAGTATCCGACCAGTTCATAAACGGGGACGGCAGCAACGATATCTCGGAGGAAAACCCCGATGCGTCCATTGTTGCCGCCTATGATATAACCATAACCAACGGTGAGCAGGAGTATCAGCCCGGTGAGGAGAATCCGGTATGGGTGGAGATCACCCACCCGATGCTCTCCGAAGAAAGCAGTTATGAGCTCTGGCATATCCATGATGACGGAGAAAAGGAAATAATAGATCTGTTTACCGTTGAAGACGGAAAGATAGGCTTCACGGCCACCGGATTCAGCGTTTATGCGATCGTGGAGATCCCCGGTCCCTTTTCCGCAGAAGAGGCAAAAAAGCTTACGGACCTGGAGGGAAGCAGAGCGACCGCCGGTTTCTGTCTGTATTACGGCAGCAACAAGTACTTTACCTCAACTCTTAACGGAAACGGCGCACTTGTAGAGACGGGCAGCCTTTCTGCTGCCGCAGTATGGTTCATTAAAAAGACGGGAGACTATTATACCATCTCCACCATAGTAAACGGTCAGGAAAAGTATATCCATACAAAATCGGGGAATGAAATAGAACTGAGTGACAGCGCCGATCTTTTTGCGATCACCACAACAGGCAGCAGTTCATTCTACCTTAAAAACAGCGTAGAGGACAAGTGGCTCCAGCATTCCGGAAGCGGAAGCGGCATAAGATACTACCAGTCAAATTCCAACACGACTAACTCCCGGATAAGGATGGTTTTTGCAGATTCTCTGGAACAGCCCGATGACTGGTACAAGCTCAACGGAAAGAGCTACGGACTGATGAACTACCCCGGCGGTACCCTTGGTTATGCCTTCATGTCCGAAGGGGAGAAAAACAGCCTTTCGATGCTTTCTCTTAATGTGAGAAGAGAGACCGGCAGAGAGACCCTTTACGTTGCAGAGGATTCCAACATTACTATGTGGACCTTCCACTATATTTCGGACAATAACTATAAGATCTCCACAACGGTGAACGGTGAAACAAAGTATCTCCGGATAGGAAACACCCTTTCCCTGGTCAACGAAAATCAGGCCTCTTCCATCACCGTGACCACTGACTCGAAAAACCATCTCAGGTTATCCTCCGGCGGGAAGGCTGTCACCTTCGCGGAAGACGGCTTCGTCAGCACATCCGCAAGCAGCAGCAACGTGAACCAGCAGCTTTATCTTGTGGAACTGTCGGAACTCACTCAGGAGGACTATATTACCTACTATGCCGAAAAGATCAGCGTTTCTGATGTTGAAGACGGGACAAGCGTAATAGTATATACCCGAGTCTGGAACGATGACTCCAAGGCATACGACTTCTATGCGATCGACCATGATGGGACCCTCTATCCCTGCTACGAAGAGGGCGACAGCATTACATGGGTGGGCTCCAGGATCAATACCCTGCTCTGGGATTTTACGGAATACCGCTACGATGACGGAACTCCCAAATATTACTACGAGCTGTATAACTCCTATTCACGAAAATTCATTGCCCCTCAGATACAGGACGGTCAGACTCTTTCGGACAGCAAGATCGGCATAAATCTTCCCGGAAGACGTTACGGCGATTATTATTCCGATATCATCGCATGGGATACCCCGTACTATACCTACGCTGGTCTTCAGTCCGATATTGAAAACGATACGATAATTTCAGGACCCAAATCGGAGGCGGATACCTACTATTTTGCCACAGTAAGAAAGCCCGTTTCAACTCTGACTGAGGACAAAACTGTGGACAGCGCCCAATACGGTGTTATCATGAAGATGATAAACTTCCCCGTTCAGCCGGACGAAGAGGGTCACAGCCTCCAGAACGAATTTCTCGGCACGGGTCCGGATACCGATATCCATGCCACACAGGGTCTTCTCACTACCAATATTGATCCTGCCACAGGGTATCCCTGCGCTTCATGGAGCGGCAATTCCCTGTCTGATCTTTTCGGCGGAGCAACAGAGGTAAATCATCTTTTCCTTGAAAGCACATACTATGACAGCGGCTATTTTGAATTTGACAGCTGTCAGAATTTTGCTACCCTTGTCCGGCCGGACGGCACCATCGGAACCGATTTTACCGTATATAATGAGCTGGGAACAACTGACACTCTCACAAGAAGCACTCTGAAGCACGGCCAGTTCTTCCCCTATAATTCCATCACCGCAGGGTCCTATGCCGTAAACAATCCCGAAAATCTGTACAGTGCCCTTGCGCAGTACGGTTATCCCAACGTGGGACTGCTTCCCGAGAGCGATCCCCGGAAATATGAAAAGCTCCACCTTGTAAACGGAAAGCCGGATTATTATTACGGCATGGAAATGACTGCCCAGATGGTCCAGTCTCCCAGCGGAAAGGATTCCTGGGGACACGATATAGTATTTGAATTTACCGGTGACGACGACTTCTGGTTCTATGTTGACAATGAGCTGGTCATTGATCTGGGCGGTATCCATTCGGCTCTTTCCGGAAGCGTGAACTTCGCCACAGGAAAGGTCATCATTGAAAAAACCGAAACGGATCTCCGCACCATTTTTACAAACAATTACCTGCAGCGTCACCCTAACGCATCACAGTCTGCGGTCAACGCTTTCCTTGCGGAATACTTTGACGGGGACGAAACTGTATTCAAGGACTATACGGCGCATCAGATGCGCATATTCTATATGGAGCGGGGCGCGGGCGCGGCTAACCTCCATATGCGTTTTAATCTCGATCCTATCACTCCCGGCAACGTGCTGCTGACAAAAACAGTAAGCGGCACCGAGGATATAGACTTCAATCTTGTGGAATATCCCTTCCAGATATGGTATAAGGACAGAGATACACTCAGCGAGCATCTGCTGACCAACGATGATTCCGTCAGCGTCGAATATCAGAATTCCATCCAGAGAGTGGATTATGTATCCTCCTATACTCCCAATAACAGCTCCGTGACCTTTGACTCGGTATATTTTCTTGATCCCGGCAAGAGCGCAGAAATAGCGTTCCCCGTCGATACCGTCGAGTACAGGATCATCGAGTGCGGCATCAATCAGGAGGTTTACGATACCGTGACCGTTAACGGTACGGTGATAGAAGGAACCGCTGTCACCGGCACGGACCGGAAGCTTTACGATTCCGGCTGGCTCAATGTTTCTCAGCGGCCTATAGTAGTGTTTGACAACCATGTTGCCAACTCGGCTCTCCGTACTCTGAGCTTTACAAAAAAGCTTTACGATGAGAGAGGGAACGAACTCACCGCAGAACAGGATTCAACGGAATTCAGCTTCCGTCTGTATCTGAGCAACGGTGCGGACGACGAGCTTGTCCTTGCCAATATGGCGAAATACTATGTTGCCGACCCGGAAGGAAAGCTCTGTTCATGGGACCCCGATACCCAGTCATTCGCGTCTTCGGACCTGAGGGATTATTCCTCCCTGACCTCGGAACAGAAGGCTCTCTTTACCTTTGAAACATCAATGTACGGCGCTATTTCCAAGATCCCTGCCGGTTACAGCGTTGAAGTTCCCAATATCACTGTGGGCACAAAATTCATGGTCATTGAAAGAGAAAACGAGATACCGGCCGGATACAGCTTCGTGAGCTATGAGCGTATCGGCGGAAGTTATCATTCCGAGCTGGGAGACACTCTTAATTCCGGATGGGTAAGAGCAAACGAATCGCCGAAGATGGTGGTGAATAATAAGCGCGGCTGGAGCATTGACGTAAACAAGGTCTGGAGCGACAGTGACTTTACCGTATCACACGGACCTATCTTCATCGCTGTTTACTGCGGAGATACTCTTGTTCCGGATACCGTAAGCTGCATTGCTCACCCGTCAGTATCAAAGCATTATTTCTTTGACAGTCTGCTACCGGGCGCCGATTTTGAAGATTACCGCGTCTATGAGGTGAAGCTTGACGGCCCTGTTGTGGGTCCGGACGGAAGGCTGGTTTCCTACAGCGGGATACGGCGCCGGATCGAAAACGGAGAGAGGACCAATGTAAATGCCACAGCGGCAGGCTCTGCTGTTCCGGTTTCGCATCAGTACGATGTAACATATAATTACGGCACCCCTGTATGTGAGGCACAGGGTACAAACGTCATTGAAAATGTGCGCAGGGACACCATAACAAATACCCGTACAGACGGCATTGCCCTGACGCTTTATGATATGCACACAAACGAGCCTCTTGCCGGAGGAAAATTCACCCTTAAGCAGGGTGATACCGTACTGGGAACATACACTTCGGATCAGCAGGGAAGAATAACCGTTTTTTACGATTTTGAGAGAAACACAGACTATACCCTTACCGAGACCGCACCTCCCGCAGGTTATATCGGTCTGCCGGCACCTGCGGTATTCTCTGTCGGCAACGATGATTCCGTTACCCTGAGCGGCAACGGACAGGAGTGGCAGAACGCAAATGGGACCGTTGTATCCGGAGGGAACCTGATCGCATATCTCGACTTCTTCAATAAGCCCTTTGAGCTTATTGCTCTGAAGGTGGACAGCGCATCCGGTGAGGTCCTGAGCGGAGCGCACTTTGCGCTGTACAGGAGCGTTACCGGAATAGACGGTGAGGTAAAGGACCTTGAACCCATTCAGGGTTATTCGGATCTTGTATCCGATCAGAACGGCGTTATTCCCAGGATAAATAAATCTCTTCAGCCGGGAAAATATTACCTGACTGAAACCTCTCCGCCTCAGGAACATTACCCTCACAAGATGGACATTGTTTTCACCGTTACCTCTGATGGGGTCGTGACCATAAACAGCGAAGGACACAGCGGATACCTTACCGTTGAGGGCACGGACGTATGTAATTATGTGCTGAGAATACCCAACGCTCCAAGACGGCCGGTAGAACTGACCATAACCAAGACCGTTGATGGCTCTTTCGGCGACAGAACAAAGGATTTTACTTTTACCTTATCTGTGGAAGGCGCCGAAGCAACTGACGAGTATCCGTGGAGCAAAAACGGCGTTCAGCAGGATGAACCTATACAAAACAACTCCTCCTTTACTCTCAGACACGGAGATGTGGTAAAGATCATGCTGCCGGTAAACTCAAACATTACCGTCAGTGAAGACAACGAGGACTACTCCACCAGCTTCAGACTGAACGATACGGCGGCAACGCCCGGCGATACCAGGACCTTCCTTCTCACCGATAATGCTACCCTTGCGGTTACAAATCATCTCGATGCAATAATTCCCGCGGGTGTGTTCAACACAGGAGCCGGTATTGAGATCATTATTCTTGCAGGATTCTTCCTGTGTGTGATCCTTGCATTCATTGTACGCAGATTTAAAAATATGGGCCGACAGTATTGATGCTGTCGGTCTTTTTGCTGGGCACTTTATTCTACTGTCATTTTAAGGCAGCACCGCACAAAGACCGCCGGCAGGCGCAGTTATACTAAACTCCCATTAAAAGCAGACACAGTCT
>JBGUWL010000090.1:0-2033 GCA_045221075.1 Acutalibacteraceae bacterium
CCTACCTCGCGCCCTGATTCAGTGACATCCGTTAGTTTTGTTCCGCGGTTACGGCTTTATCAGTGTCGGTATGTTTTATATGATTGCTGCGGGAATAAAAGTATCCTTTCCGAGCCCAGAGCGTAGTGATAACGGAGCGACCGCCGCAAATCGTCCAGTGCGGTCACGCACCAGCCGGAAAGTGTCTCGATGAAATGTAAGACGTGGAATAAAACAGCCAAAGTGAACCTTTATGGTTCACGACGCGGGCGGGTTTGAAGGAACTGTTTGCGTTGGCACACGTCCAGTGCGGTCACGCACCGCAGGTGGACAAAGGGTGTGTGTTGTGTTACAATGGTGTTTGGAATTATGAGAATGCGCCGGATTTGCGGATGCAATGAATGACAGTAACGGGAGATGTCCGGATGAGTAAAACAAAAGACGTAAAAAACAACAGCGGAACAGGCGGGTTTATCAGAGAACATTATGTTCTGATGGCGGGACTTGCCGTGTTTATTCTGGGAACGGCAGTGCGCTTTCTTATGCGTGATATGACGTCCCTTGACACGGAGCTGTACCTCGTTCCCTGGTACGAAGAGATAAAAAACGGCGGCGGATTTGCTATGCTGGGACAGCAGGTGGGGGACTACAACATCCTTTATCAGACGATAATCGCGGTCTTTACCTGTCTGCCCCTGCACCCGCTCCACGCCTACAAGCTGTTTTCGGGATTTTTTGACCTGCTGCTTGCCCTGCTTGCGGCCTTTGTGGTGTACAGAACATCGGACAAAAACGGAAAGCAGAGAGCGCTGGTGACCTTCGGGATAGTTTTCCTGTCGCCCATAGTGATGCTCAATTCGGCATGGTGGGCGCAGTGCGACGCCATATATACTTTCTTTGCTCTGGCATGTCTGTACTTTCTGTCAAAGCGTCAGGATGCCGCCGGAGTGCTGATGTACGGAGTATCGATCACCTTCAAGCTGCAGGCTGTCTTTCTTCTGCCGGCAGTACTGTTTGTACTGTTCTGCCACAAAAAGAGAAACGTGCTGTATCTTGTGCTTGTTCCGGCGGTGATGATAATACTCAGTCTTCCGGGACTTCTCAGCGGACGAAGCGTAACGGATGTGTTTACTATATATTTCAGCCAGACCCAGACATACAAGAGTCTTGCGCTGAATTATCCGTCCCTGTGGGGAATACCGGCGGATATCGGCCACCTGATAAACGGCATCACCTCAGCAAACACGGTGACGGATGAGTGGATGTACCGGATCTTCAAGTATCCTGCATTGCTGCTGACGGCGGGTGTGCTTGTGGGATATCTCTGTTATTTTGTCAGAAAAAAAGAAAAGCGCATCTCCCTGCTGTGCAGTCCCAAGGCCGAAAAGGGCGGTCTGAGAGCGGAATCGGAAGCGGTGCTTTCGATCGCGTTCCTGATCGTATATACCTGTGTCATTTTTCTCCCGGGAATGCACGAAAGATACGGCTATATATACGAGATACTTGCGCTGATACTCCTATGGCACCACCGCAGGACCCTTGTCCCCATGATACTCATGTACACCGTCACGCTCATGACATACATAATGTATCTTTCAAACTGCTATTTCATTCCCATATCCGTACTTTCAGTGATTAATCTTGCGGTGTATTTCATGTATGTCCGCAGACTGTTTTTTACGGAGTGACCGGCGTTGATTTCGCGCCCATGTTTCAGTGGCTTCCATTGGTTTTGTGCCGCGGTTACGGCTTTTTGGTGTCGGTCATTGTCAGAGAAACAGGCAAAAACACTCCCTGCGTTCGCTCGATAATCAACTCCCTGCGTTCGCTCAATAATTAACTCCCTCCGGCGCTGCGCGCCACCAGCTTTGCATAAGTTCCGCCATTCAATCAGCGTTCGCCTTCGGCTCCGCTTCCCCCGGCGTCACTCATCCCTCAGTGAGGGAGGCATTAAAGGCTCCCTCTCCGAGGGGCGCGGGTGTCCGGTGGACACCGCTGCGCAGCAGCAGCGCCGACCGAGCCGACAGGCGAGACTGCGCGGGTGTCCGGTGGAC
>JBGUWL010000091.1:0-3823 GCA_045221075.1 Acutalibacteraceae bacterium
GTCCACCGGACACCCGCGCAGTCTCGCCTGTCGGCTCGGTCGGCGCTGCTGCTGCGCAGCGGTGTCCACCGGACACCCGCGCCCCTCAAAGAGGGGGCCTTCAAGCCTCCCTCGCTGAGGGAGGTGGCGCGCAGCGCCGGCGCAGAGCCTGCGCTCCCGATTCGCAGCGGTCGCTCCACTGCGTTTCGCTCTGGGCTGGGACAGGATACTTTTACTCCCGCGGCTGACGGCACGTCATATACCCCTACCATCCGCCGACGTGACCCATAAAGGGTCACTTTCCGGCTGCCTTCTTATGAACTTCATAATTTTTTTGCTGTTCATAATTTGGCGTGCCTGTTGATTGTGGACTTAGCTGCTAAAAAATCCCGGCAGCCGTGGGGACTGCCGGGGTAATGTGATCCTGTTCGGTTACGGGATGGGTCATGATCCCATTTTGTCAAGCATGTCAAGCAGCTCGTCATATCCGCCTGTGCCGCCGCCGATGTCGGTTTTTGAGGGCTCGGCAACCTTGGGGAGCCTTTCCTCCTCGGCTAATACGGGTTTCTGTGCGGGTCTTGACTCTTTTCTGACGGGCTTTTTCTCGGTCTTTACAGGTTCTGTCTTGACAGGCTCGTCCTTTACGGGCTCAGTCTTTAAGGACTCAGTCTTGACGGGCTCAGTCTTTACGGACTCAGTCTTGGCGGGCTCAGTCTTTACGGACTCAGTATTGACAGGCTCGGTCTTGACAGGCTCAGTCTTGACGGTTTCAGCTTTGACAGGCTCGTCCTTTACGGGTTCAGACTTGATGGGCTCAGACTTTTCCTCTGATTTTTCCTCTGCCTTGGGAGCGTCATCGGAGGGTGTATCCCGTCCGGAGGTCTTGTCCGATTCGGATGCAGGCTCCTCTTCTTTTTCTGCGGCGGGCTCGCTGCTGCCGGTGTTTTCAACAGAAAACAGTATGTCGGCGGGAGCTTTTGAATCATTTCCTGCGGCTGTGTTGAGATCCTCATCGGTGAGCAGGATGGTCTGATCGTCGTCCTCGGCTTTTTCAGCGGCAAGCTCGGACTGCTGGGCAGTGCCCAGGATCTCCCACAGGAAGAAGAAGGCGTATACTGCCAGGGCAAAGTCGCCGGCGAAGGTCATGATGTTGTTTATGGATGAGCTTACGATCTGGGTGTCGATGTTTGTGATGGTGTGAGGTCCGGTGAACATCTTGATGAACAGGTCCGCCGTGACGATAAGGGACAGCATAATAAACACAGAACCGTATACGGTTGAGCGGCGAACTGCCACCTTGTTGTTGATGCCTGCAAAGAACATTGCCTGATAGAACAGGAAGAGTATCATGAAGGCAACTTCAACAATGTCAAAAAGCTCCGTGGCTCTCAGGGACACCTGGGTGTACTGGGAGAACAGGTTCACAAATCTTACGCAGGCCCATATGGGAAGAAGCAGGGCGGCAACGGGTACCTTTTTCATTCCATTGCTTCCGGTGAAGGATATGCAGGCTTCGTAAAGCAGCATACAGCCTCCTGCAATGCCCAGCACGTTTTCCACGGGGCTTGCGGTGTCAAAGGACAAAAGCTGTATTACGCTTCCGCCGATTATCAGCACGGATGCAAGAAATCCGAATACTCCGCAAACGGTGTTTTTTCTGGGCTCTGCGCTGAAGGTCTTTTTGCGGTCGGCAAGACTGAGGGCAAACGCCAGTACAAACAGAAGCAAAAAGGAAACCGCGGTTATGATATTGCAGACATCGGTGCTCAGAAAAAAGCCGTCTCCGTTGACGTTAAGTATGGTATCACACAGCTTTGCCGTGCCGCCGATAAGGGTAAGCACGGTGCCGGGGATCAATAGCTTTCTCAGTTTCATTATCAGCACTCCTTTTGTTTTGGATGTAGACTAATATCAAACATACCTGACGACGATCTTTGCCGCCCTTTCTGTCCGATATCAGTATTAAAGTCAGCTTTGCTGTGCAGGGTCATAGGACCTGCGGATCAAAGCTCTCAGCGCAGACTTATGGGTGTGTATTCCTTTGAGTGCGCCATTGCCCGGTAGGCCGGACGTATGATCCTGCCGCCGTAGGTCACTTCTTCGATCCGGTGGGCGCACCATCCGGCGATCCGGGAAACGGCAAACAGCGGTGTGAACAGGTCGCTGGGGATGCCCAGCATATCATATACAAAGCCGGAATAAAAGTCCACGTTGGCGCAAAGCACCTTTTTGCTGCCCTTTACGTCGGCAAATACACGGGGCGTTATCCTTTCGACGGTCTTGTAAAGCTCGTATTCCTTGGTCATGTCCTTTTCTTTCGCCAGGTTTTCGGCAGTCCTTTTCAGGATAACGGCTCTTGGGTCGGAAAGGGTGTATATTGCGTGTCCGAAGCCGTAGATGAGTCCCGAACCGTCGCCCTTTTCCTTGCGCACGACCGACGCAAGATGACGGTAGATCTCATCCTCGTCGCTCCAGTCGGTCACAGACTCCTTGAGCTCCTCCATCATTTTTCTCACTCTGAGGTTTGCGCCTCCGTGTCTCGGACCCTTAAGGGAACCGATAGCGGCCGATACGGTGGCGTATGTATCGGTGCATGAGGATGAAAGCACTCTTGCGGCAAAGGTGGAGTTGTTTCCTCCACCGTGTTCCGCATGAAGTATCATACAAAGGTCAAGAAGCTTTGCTTCGGTGTCGGTAAACTTCATATCCGGACGCAGGGCCCTGAGTATGGATTCACTGGTGGAAAGTCTGAGGTCAACAGGGTGAAAGAACATACTTTCACGGTCAAAGGCTCTCTTTTTTACCTGATAGGCGTATGTCATGATGGTGGGCAGTGAAGCGATGAGCTGCATCGACTGCTTCATGATGTTCTCCAGCGATGTGTCGTCCGGGTCGTCGTCAAAGGAGTACAGGGCAAGCACCGATCTGCCCAGCTTGTTCATAATGTCCTTTGAGGGGGATTTCATTATCATGTCCTCCACAAAGTTGTCCGGCAGTTCACGCAAGCCTCCGAGAGTGTCCTTGAAGCGGTCAAGCTGTTCCACGGTGGGCAGTGATCCGAACAGCAGGAGCCAGCAGACTTCTTCGTATCCGAACCGGTTCTCGCTTATGCAGGCGTTGACGATATCCTTTACGTCAATGCCCCGGTAGGTGAGCTTTCCCTCGTCCGGGACCCTTATTCCGTCGTCCATCATAAATCCGTGTACGTTGCAGATGTTGGTAAGACCGGCCATAACTCCGGTCCCGTCGGGATTCCTCAGCCCTCGTTTGACTCCGTAGGTCTGATAATCCCTTGCATCAAAGCCGTTATGTCTGCGGTATTCGTCACAAAGATACGTCAGGTGTTCTTTGATGTTTTCGTTTTTATCGGTCATTTTTATCCCTCGTTTCAGTCAGCGGGTATTTCGTTTCTTCTGGCGGCTCTCCGCCTGCTATGCCCCTCTGTACTGTTAAGACCGCCGGAACGTATTCGTTCATTCCGACAGCTCCGGCATTGCCGGTTATATATATGCTGTGTCACCGCGCGTGCATCTCTGCTTCTGCGCCTGACAACTCATATTATATTCTACTCCATTTCCCCCTCCCTGTCAAGCCGGCGAGCCGCCGGTCCCGTGTTCGCGGCATTCGCTCCGCTGCGCTGCGCTCTGGGCTCGGACTGGAAACTTTTACTCCCGCGGTTCACGGCACGGCGCAGAGCCTGCGCTCCCGTGTTCGCGCTGTCGCTCAACTGCCGTTTCGCTCTGAACTCGGACTGGATACTTTTACTCCCGCGCCGGACGGCACGGCGTACACACTCACCATCCGCCGCCGCGCCGCATTAAGCGGCGCTTTCCGGCTGCTGATA
>JBGUWL010000092.1:0-10904 GCA_045221075.1 Acutalibacteraceae bacterium
AGAGGTGTGTCCGCAGTCGCCGGAGCAGCGCACAAATGCGGTCTTTTTCTCTACATCACCGCTCTCCACGCCAAGTATGCTTCCGAGGCTTTCGGAAACCGCCTGTCCTCCGGGGATACACAGGTTCACGGGAGTATTGCCGTTTTCGCACAGGGCCTTTGCATAACCGTCGCAGCCTGCAAATCCGCAGGCGCCGCAGTTTGCTCCCGGCAGACATTCCCTTATCTTCGGGAAGCGCTCGTCTTCCTTCACGGCCATCAGCTTTGAGGCGATGACCAGCACGGCGGCACATATCACACCGATTATCACCACCGGTATCACTGCCGTTAAGATCTGTTCCATTCTGCTGTTCCTCCCTTAACCGAACAGGTTTTCAATGACGCCGCCAAAGCCCATAAAGGACAGTGAGGTGATGGATGCGGCGATAAGGGTGATGGGAAGTCCCTTGAAGGCTTCGGGAATATTGCTGCCCTCCATGGTGGAGCGCACTCCAGAGAACATCACCATCGCCAGCATGAAGCCCAGACCGCTGCCAAGGGAATTTACCATGGCCTCCGCAAAGGTATAGCCCTGGTCGATATTCAGTATGGTAACGCCCAGCACGGCACAGTTTGTGGTGATAAGGGGCAGATAGACACCCAGCGCCTTGTGAAGGGACGGAATGTATCTTTTGAGGACTATCTCCACAAGCTGAACAAGAGCCGCGATCACAAGAATGAATACAATGGTCTGAAGATACCCCAGCCCGCCGGGGTCAAGCAGATATTTCTGTATGGGCCAGGTCACCGCAGTCGCCATGAGCATTACAAATATTACCGCAAGGCTCATTCCGAAGGCGGAGCGCAGCTTTTTTGAAACTCCGAGGAAGGGGCAGATGCCAAGGAACTTTGACAGAACATAGTTGTTGATAAACACTGCGGAAAGCAGTATTATTACAAGCTTAGTCATTGTCCGCTACCTCCTTTTCCGGCCGGCATGAGGTCTTTCCGCACAGCTCAGCCTGAGGACAGCCGGCACATCCGAACTCCTTTTTCTTTGGCTTGCCCTTGCCGAACTTGTTAACGCAGGCGATGAGCAGACCGAAGACAAGGAAGCCTCCCGGAGCCATAGTCAGTATGGAGACCTTGTTGTCAGAAAGAACGGGTATCGGCACGCCGCATATTGTCCCGTTTCCGAAGACCTCACGGATAAGCGCCATCAGCAGCAGAGCGGCGGTAAAGCCGCAGCCCATTCCCAGGGCGTCAACGGCGGAATCGAACACCTTGTTCTTGCTTGCAAACATCTCGGCGCGTCCGAGAATGATACAGTTTACAACGATAAGCGGAAGATATATTCCCAGAGCGTCATTCAGCTCCGGGGCGTATGCCTTTATCAGCATCTGCACGGCGGTCACAAGTCCGGCGATAAGAACGATATAGCAGGGTATCCGTACCTTGTCGGGGATGACCTTTCTCAGGGCGGAGATGATGACATTTGAAAACAGCAGTACGGTGGTGGCTGCAATGCCCATTCCAAGGGCATTTACAACGCTGGTGGAGGTTGCAAGGGTGGGACAGGTACCCAGCACCAGCACAAGAACGGGGTTTTCTTTGACGATACCCTTTGTGAAGTTGTTAAGAGTTTTCATACCGTCCCCTCCGTTATAATGCCGTACGCCTCAAAAGCCAGTCCTACTCCCTTTTTTACTGCGGAAGATGATATGGTGGCCCCCGAGATGGTATCGACCTTGCTGTAGGTCCCGCTGTCGGTACCCACAAACTTATCCCGGTAGCCGGAATTGTTGTCTACCGCCTTTGTTCCCACACCGCTGGTCTCACTGTGGGAAAGTATCTTAAGGGCCTCAAGGGTTCCGTCGGTGCGAATACCGCAGATCATGCGGATGACTCCGCCGTAGCCCTTGACCTCGGTTATCACCACGTATCCGGCGTCTTTACCCTTGTCGTCGCCCTTATAGAGCTCCGTAACGCCCTCGGGCATACCATCAAGAGGAAGCTTTTTGAAGTGCTTTGCTTCCTTAAGAACCTCCGATCTTGCGGCTGCGGCAGCCTGTTCTTCGGCCTTGCGGATGACGGGCTGGGTCTTCATGTTGACAAAGGCCAGCATTGCGGTAACGACCATACATATAATACCCAGTACAAGTATGGGTTTCAGCACGTCCTTCATGAGGAAGCACCTCCCCCGAGAGGCTTTCTTCTTGTGAGCCTGTCAATATAGGGAGTCAGTATGTTCATGATAAGGATGGAGAAGGAAACGCCCTCGGGCAGACTGCCCCAGAACCTAATCAGAACGGTGATAAGTCCGCATCCAGCGCCGAATATCACCTTGCCCCATCCGGTATGGGGTGTTGTGGAATAGTCCGTGGCCATAAATATTGCGCCGAGGAGAAGTCCTCCCGAAAGCACCTGATAAAGCGGGTCCCTGCCGCAGAGCAGCGACATAAGCGCTACCACTCCCACAAAAACTACGGGAGTCTGCCAGCTTATCACGCGTCTCACAAGGAGGTACAGACCTCCGAGTATCAGCGCAAGAGCGCAGGTCTCTCCCAGACAGCCTGCATGGTTCCCCAGGAAAAGATCGGTATACGAGGGCATCATGGCCTCGGTATGCTTTGCCGCAGCGGCTAAAGGAGTGGCTGAGGAAACGGCATCGGGCGTTTTCAGCGTTGCGGGATATACCCAGTTTGTCATGCTGCCGGAAAAGGATACCATCAATATGATACGGGCGGTTATTGCCGGATTTGCAAAATTCTGACCGATACCGCCGAAAAGCTGCTTTACCACGATTATGGCCGCAGCGCTGCCGAGAATAGCCTGCCATATAGGTATGCTCACCGGCAAATTGAAAGCAAGGAGCATTCCCGTGACTATCGCGGAAAGGTCGCCTATGGTATTATCACGCCTGCACAGCTTCTCAAAGCCGTATTCAAAGACGATACAGGCGGCAACGCACACGCCTATTACAAGGGCGCTGCGCCAGCCGAATATTATTACGGATGCAGCGGCGGCAGGAATCAGAGCAATTATTACGTCCAGCATCACACGGCGGGTGGAACGTGATGTAAAAAAGTGGGGAGATACGGAAGAAACCAGTCTGCTCATTTTTCCTCCTCCTTTTTCTGTGTTTTCTGATAGGTCCGGACCGCCTTTTCCTTGACCTTGTCCTCCTTCTGCACCTGCTTCTTGAACTGGTATTCCTTGAGCAGTCTTTTGCTGAGGATATTCGTCTGAACAAGAGGACGGTGAGCCGGACATATATAGGAACAGCAGCCGCATTCCATACAGAGATCCACTTCCAGCCTTTCAAGGGCGGCTCCGTCATTTATCACGAAGGCCCTTGCGATTGCCCTGGGGTCAAGACGCATAGGACAATGGCGTGCGCAGGCGGCGCAGGAAATACAGGCCGTGGGCTTCGGCACGGCAGCCTCTTTTTCGTCCATATAAATTACGGCGTTGGTATTTTTCAGTACGGGTTCGTCAAGAGACGACACGGCAATGCCCATCATAGGTCCGCCGTACAGCACCTTTGAGGGAGTGCAGCGCAGTCCTCCGGAGGCACCTGCGAGATCCCTCAGGGACATACCGATGGGCGCGATCACATTCTTCGGTTCTTTCAGTGCGGAGCCCTCAACGGTAACGCACTTTTCCACAAGGGGCATACCGGTAGAAAAATACTCGGCAACAAAAGCAAGGGTGGTGACGTTTATCACTATGACTCCCGTGTCAAGGGGCAGTCCTCCCTTGGGGACAACACGTCCGAGAGTGTTGTATATCAGTATCTTCTCGCCGCCCTGGGGATACATGGCAGGGAGCACATGAACACGAACATCCTTCCTGTCTGCGGTAAGCTTCTGCATTTTCAGGATGGCTGATTTTTTGTTGTTCTCGATTACAATTACATAATTGGGCACACCCATGAATTTTTTGATAAGGTCGATACCCTTAAGGATATACTCCCCCTTGTCAAGCATTGTACGGGTGTCGGAGGTAATATAGGGCTCGCACTCGGCGGCGTTTATGACCACGGTGTCCACAAGGGAAAGATCATGCACGTTCAGCTTGACAAAGCTGGGGAATCCCGCTCCTCCCAGACCTACCGCTCCGCTGTCCTTGACCGCTCTGACAAAGCCGTCAAAATCCTCCGCCTCAGGCAGCTTCAGGTCCTCACATTTTTCCTGCTTTCCGTCGGTGGAAATGACGACACAGGATACCTTCTTGCCCTGGGGCATCATCATTTCATCCACAGATGTCACAGTGCCGGAAACACTGGAATGGATATGAGAAGAGATAAATCCGTCGGCCTCGCCTATACGCTGACCCACCTTTACGGAATCGCCCTTTTTGACCAGCACACGAGCGTCCTTTCCGATATGCATGGACATGGGGATAGTCACCGTTTTGGGAACGGGAAGGCGTACCGGCTCACAGCCCTCGGTATTCTTTTTGTGGGGTAATCTTACGCCACGCAGTCGCATACTCTCTCTCCTAACAAAAGCTACGGCAAAGACTGAGATTTGCCATTTTATCGCAAAATTTCCTTATTATTCCATATATTATCAGGATAAAATAACTTACACATAAATATATATTATACTACAAAAATCGACATTTACCAATAGTATATCCGACTATTTTTTACAGGGTTTTTCTATGTATACTATGCAAAAAGACTTGATACACACACCTTCCGGATGCTGCCGTCAGTTTTGTTATTTTATGAGAAAAGACACCAATACTCATCCGATGACCCCGTCAGCTTACATTACTATGTTATGGGATAACGTGTGAAAGTAAATTGACTTTTTGTGAGAAAAATGATAAGATTGTAAAAAAACAACGAGGTGATCGGACAATGGAAAAGCAGACGGATACAGCCCTGAACATCACTGACGGATCAGATCATGATACCGGACAGAATTCTTCCCAGTTGGAAATAACCCAGGAAATATTCCCTGAACCCCAGAACACAGCACCTGAACCGCAGTACACCACTCCCTCGCCCCGCAGACGCAACGTGCGGAACATAGTTCTGACAGCCGTTATTCCCGTAGCAGTGATCGCAGTGATAGCATTGATCCTGACGCTGATAAACACCAGACACTACAGTGCAGAAAAAGACGGCTTTACCATAGAGGGCAGCAAACTTACCGTATATTCCGATTCCTTCTTCGGAAGGCAATACGATAACGGCGTGTGGGTATCCATGACTTCGGTGACGGAGATAGATGTCAGGGAAGGTGTAACGTCGATTCCGGAAAACGCCTTCGGCGGACTATACCGCCTTGAAAAGGTCACCATTTCCTCCGGCCCCACATCCATCGGAAATAACGCCTTCCGGAGCTGCTCAAATCTCACAAGCATCACCATTCCCGACAGTGTGACGTCCATTGGGGAATATGCCTTTGAGTACTGCGATTCACTGGAGAGCATTACGATCCCCGACAGCGTTGAGCATATCGGCGAGTACGCCTTTTTAAGCTGCAGGAACCTGAAAAGCATTGTCATTCCTTCAGGAGTGAAGTCCATAGAGGACACCGTGTTTCTATACTGTACATCTCTGGAAAAGGTGACGCTGCCCGATAAACTGACAGCCATCGGCGGAGGTGCTTTCAGCGACTGTACAAATCTGAGCAGCATCAACATTCCCGACAGCGTAAGATCCATCGGCAGAGGTGCCTTTTCGGACTGTACGGCACTGGAGAGCATCACCATACCCGCCGGTGTGAGCAGCGTGGGTTATTACGCATTCAGGGGATGCACCGGGCTGAACGAGATCAATGTTGACAGCAAAAACAGCAATTATGTGTCGGATGGCAGCGTTCTTCTCACAAAGGACAAAACCTCCCTGATACAGTGCCCCGCCGGAAAGACAGGGGACTATGTCATTCCCGACGGCGTGAAAACTATAAAAGAATATGCCTTTTGGGATTGTACAAAGCTCAGCAGCATAACCATACCCTACAGCGTAGAGACCATTGAAGAGGACGCTCTTTCGGGTCTTTCGTCATCACAGACAATATATGTTGTAAACAGGTCCAAGGCTCCCATCGGGTGGAATTTTGGCCTGAACAGTTCATGTAACGCAAATATAGTGTGGAACGTGACGAATAAAGACGGAAAGACCGTGGTACAGAAAAGCCATACCTTCGAGGGTACAAGGCTGACGGTACATTCCGTATCTTTCTTTGACGATGAAGAGTACAAAAACGGGACTTTTTCTTCCTTTGCCACGGAAGTCGTCCTGGATGACGGGATAGAAGAGATCGGCAGGTATGCTTTTGAAGGATATAAAAATCTTTTCAGTGTGACCATACCCGAAAGTGTAAAAACTATCGGACCGGGGGCATTCAGGGATTGTACTGCCCTGAACAGCATAGCTCTCCCCTCCGGTCTTAAAGAGATAAAATATAATGCCTTTTCCGGATGCACAGGGCTGACAAGCATTACCATTCCTTCCGGAGTAAAGGATATTGCCGAATACATTTTTTCAGGATGCACAAACCTCAAAAACATCAATATTCCTTCTGATGTCAAATCTATAGGAAGATATGCCTTTGATGGCTGCTCTGCCCTTGAAAGCTTTACCATTCCTTCAAGTATAAATTATGTCGGTGAACGGATATTTCAAGACTGCACAGGTCTTAAAAGCGTATCGATCCATCCGGAGGTCACCGAAATCAAAAACGGCGCTTTCTATGGCTGTACCGCTCTTTCCAGTATAGACATTCCGGAAAAAGTTTCGAGCATCGGTTCCGGAGCATTCAGCGGCTGTAAAGTTCTTGAAACAATAAAGGTTCCTTCAAATGTAAAATCCATCGGAAAAGGAGCGTTCAGCAATTGCACAAATCTTAAATCGGTAAACATTCCATCGGGTGTAGAGAGCATAGAAAGGGAAGTATTCAGCGAATGTTCTTCTCTTGAAAGCATAACTATTCCTTCAAGTGTGACAATAATAAAGTTCCGCGCATTTGCCGGCTGTTCTGCTCTTTCCGAATTGATTATCCCGGATAATGTGGCTGTTATTGAAAAAATGGCCTTTCGCGGTTGTTCCGGACTTAACAGCATTACTCTCCCTAAAGGCTTATTGAGTCTGGAATATGATGTCTTTACGGGATGTACCGGTCTTCATAGTATAATCCTGCCTGAACACCTGATGGCAATTGACGCCGGAGCGTTTTCCTGCTGTACCGGTCTTGAAAGCATAATAATTCCTGAAAGAGTTACGGCTATAGAGACAAACACGTTTTATTTCTGTACAGGACTTCATAGTATAGCTCTTTCACCGAACACAAAGACTATCGCAAGAAACGCCTTCGAGAAATGTACAGGGCCGGAAAGCATAACTATTCCGGAAAGCGTATCCTCAATCGGCGAATCCGCATTTGAAGGCTGGACATCCTCACAGACCATATACATAAAGGGCAAAAGCAAGGCCCCGGACACATGGAGCAGTAAATGGGATTCAGGCTGCAGCGCAAAGATCGTCTGGGATGCATGAATATGACAAAGCCCACGCGCCTGGCGGAAATGACCCCCGACAGGGCGTGGAAGGCGATTACGGCTCAACAAGATTTTTAAAATATCTGATTGAGCTTTCTGTCATAATATGCTATAATCAGACAGGGTGATACAAATGATGAGCAAAAGAAAACTCTGGGCTTCCGTTGTGACAAACGCAGTGATATTTCTGGTCACCACAGGAGTCGTGATATCGTATTTCTTTGAGGAATCCAGCGAATTCATGGAACACGGGTATGAGACCTTCCGGTTCTTTACAACGGACTCCAACATTCTTGCAGCCATATCCTGCCTGATAATGCTGATTTTTGAGACAGGCATACTAAGAGGAAAGCGCACATCCGTGCCGAAATGGGCGGTGATATTCAAATTCATGGGAACAGTGTCGCTTATGCTGACATTTCTCACCGTCATGTTCTTCCTTGTGCCCATATACGGTCCCGCTCTGATACTGGGAACATACTTCCATGTTCATGTGGGCGCGCCTTTGATGGCAATAATATCCTTTGCACTGCTGGAGACCGAATACAAAATCAGATTGCCCCAGACTCTTCTGGGCATAATACCTATGGCGGTATACGGATGCGTGTATATGACTGAGGTGGTTCTCATCGGCAAGGAAAACGGCGGATGGAGAGACTTCTATCAGTTCAATCAGGGCGGCAGATGGTACATCACCATGATCGTAATGCTTGTATCAACATTTGTGATCTCGCTTTTGGTCGCGCTGTTCCACAACAAAATGCTCCGTCCGGCACCAAAAACAAAGGAAAAGACCATTTCCTCCGAAAAAGAATAATATCAAAAAAATGGCACGGCAACTCCGTTTTGGGAGTACCGTGCCTTTGTTCATTCTGTGTTGGCGCAGGATATCATCAGCTGTAGTCAACAACGTCCACCCATCTTTTGAGGAAGTCCTCTTCTCCGGGGATACGCTTTACAAGCTGTGAAGCGGCTACGATGGGAAGCCACTGCTGAACATACTGCTTTGCTGTGTCGGACTTCTTGCAGAAGAGATCAAGATACTGATCGGCAAGGTGAGGCGCTCTGAGGGCAAAGAGAAGATAGGTCCTTGCGGCATCCGCTGCGCCGTTGCCCTGGGTAACGTGGGACCAGTCGATAATGTGGGGATTGCCCTGCGGGTCAATTATGATATTGCTGGGGTTAAAGTCGCCGTGGCAGACCTTGTTGTGCTTGGGCATACTTTCAAGGCGGGTGTGCAGCTCATAGCGTGTTGTGGCGTCAAGCTGTGTATTGAGGCTGGAGATCTTGCGGTTCATCTTGTCCTTGAGCTTGTTGAGCATGGGAGCCTTCTGGCTCTGGACCATAAGCTGAAGGTCAACGAAAAGCTCCATATATTTGTCAATATTGTCAGGATCCTCCCTCATTATTTCCGCAAGGGTCTTTCCCTCCACATATTCCATGGTTATTGCCCACTGACCGTCAACCACAGACACGGCCTTAAGGGCGGGTATGGGCAGTCCGATCTCTTCCGCCCTTGACTGGTTAAGGGCTTCGTTGAGGATATCCGACTTGGGATACTTGGCAGAAAATACCTTTATGGCGTTGTCTCCGTCACGATAGATAACTTTTTCGGCTCTTTTTGTAATTACTTCCATGAATGGTTCTCCTTTCCCGCTGCATCACGGTCAGCTCTTTGGTATAATGCTGGATTACTGTTATATCTTTTATATTATACTACTCAAAAGTGTTTTTGTACAGATGTATTCTGTCAGAATTTTATCAAATATTTTTGTAGGGCGTACATAACCGGCGGTTCGCCGGGCAGCGTGACGCTGCACCCTACTTCGCGGCGCATAGCACCCCAAGGACACTTGTTACACTGCGCCTGCGCTCCCTACTTTGCGCTCCAATTCAGTGGCATCCGGTTGTTCAGTGCCGCGATTAAGGCTTCACTCGGGTAGGTTAATAATCAGGTATAAAAGGCACGCCAAACCATTAAAAGCGAAAAAACTACAAATTCATAAGAAAGCAGCCGGAAAGTGACCCGATTAAGGGTCACGGCGGCGGACGGATACGGTATATGACGTGCCGGGAACCGCGGGAGCAAAAGTATTCTATCCGAATTCAGAGCGGAACGTCAGTGGAGCGACAGCGCGAAATCACCACCGGCGGCTCGCCGGGCCACGTCAATCTAAATCTGCAATAATTCTGTAACCGAAATTACAGCAATAAAATTGCGAATGAAGTTCTCAAGGTTGTTGAGATCGAACATATTGCGCTTCAATATAACGCTAATAGCCTTACGAGGCTCGTAGCGTTCTTTGTAAAGTCTTGCAAGATTTAACGCGATTTTCCGCATAATATTCATGTTTTTTTGAACATTCATATCCCAGACTTTTGTTTTATCCTCTTGGAAATGAACATCCAAAAGCCAGTGCATACTTTCAACTGACCACTCCAGACGAGCGTGTTTGAGTAGCTCTTCAGGTGATAGCTTCCGGCTTGATATAAAGTAGTGCCACTCGCTGCTGGTTTCGCCGCCTTTGGTGAACTCCGTATGAATCGCACCGATGCAGACAAGACCTTCCCATTCATTTTTTCGGCTAAGCCAATCAATATCAGTGCTTGTATATGCAGTACGTTTTTCTATTCTGCCACCGTTTTTTTCTGTTTTGGCGCACTTGTCCATATGTTCGTTCTGAACATACAATTCTATCTCTTCTTTTAATCCCGGATTGTTGTCTTTGACAACAAAAAGATAATCTCCACCTTCTTTTACTACTTTTTCTGCGGACTTTTTAGTAGTGTGGAGCGCATCTGCTACCACAACAGCTCCTTTAATATTCAATATTTCTATTAACTTGCGGAATACTTTAGGTTCAGATATTTTTTTATCGCACGGCATCGAACCTAGAATCAATTTGCTCTCTGATATTACTGCACTCAGAATATGCACAGATTCCTCGTCATCGGCTTTTCTCTTTTCTGTTGAACATATCGTTTTTCCGTCTATTGCTATGGTTTTGATGCTTTCTCCGCTTTTTATAACATCCTCAACCCATTCTATAAATACCTTCTGAAATTGCTCGGATTTTACACAGCCAATCAAATTGTAAAACTGTGCTCTTGACGGCAATTTATAAATGCGAAATTCCTTGAACAGAAACTCCCGCACTGATTCAGCATGTGACCATTCGTGAATATCGGATATATTTTGCAAATTGCATAACATTCCACATATCATGATCGTAAGAGCATCAGACACTTTATAGTAATATCCTTTGTGTCCTGTTTCACTTTCTAATTCCCTCATTTTATTCTGCAATTTTTCAAAGCTTTCCATATCTTAAGCACCTCCTATTATTACTATACCATAGGCAATGCATTTCTTTTGATTACAAAATATGACAGATTTAGATTGACGTG
>JBGUWL010000093.1:0-3130 GCA_045221075.1 Acutalibacteraceae bacterium
GATTTGTTGATCCCGATATTGCAAAGCGCAGCCGGACTCGCTATAATAGGAATACTTTTCGTATAATACAGTATGAACTGGACAGATTAGAGGTAGAAATATGTCATTTTTAGGTCTGACGTTCGGTAAGGACATCGGTATCGATCTCGGTACTGCGTCGGTCATCATCTATGTAAAGGGCAAGGGTATCGTGCTCAATGAGCCGTCGGTCGTTGCGCTGGACAAGAACACGGGCAAGGTGCTCAAGGTCGGCGCGGACGCGCAGGCGATGCTGGGCCGTACCCCCGGCAATATCATTGCGATCCGTCCGCTGCGCGAGGGCGTCATCTCCGACTATGAGGTGACGGAAAAGATGCTGAAGGAGTTTATCCACAAGGTAGTGGGCTTTCAGTTCTTCAAGCCGCGCATCATCATATGTGTGCCCTCCGGCATTACGGAGGTCGAGGAGCGCGCAGTTATTGACGCGGGTATCCAGGCAGGCGCGCGCCGCGTGTATCTGATTGAAGAACCGGTGGCTGCCGCGATCGGAGCGGGAATCGACATTACGCTGCCCGACGGAAACTTCATCATCGATATTGGCGGCGGCACGACGGATATCGCGGTCATCTCACTCTCCGGCATTGTTGAGAGCGTGTCGATCAAGGTTGCCGGCGACCAATTCAACGAGGCGATCGTCAAGTATATGCGCCGTACGCACAACCTGCTCATCGGTGAGCGCACTGCCGAAGCTATGAAGATGCGGATCGGCTGCGTATTCCCGCCGGAGGAGGAGAGCATGATCGACGTCAAGGGCCGTTGCCTGCTGAGGGGTCTGCCGAAGGAGGTATCCGTCACATCCACGGAGATGATGGACGCTTTTGAGGAGCCGGTAGAGCGTATTATGGAGGCGGTGCATCAGGTGCTGGAGCGTACGCCGCCCGAATTGGTGGCGGACATTTCCACGAACGGCATTGTTATGACCGGCGGTGGAAGCCTTGTCAGCGGTTTTGACAAACTGGTTACAGCGCGCACGGGCATTCCAACCGTCGTCGCGAACGACGCGATCCAGTGTGTCGCCAAAGGCACGGGCAAGAGCCTCGACTCCGTCGGAGATATGCAGGACGGAACGATGAACCTGTCCAGACGGAAACAGCTGAACTGAATATAAAAATGCCCGCCGATCGGCCAATGTCAGAAAGATAATATAGCGAAGCCCTCTCGTCACATTTTTTTAGTGACGGGAGGGTTTTTTTAAAAAAAGGCTTGACAAATAGCATCTTTTGCGCGGCTCAATTTCTCAACTTGTTGAGAAATTGAGCCCTTGTGATTAGAAGTGTTCCCCAACACGAAATCACAAGGAGGTTCGCCGCAATGACCATCAAGCAGATTCATAATTCTTTGAATGCTCAGATCGACAAGCTATCAGAAGTATCATGGTTCTTTCTGAAAAATCCCCAAAAAGATTTTACAAGGCGACGCAAAGTCTGTTTTCGGGATATTATCACTTTTTTGCTGTCAATGGAGGCAAAAAGCACAACAAATGAGTTGCTGGATTATTATAAATGCGTCGCTTCTCTTCCGTCTGCCTCTGCCTTGAGACAGCAGCGTGACAAAATCTTGCCGGAAGCCTTCGAGTTTCTGTTTTGGGAGTTCGCCAAGGCATTCACATCCGATAACGCTGAATACCGCGGCTACCGGCTCTTGGCTGTCGATGGCTCTGACCTCCCCATTGCCGCCGATCCTTCTGACCCTGATTGCTATTATCCCGGAACCAACGGCCAGCGGCACTATAGCTTGCTGCATTTGAACGCACTCTATGATTTGAGGCAGAAAACCTATATGGACGCCATTGTCCAGAAAAGCAGAAAAGCCAACGAGCAAAAAGCTCTGTGCAATATGATTGACCGTTCTGATATTCTCAACGCTATCCTTCTTGCCGACCGAGGATATGAGGGTTATAACTGCCTTGCGCATCTTCAGGAAAAAGGCTGGAAGTTCCTTTTTCGCATCAAGGATTCCACGGGCGGAATTGCTTCCGGTCTCGATTTGCCAGATTCGGAGGAATTTGATTTGCCGGTCTCCCTCCAACTCTCAAACAAGCAGTCAAACGCCGCAAAGCTCCTCTATTTGAACAAAAATCAGTATAGATTTTTGCCTCGTACCGTTACGTTTGATTTCCTGCCATCGAAAAGCCGAAAGGCTGATCCCATGCTCTTCTATACGCTCCATTTCCGCGTTGTCAGGTTCAGGATTTCAGAGGATTCTTTTGAAACCGTTATCACGAACCTTGATTTCCCGCCTGATGATCTCAAACAGCTCTATGCCATGCGCTGGGGCATTGAAACTGCGTTCCGTGATCTTAAGTACACGATTGGTCTGTCCGCTTTTCATTCTAAAAAAGCGGAGCACATCCTTCAAGAGATTTTTGCGAGGCTCACCATGTACAACTTTTCCGAACGTATCACCGCTTGCGTGGTTATCCGTCGAGGCAGAAAAAAGTACGCCTACCAAGCCAACTTTTCCGCCGCCGTACATATTTGCCGCAAATTTCTCCGTGAGAATGTGCATCCGCCCGATGTTGAAGCCTTGCTTGCGCGCTTTATTTTGCCTGTCCGCCCCGACAGAAAACGAACGCGTAAGCTCACCCCAAAAGGTTTCGTCAGCTTCCTCTATAGAGTAGCATAACCGCGCTGTTTTGAAAACATTTTTTCGGCGGACTTTCGTCTGCTTCCTTTTCATGCCCTTTTTCCTGTGTTTTGAGCGCCGCCCTTGCCGGACGGCGCTCAGCACTCATTTTGTCAAAGCCTATTCTGTTATCTTTCTGACATTGGCCGTCCGGCGGGCATTTTCCTGTGAGTCAGGCAGGCGTATTCTCTTTCTCATACAGTGCGGACAGCGCTTCGATCCGCGCCGCATCGTATTCGTAAACGCCCCCGGCGGTCGGCTCTGTGTAAGACGCAAGCACATCCGCAAGCTCGGGCAGCGCCTCTCGCAACGCACCCGCAAGCCGTTCGTCCGCCGCGGCGTCATCCGACGTCGCAAGGACGATCAGTCCCTGCGCCAGATCGGGCGCATCGCTCCGCTCCGCCGCAACGATCAGGCCGCTTCGGTAGGGGAAGTAATCCTCTGCCGTCAGAAACGCAAGCTGCAC
>JBGUWL010000094.1:0-36648 GCA_045221075.1 Acutalibacteraceae bacterium
TGTCCCTGAACATGATGAAGGATTATATGGGTATCAAGAGATACAACACCTACCATTTTGAAAACGACGACAAAAGCGTTACCCTGACGGTCAGGGAATATTCCGACAGCAAGGGCTCGGGCTTTGAGCTGTATCTTGACGAGGACAAGGACGCCCTTGCGGATATCAAGACCGACAGCTACCTGCCCTTCGGCACGGGAGAGGTACAGCTAAGCTGGCAGCCCGACAGCGTTACCATCGACTATACCTACCAGCGCAGGGACGACAGCTATGAATGCAGAAGCTGTACCCTGAGCCTTAAGGACGGAAAGGTGAGCAAGAGTGTGACGGTAAACAAAAAGCTGGAGCCGAGAACGGCTCAGCAGTCCCCGGAGCAGAAGGCCGCCTGATACGTCTGCCGGACTTTCCGGGGGTCGGGAAGATCACTGCATACCCTGTCTGACGTCAGGATGATTCGTGATATTATCAGGTTTTTTGTAGAATATTGAAGGATTGTCTATACGGAAAATATGTATTATGGCTATTAATGGCTTAGTACAGAGTAAAACTGAATAAAACAAACACTCTCCTGTTGTTTAAAATGCTGATGCTTTGTAAAAACCTCCTATTCTGCGGGCCGCAGAAATATTATGCTTGTGGAAAATCGCTTTTTACAAACGGTACGATCTACTGTATAATCAGTATTGATAACGTATCGGTGCGTTCCGGTGCGAAAAAACTGACGGGAGAGTGATTTTTTTTGTATCCTGAGACAAACAACAAAAGAAGGGGTCTGATGTCACGGATAGGCGCGGCTTTACTGTCGCTGACCATGCTTGGCTCGGCCTTTGCGGTGCTGGAGTCCCTGCCTGGCACTGCGCCCGAAGTCAGCGCCGCCTCGGCGGTCACCGCTGTAAGCGGTACGGATTACGGTCTGGCTGACACATCCCAGCACGGTGTTATCCTCCACTGCTGGAACTGGTCCTACAACAACATCAAGAAGTACATGAAGGACATTGCCGCAGCCGGCTATACCTCCATACAGACCTCCCCTGTACAGCAGCCCAAGGACTACTACTGGGAGGGCGTTGCATACGGAAACGTGGGCATCCCCAACGGAACCGGCGGTGAGGACGGCAACTGGTGGAAGCTCTATCAGCCCGTGACCTTCAGCATCTGTGACAACGGCTATACCTGGCTGGGCACAAAGGCGGAATTCAAGGCTATGTGCGCCGAAGCTGAAAAGTACGGCGTAAAGGTCATTGTTGACATTGTTGCAAACCACATGGGCAACATCCAGGGCTACAAGATCGGTACAAAGGGCGCAAGCCAGGCCGAAAACGAAAAGGCCGTAATGTCGGATATCTCACCCCAGGTGGGACAGTTCTGGAAGGCCGATATGCTCACCGACCCCAGCTACTGGCACATCAGCACATCCTGGACCCATTCCAGCGACGGACGCTTTGACGTTACCCAGGGCAACATGGGTATGCCCGACCTTAACACAGGGGACAGCAAGGTGCAGCAGATGGTCCTGAACCTCCTCAAGGAATGTATCGACTGCGGCGCAGACGGCTTCCGTTTTGATGCTGCAAAGCACATCGAGACTCCTGCCGACAATGCATCCTTCCGCAGTGATTTCTGGAACGTGGTGCTTGACGGCGCAAGAGCCTACTACAAGCAGAAGAACGGCTATGACGGCGTGTACTTTTACGGCGAGGTGCTCAACCGTCTTGACGATACCAACGCGGAAAACTACTACCTCAGCAAGATGTCACTGACCGACAACTCCACCAGCGACAACCTGCGCAACAGCGTTATGAACGGAAGCGTCAGCGCCCTTGCCACCACCGGCTACAACAGCTACATCCACGGCAAGGGGGACAGAGCGGTGCTCTGGCCGGAATCCCATGATACCTACATGGGCGGCGGCTCCTCCTATGACGCAAACGATACCGTGATAAAGCAGACCTGGGCTATCATCGCATCCAGAAAGGATTCCACCGGTCTGTTCTTTGCCCGTCCCTATTATTCAAAGGACATTCTTGCAGGGGACGTAAGCAAGGCCCGCCAGTCCGTTGCGGCCATTATGGCCAATATCGACGAGCAGACCCAGATCGGCGACGTGGGTACCCTTACATGGGCGGACCCCGCCGTTGTTGCGGCAAACCGTTTCCGCAATTACTTTGTGGGTCAGAGCGAAAAGTTAGGCTCCTCCGGCAACACCGCATATAACCTGAGAGGCAAGACCGGCATCGTCATCGTAAGAGGCGAAGGCCCCGGCGCCGTATCCCTCAGCGTCGGAATGCAGGACGGCACCTATTACGATCAGGTCACCGGCGAGAAGTTCACCGTATCCGGCGGCACCGTCAAGGGTACAGTAAAGAACAAGGACGGCATTGCAGTGGTATATAATCCCAGCACCGATTACGGCAAGGTCAATCCTCCGGAGCCTACCGTCATCCGTCTCTTTGCCGAGACCGCAAACAAGACCACTTCCTTTATGACCGACAACACCACCGTTACAATGACTGCTTCCGGATGCAGCTCCGTTTCATACAAGACCTCCGAAGGCATTTCCGGCAGCTTTACCGGCAGCACAAAATCTATAACCATCGGCAACTATACCGCCACAAACGGCACCGTCACCCTTACCATGACGGGAACGGCCTCCGACGGTACAAAGAAGTCAAAGTCCTTTACCTATACCAAGAAGATAAAAAGCTCCGAATATCCCACCCTGACAAAGGGTGGCATCGTGTTTGACAACACCTCCTACAACTGGAAGGACGTGTATATCTACGCCTATACCGAGTCCGGCAGCACCGTTGTAAGCAACGCAAACTGGCCGGGAGAAAAAATGAACCAGGAGATGTCAAACTACTGGTCATACGAATATCCCTCAAAGCTCAGCGGCAATATCATGGTGATATTCAACAACGGCTCCGGCGCCCAGTATCCCGGCTCGGGACAGCCCGGACTGCAGGTGGATTCCTCCAAACAGAAGCTCTTTGACGGCAAGACCATGAAGGATCTTCCCAAGTCCGTTGCGGCTCTTACCGTATCCCTCAAGCCTTCCACGACAAAGCCCGGCAAGGGACAGGCCGTGACACTCAAGGCGAACACAGCGAATGCAAACGGCACCGTAAAATATACCTTCATGGTAAATGACGGCACCGTGCTCCAGAGCGCAGGCACATCTAACTCCTGCACCTGGACTCCCTCAAAGGAGGGAAACTACATCGTTGCCGTAAAAGCTCAGGATTCTTCCCTCAGCGTTACTGCAGCATCCGCTATCACCGTTTTGGCAACATCACCCCTTACCGCATCGGTTTCGGTCAGCAATAAGTCCATTTCCCTCGGAAAAGCGGTCACGGTAAAAGGCTCCGCATCCGGCGGCACATCGCCCTACCAGTTTGCGTATTACTACAAGGCCCCCGGCGCTTCATCCTGGACAGCCATAAAGAGCTACAGCACCCAGACCAGCGTCAGCTTCACCGCAAAGCAGAAGGGCAGCTATCAGCTCCTTGTCCGCGCAAAGGACAGCAAGAACGCAACTGCGGAATCCACCGTCACACTCTCCGTTGTTGACCCCCTCAAGAACAATTCCACCGTCTCTCCCACAACTCTTGTTCTGGGCAACAAGGCGACCGTGTCCTGCAGCGCGGCAGGCGGCTCCGGCGGCTACAAATTCGCCGTGTTCTACCGCAGGAACGGCGCTTCGGGCTGGATGAAGGCACAGGATTTCAGCACCAACAAGACGGTCTCCATAAAGCCCCAGGCAGCGGTAACCTACGATGTTCTGGTCAAGGTCAAGGATTCCGGCGGCAGAGTGACCTATAAGTATCTGACACTCAAGGTCATCAAGCCCCTCAAGGCCACATCCATCCTTTCGGCGTCCACAATAAAGCTGGGCAGCAGCGTAAAGGTCACCGCAGGAGCCACCGGCGGCGTAACACCATATCAGTTTGCAGTCTATTACCGCAGACAAGGTGCATCCGGCTGGATGACCGCCCAGTCCTACGGAACCAACAAGACTGTTACCATCAAGCCCCAGGCTGCGGTCAAATATGATGTTCTTGTAAAGGTCAAGGACGCAAGGGGCAAGGTCATGCAGACCACCAAGACCCTTACGGTCACAAAATAAATCTTCGGTTTTCCGGTGTTCCTGGAACCGACCGATAAAAAAGCTCCGGCTGTTCATTATGACAGCCGGAGCAAATTGTATTATTCTGGTTTTCGGTAAGAAGCTTTAACGGCAAGAAGCATTAAATAGATCTGAGCTTGTAATACCGCAGAACGAGGCGGCGGAATGTACCACGAGGGCATTTGTTTCGCAGCGTGTATACCGATGGCTGACAACGAAGTTATGCGTAATTTAACGTCCGGATATGAGTATTAAGGGCAAAAGAAAAGCTGCCGCAAAACGGCAGCCTGTTCGTTCCGAAGTTCAACTGTGATCGGTGGGATCAGTTGTCATAGTTGTGCGTGTCAACAAGGTCCTTAGTGTACTGCGATACCTTTGTCAGACCTTCGTTGTTCAGCTTCTCGATGTTTTCAGAGATCTGATTCTTCAGCTCAAGGTCGGTGTTTTCCATAGCAACGTAGTCCCCGTTGATCTTGATATAGGGACTGAGGCCGAGAAGATAATCCACCGAAACATCGAAATAATTTGCCAGTTTCATCAGTGTTTCGCCGTTGGGAATACCGCCGTTTTTCCACTTGCTGATGATACCGGAAGACAATCCGATCTCCTTGCCGATAGGATTGGGTCTTTTGCCGCACCTGAGGCAGAGATTGTAAAACCTTTTCCAGAACATATTATATACCCCCTATAACATTGCGTTACGGCAAAGGACAATTACAACCCCCAAGCCCCGGAGCACCGGCCTTGCTGTGATCTGTCCGGCGGTTGTCCCGGGAAAGGATCACAGATCTCCTGCCTTCTGCTGCGGATCGATGACAGGGACGTCAGGGCAGAAAACCGGACCAGTATCCGTAATATGTCAGAATTGCCGTAAAACGGTAAAGTCCAAAATATTACCGCTAATGCTAACACAATATTACCACATAAACGCTTCAAAAACAAGCCCTAAATGGTACATTTACCATGTGTTTATACAGATATCTGTGTTTTCTACAAAAAAATATACCAAAAAATCAGGAACGATTGTTTAAAAAACATGTGATAGTTTAATATCTGGATTATCAAAAACAGAGTTTTGTTAAAATCTTGCCAATAAACTCCATTTTGTGCCATTTATGAGTCTGACTGTTGTATATTGCATTCCCAAATGATATAATAGTACAGTCACCGGTTCTGTCTGTCCCATTATGATAAACCAAAAACCTGTTGACAAATACAGACGTATATGATATTATGTTACCATGTTATTAAATTATTACGTTAGCACTTTACTACAATAAATCGAATTGCAGAGGAATGAGGGAGAAGAATGAAAAACTACGCAAGGATAACCCCCGAGGGCACAAAGGACCTGCTTTTTGAGGAATGTCTTGCCAACAGGACGGTATCGTCCGTGCTTGGCGAAGTATTCTCGGAGCGAGGGTTCCACGAGGTGCTGACCCCGGGTCTGGAATTCTACGATCTGTTCTCGGAGGATATCTCCGGGATACCCATGGAATATATGTTCAAGATGAGCGACTCAAAGGGCAGACTTATGGTCATGCGGCCGGACTCCACCCTGCCCATCGCCCGCATGGTGACCACAAGGCTCCAGAATGTGGAAAGACCCCTGCGTCTTTACTATAATCAGAGGGTATACCGCTACAATCCCGGTCTTACCGGACGCAGCAACGAGGTCATGCAGGCGGGAGTGGAGCTTATCGGTGCAAAGGGAATGAGGGCCGATCTTGAAGTTATGACCACCGCCATCGACGCTCTTTCGAAGTGTGTGCCGGACTTCCGCATTGAGATAGGTCATGCGGGATTTTTCCGCGCTCTTGCGTCAAAGCTTCCCGTAAGTTCCCGACGCAGGGAAAAGATACGCTTCTATATCGAGAGCAAAAACTATTCCGCTCTCAACACCACTCTTGACAAGCTGGAGCCGTCGCCCTATGTTGACGTGATCCGCCGGCTGCCCCGTCTTTTCGGAGGCATAGAGGTGCTGGAGGAGGCCTGCCGCATCTGTGACGACAAGGAGGCCCTTGACACCCTTGACTATATCCGTGAGATATACGACAGACTTTCGGTCTACGGTCTTGGTGACAGGCTGATAATCGACCTTGGTCTTGTACAGCGCAACGACTACTACAGCAGTCTTGTGTTCAGCGGATATGTCATGGGCTCCGGTGAGCCGGTGCTTATCGGCGGACGCTATGACAGTCTGCTTGACAGCTTTGAGGCTCCCGACCCGGCAATAGGCTTCGGCATAAATGTTGACGCCCTTGCAAGAGTTATGCTGAAAAGGGGGAACATCCCCCAGAAGAAGAAGGTGGAGATCCTTGTCCATGCCCTGCCCGGCTATGAGATGGAAGCCATCCGCTACACAAACACTCTGACCCGTGCCAATATGATAGGTGAGAACAGCGTGTTCGAGACGGAGGAAGAGGCTCTCGCATACGCACGGTCAAGGGGCATAAGGATGCTTGCGATAGTAGGCAGCGATATAAAAACAAGGGATACGGGGGTCTGAGGAATGAAACCGTTAAGAATAGCCCTGACAAAGGGCAGACTTGAAAAGGACACCATAGGTCTGCTGGAACAGGCAGGATATGACTGTACAGCCGTTCGTGAAAAGGGCAGAAAGCTGATACTGCCCATCGGCGGCGGAGAGATAGAGGTCGTGCTGGCAAAGGCGGCCGACGTTATAACATACGTTGAAAACGGAGTATGCGACCTTGGCGTTGTGGGCAAGGACACCATAATGGAAAACGGACGCAGTTTTTATGAGATACTTGATCTGGGCTTCGGCAGGTGCCGCTTTGCCCTTGCGGGAAAGGCCGGTACTGACTTCTATTCCGGCTATAACGAAAAGACCATCGCCACCAAATACCCCAATGTGACAAGGGGCTTTTTTGAGGGCAAGGGCATGGACATCCGTGTGATAAAGATAGAAGGCTCCGTGGAGCTTGCGCCTTTGCTGGGACTTTCGGACGCCATAGTTGACATAGTAGAGACAGGCTCCACCCTCAAGGAGAACGGACTTGTCATAATCGAGGACAACGTGGCAAAGATATCCGCAAGGCTCATTGCAAACACCGCCAGCCTCAAGCTGAGAAAGGCCGAGATAGAAGAACTGGCAGACAAGATGGAAAAGGAAAGGATGAAAATGAAATGATAAATGTGATCAAGGCGGACGGCAAAACCGAGCTGGAATTTCTCCGCAAGGTAGAGGAGAGGAACCGTAGCACCAATGATAATGTTACCGCCATTGTAAGTGATATAATCGAAAACGTAAGACAGAACAAGGACAATGCCGTAAGGGAATACACTATTCGCTTTGACGGAGCGGCTCCCGATTCCTTTGAAGTGACAAGGGAAGAGATAGATGCTGCCGTAAAGCAGTGCGATCCGGATTTTGTAGAGACTCTCAGAAAGGCCGCCGCAAACATCAGCGACTTTCATGCCCGTCAGAAGCAGCAGAGCTGGCTGACCACAAAGGAAAACGGCGTTATCATGGGACAGCGCGTTCGGGGACTTGCAAGAGTGGGACTTTATGTTCCCGGCGGCACGGCGGCTTATCCGTCGTCGGTGCTGATGAACGCCATCCCCGCAAAGATCGCCGGAGTAAAGGAGCTTGTCATGGTGACTCCTCCCCAGAAGGACGGCAGACCCAATCCCGCAATTATGGCGGCGGCTGCCGTTGCCGGAGTTGACCGGGTGTTCCTGATGGGCGGAGCACAGGCGGTTGCCGCTCTTGCCTTCGGTACCGAAAGCGTACCCAAGGTAGACAAGATAGTAGGTCCCGGCAATATATTTGTTGCTACCGCAAAGAAGCTGCTGTACGGCGTTGTTGATATTGACATGATCGCCGGTCCCAGCGAGATACTTGTGCTTGCCGACGAGAGCGCCGATCCGAAATTCCTTGCCGCCGACCTTATGTCACAGGCGGAGCACGACCGTCTTGCCTCCGCCATACTTGTGACCACCTCACAGAGCATTGCCGACGCCACCGTAAAGGAGCTTGAGCGTCAGGTGCAGACCCTTTCACGGCGTGAGATAATCGAAGAGTCCCTGACGAACTTCGGCGTTATCATAGTATGTCCGGATATGGACACGGCCGTGCGCATGGCAAACGACCTTGCCCCAGAGCACCTGGAGGTCTGCTGCAATAACCCCATGGAGTATGTGGGCAGACTTGACAATGCGGGTTCCGTGTTCCTTGGAAACTATTCTCCCGAACCCCTTGGTGATTACTTTGCCGGACCCAACCACGTTCTTCCTACCTCCGGCACCGCAAGATTTTTCTCACCTCTGTCGGTGGACAGCTTCATAAAGAAGTCCAGCTTCATCTATTACACCGACGAGGCTCTGCGTGCTGACAAGGATGACGTCATACGCTTTGCAAATACCGAGGGTCTTACCGCTCACGCAAATTCTATAATTGTGCGCTACGAAGATAAATGAACCTGAAATAACGACACTGAATGAAAAGAAAAAAGGAATGATATATATATGTCCTACGAATTATGCGAAAAGGTGCGTGAGCTGGAACCCTATCAGCCCATCACCGGCAGCTACCCCATCCGTCTTGACGCAAACGAGTCCTTCTACTCAATGCCTGACGAGATAATAAGCGAGATAAAGGATATTGTTTCCAGGCTTGATTTCAACCGCTATCCCGACCCTATGGCCGCCGAGCTGAACAAGGCCTTTGCGGACTTTTACGGACTTGACCCCGATAACATTACCGCCACCAACGGCTCAGACGAAATGCTCTATCTGCTGGCCTCCGCAATGCTCCAGAGGAACAGCACCGTTGTGGTGACTGACCCGGAATTCAGTATGTACGCCTTCTATTCCTTTCTGTCGGAAAACAGGATAGTGACCTACAAAAAGGACGAGCTTCTGAACATTGACGTTGACGCTCTCATCCGTACAGTCAACGAAAACAGCGCCGACATGGTGATACTTTCAAATCCCTGCAACCCCACAGGACGGGGTATAACTGCGGATGAAGCCCGCCGTCTTGTGCGTTCGGTAAAGGCCCTTGTGGTGCTGGACGAAGCCTATATGGATTTCTGGGATCAGTCCATACTCTCCGAGGCTGCGGACTATGACAATCTTATTGTTCTCAAAACCGCATCAAAGGCAGTGGGTTCTGCGGCTCTGCGTCTTGGCTTTGCAGTAAGCAACCCGAAGATTACCAACGCTCTCAGGGCGGTGAAATCTCCCTATAACGTCAACAGCCTCAGCCAGAAGATAGGCGCCTGCATCTACGGCCACAAGGAGCTTCTTTGTCAGCGCTGCGCAGAGATAGTAAAGAACACAAAGGAGCTGTATAAGGAGTTTCTGACCCTTAAGGAACGCTACAGCCTGCCTCTCGATATTTCCGAGCCCTGCGCCAACTTTGTGTTTATCCGTACTCCCATGGCAAAGGATATTTTCGAATATCTTCTCAGCGCCGGAATTGCGGTGCGCTACTTCGGCAGCGCGGGAGCGCTCAGGATAACCACCGGAAGCGGCGAAGAGAACGCCTGTCTTATGCAGACTGTTGAAAAGTACATTATTGAGCAATATCTTTCAGGAAAGCACTAAACTTTTGACGTATCTGATAAAATAATTGAAATAAAGGTTTTCTCTCAAGGAATCTGTTTACAAATTGTTAAAAAAGAGTTATACTATAGGCAATACCGGACTGTCGGTATTGCTTTTAGTTTTTTTCAGAGGTCCCGAAATAATCAAAAAGGGCATTGCCCCGATGAGGTGATATCATGCGAAATGCGGAAATACACAGAAAAACAAAGGAGACCGATATAAGCATCTCTCTTTCCCTTGAGGGAAAGGATGTGGAGGTCAGCACAGGCATCGGATTCTTTGACCATATGCTTACGGCCTTTGCGGTACACGGCGGGTTCGGACTGAAGGTCAGCGTAAAGGGCGACCTTGAAGTAGACTGTCACCACACCGTTGAAGACACCGGCATAGTTCTGGGACAGGCCTTCAATGAGGCTCTGGGAGCAAAGGGCGGCATTGCCCGCTTCGGTTCCTTCTATGTTCCCATGGACGAGGCGCTGGGCTTCTGCGCCCTTGACATAAGCGGAAGGCCCTATCTGGTATTCGACGCAGTTTTTCCGGAGGAGCGCATCGGTTCCTACGACAGCTGCATGACGGAGGAATTCATGAGAGCATTTGCATATAACTCCGGCATCACCCTCCATCTTAAATGTCTTTACGGTAAAAACTCACATCACATCACCGAGGCTCTGTACAAGGCTCTCGGTCATGCCCTGCGTCAGGCCGCTGCTCCCACCGAGGGGACACAGCCGCTGTCAACAAAGGGCGTGTTGTAAATCACAAACCGGTTTTCCGGTCAAACATAAATTCGGAAGGAATGTTGCAAAATGTTGATCTTACCTGCAATAGATATAAAGGACGGTACCTGCGTCCGGTTATACAAAGGAGATTATTCCACCGCTCACAAGGTGGCGGAAAGTGCGGTAGACACCGCAAAGAAATTTGAAGAGGACGGAGCACAGTGGCTCCACATGGTTGACCTTGACGGCGCCAAGGACGGCAAAAGGGTCAATTCCGATCTGATACTTGAAGTAAGAAAAAACTGCGGCCTCAAGATCGAGGTAGGCGGCGGTATCCGTGACATGGAGGCCGTTGATTTCTATCTGAACAGCGGCATCGACCGGGTCATTCTGGGTTCGGCTGCCCTTCGTGATCCTGACTTTGTAAGGGCTGCCGTAAAGAAGTACCCCGACCGGGTGGCTGTCAGCATCGACGCCCGTGACGGAATGGTATCTGCCGACGGCTGGACCGATACCTCAGAGGTGGATTACATCGAGCTTGCCCGCCGTATGGAGGATATCGGAGTAAAATACATCATCTTTACCGACATCTCAAAGGACGGTATGCTCTCCGGTCCCAACCTTACCATGCTGGACGAACTTAAGTCTGCCGTAAAGTGCAGCATCATCGCTTCCGGCGGCGTTGCAAATCTTATGGATATCGTAAATCTTGCAAGACTTGACATCTACGGCGCCATCAGCGGCAAGGCCGTATATACCGGCGGTCTTGATCTTGCTCAGGCAATTGCGGCGGCTGATGCCGTCGAGGCTGCCGAAGCCGATGAAGCCGAGGAGAAGTAAAGGGATAACATCATGAAAGATAAGTTTGATTTTATAGAGGATTATTTTAAAAAGTCCGATCTTCTGCCCGCCATCGTTCAGGAGCGTTCCACGGGTCAGGTGCTGATGCTGGCGTATATGAACCGGGAGTCCATGAGAAAGACCTTTGAGACCGGCTACACATGGTTCTACAGCCGCTCACGTCAGGAGCTCTGGAACAAGGGCGCCACCAGCGGACATCTGCAGAAGATCGTTGACATAAAGGGCGACTGCGACAAGGACACCCTTCTTGTTACGGTGGACCAGACGGGTCCTGCCTGTCACACCGGCAGCCACTCATGCTTTTTTAACGAGCTTTGGAAGGAGTATAACGATGACTGAAAACAAAGGCGAGCTTTACGATCTTTACCAGACCATACTTGACCGCAAGGAAAACAAACAGGAGGGTTCATATACCTGCTATCTTTTTGAAAAGGGTCTTGACAAGATACTCAAAAAGGTAGGCGAGGAATGTACCGAGACCGTTATCGCCGCAAAGAACGGCGACAATAATGAAACGGTGCTTGAAATATCTGACCTGATCTATCATCTCTTTGTGATGATGGTGCAGCAGGGCATCTCTGTTGACGAAGTAATGGCCGAGCTTTCAAAGCGCAGCCAGAAGACCGGCAATCTCAAACAGTTCCATCAGGTGGACAAGAATACCTGATATATTATCCGTACACCGGCTTTGGTGTACGGATGGTTTTATCCGGCTGTGAGAAATATTACCACAATAACCTGTTGAATAAATTTCTGCAATGTGGTATCATAAAAGATACGGCTTGCATGAGAGAGTAAATGCAGGCACAAAAGGGAGGGATCCTATTGTCGGGAAAAACTGACGTCCTGCCGGCACAGCAGGAAGAATACATGGATATGCTCAGGGATATTCTGTCGCTGAGATACGGCGGAGTGCCGAAGGCCTTTGTACACACCTACGGCTGTCAGCAGAATGTTGCGGACAGCGAGAAGATAAAGGGTATGCTGGAAAAAATGGGCTGCGTCCTCACCGAAGAAAAGGAAGAGGCCGATATCATCCTGTTTAATACCTGCGCAGTCAGGGAACACGCCGAGGACAGGGTTTTCGGAAATGTGGGCGCTCTGAAATCCCTGAAAAGAAAAAAGCCCTCCCTGCTCATAGCTCTGTGCGGGTGCATGATGGAGCAGGAGCACATCGCCGAGAAAATATACAAGAGCTTCCCTTATGTGGGGCTTGTGTTCGGCACTCATGTGATACATCGTTTTCCGGAGCTTGTATATAACGCCGTGACCATGGGCAAAAGGCACATCGTCCGGGGCGAGGATGACGGAATGATATACGAGGGCATACCGGTACACCGTGACGGCAGCTTCAAGGGCTGGCTGCCCATAATGTACGGCTGCGACAACTTCTGTACATACTGCATCGTTCCCCATGTCAGGGGACGTGAGCGCAGCCGGAGACCGGATGTTATAATCGATGAAGCCCGCCGTATGATAGAGGCCGGCTACAAGGATATCACCCTTCTGGGTCAGAACGTAAACTCCTACGGCAAGGGACTGGAGGAGGATATGGACTTTCCCCGCCTTCTCCGGAGCATCGCTCAGATACCTGGTGATTTCCGCCTGGGCTTCATGACCTCACATCCCAAGGACGCCTCAAAGGAGCTTATCGATGTGATGACGGAAAATCCGAAAATATCCACACATCTTCACCTGCCCTTCCAGAGCGGCAGCGACAGGATACTCAAGCTGATGAACCGGCGCTATACCGCCGAAAAATATCTTTCCATAGTGGATTACGCAAAGAAGCGCATACCCGGTCTTGCCCTGACCAGCGACGTTATCGTAGGCTTCCCCGGTGAAACGGAAGAGGACTTTCAGATGACCCTTGACCTGATAAGACAGGTGGAGTTTACCTCGCTGTTTACGTTTATATATTCTCCCCGGGTGGGTACTCCCGCCGCAAAAATGGAGGATCCCTACACCCACGAGGACAAGGCCTGCCGCATGGGAGAGCTTCTGCGTCTGCAGGAGAGCATATCCTCAAAGCGCACCGCTTCAATGGTGGGCGGGACCTACCGTGTGCTTGTTGAAGAACAGGCAAGAGAGGGCATATTAAACGCCAGGACCCACGGAGGTATCGTGGTAGAGGTCCCGGGCAGCGCCGACCTTATCGGACGCTTTATGGACGCAAAGGTTACCGAGGCAGGAAACTTCATACTCAGAGGAAATCTTGTTGATCTGCCGGATAACTGAATCAGTTATGAGTGAGGAGCTGTTTAATGTGGAAAGTGGAATTTGGAAAGTGGAATTATCTTTACTCTGAAGGGAAATAAAGAATAATCTATAGGGAAAATAAAAATCAAAAATAAAAGGAGAAAACTATCATGGAAAATAAGAATGTAAACGAACTGGACGTTATCGCGCTGACCCGGGAGCTGGGCAAGAAGATCCAGCAGGAGGATGTGTTTATCAAGTATCAGCTGGCAAAGCAGAACGCCGACAACGATCAGGAGCTGCAGAAGATAATCAATGAGTTCAGCGACAAGCGCACTCAGCTCAGCGAAGAGAACGAAAAGCCCGACAATGAAAAGAGCACCGAAAGAATACAGGAGATCAGCCGTGAGATGCGCCGCTGCTACGGCGAGATCATGTCAAACTCCAGCATGATAAGCTACAACGATGCAAAGGATAACTACGACATCCTTATGAACCGAATCAGCGCCATAATCCAGAAGAGCTTTGAGGGTGAGGACCCCGAGACTGCGGATTATTCTCCCGCCTGCACCGGAAGCTGCGCTACCTGCGGGGGCTGCGGCTGATAACAAACCCGGAAGCTAAAGCTCACCGACGTCTGCCCCAGGCGTCGCTCGCTCCGATCAAGGGAGCTTGTCGGAGCTTGGCTCCTTCTCTGATTATTCTCACTAAGCGAGGTGACCCACATGGCAGGACTTTCACCGCTGATGCAGCAGTATCTCAGCGTAAAAGAACGGAACAAGGACACAATAATATTTTTCAGGGTCGGGGATTTTTACGAGATGTTCTTTGACGACGCAAAGCTTGCCTCAAAGGAGCTGGAGCTTACCCTGACCGGAAAGGACTGCGGACAGGAAGAACGGGCGCCCATGTGCGGCGTACCCTTCCACAGCGCAGAGACATATATCGCCCGTCTTGTCCAGAAGGGCTACAAGGTGGGTATATGCGAGCAGACCGAGGACCCCTCAAAGGCCAAGGGTCTTGTAAGGCGTGAGGTGATAAGGGTTGTTACTCCCGGCACCGTTATGGAATCCTCCATGCTGGACGACAGCAGCAACAACTTTATTGCCGCAGTCTTTACGCAAAAGCAGAGGACAGGACTTGCCTTCTGTGACATATCCACCGGCGAGCTTTATGCCACCTGTCTTGATGGTGAGCATCAGGAGGACGAGATCAAAAACGAGCTGCTGCGCTTCGGCCCTGTGGAGCTGCTTATCGGCGGTGAGGCCGTAAGGTTCCGTTCTCTGTCCGGATTTATAAAGGACAAGCTCACGGTGAGCGTCACCATGCTGGATGACGAAGAGTTTTCCTATGCCGACTGTGAGAACGTCATTCTCTCCCACTTCGGCACTTCTCTCAAAGAGCTGTCTCTTGAAGAGCTGCCCCAGACGGTTTCGGTTGTGGGTGCCCTGCTGAGATATCTCTCCCGCACCCAGATGAACGGCCTTGAGCGCATCGAAAAGATAGAACTATACAGTGATGAGCAGTTTGTACACCTGGACTTCAACACCCGCAGAAATCTTGAGCTGACCGAGCCTCTTAACAGCAAAAACAAAAGCGCCTGCCTGTTGGCGGTGCTTGACAAAACCCGCACTTCAATGGGAAAGCGGCTTATGAGGAGCTATATCGAAAAGCCCCTTGTGAGCATTGCGGGTATACTCCGCCGGCAGAACGCAGTGACGGAGCTTTATGATAATATTATCATGCGCGCCGATGTGCGGGATGCCCTGTACGGTATTTCCGATATGCAGCGGTGCGTTACAAGGATAGTTTACGGTTCCGCCAATGCCCGGGAGCTGCGCTCTATGTTTTCGGCCCTTGAAAAGCTGCCGGCGGTCCGCAGCAGTGTCAGCGGAGCAAAATGCAATCTTCTTCGGAAGGTGTATGAGGATATTGACGAGCTTAAGGATATTGCTTCCCTTATTGACGGCGCCATAGTAGACGACCCGCCTTTCAGTGTCCGTGAGGGCGGCATGATAAAAGAAGGCTACAGCAAGGAGCTTGACGAGCTTAGGTATGACATGAGCAACGGTTCAGAGGTCATGGCGGGCATAGAAGCCCGCGAGCGTGAGCGCACCGGCATACCGAAGCTGAAAATAGGCTACAACCGTGTTTTCGGGTATTATATCGAAGTGTCAAATTCCTACAAGAGCATGGTCCCCGACGACTACATCCGCAAGCAGACTCTTGTGGGGGGAGAACGCTTTATCACACAGGAGCTCAAGGAGCTGGAACAGCGCATACTGGGGGCAAAGGACAGGAGCTGCGAGCTGGAGTATGCCATTCTTGAGCAGATACGCAAGACGGTTTCCGATGCTCTTGACAGGATCAGCAGAACTGCGGATGCGGTTGCCGTCCTTGACGTCATAGCATCCCTCGCTCAGGTGGCCTTTGACAATAATTATACCTGCCCCGATATCAACAACAGCGGCATAATAGACCTTAAGGACAGCCGTCATCCCGTTGTTGAGAATATACTTGATTATCAGAGCTTCGTTCCCAACGACGCACTGCTTGACATGGGAGACAACCGGGTGTCCATCATTACGGGTCCCAACATGGCGGGTAAATCCACCTATATGCGTCAGGTGGCGCTTATAGTGCTTATGGCCCAGATAGGCTCCTACGTTCCCGCGCGTCAGGCGTCGGTGTCGGTAGTTGACAGCATATTTACCCGTATCGGCGCCTCCGATGACCTTTCTACAGGTCAGTCCACCTTTATGGTGGAGATGAACGAGGTGGCCTATATCCTTAAGAACGCCACTAAAAACAGTCTCCTCATACTCGACGAGATCGGCAGGGGAACCTCCACATACGACGGCATGAGCATTGCAAGAGCCGTTCTTGAATATACCGCAGACAAGAAGACCCTGGGCGCAAAGACTCTCTTTGCCACCCACTATCACGAGCTTACCGTGCTTGAAAACACCGTAAAGGGCGTGCGGAATTATAACATCGCAGCCATAAAGCGGGGAGACGACATCACCTTCCTGCGCAGGATACTTCCGGGAGCCGCTGACGAAAGCTACGGTGTCGAGGTGGCAAAGCTCGCCGGACTGCCGGAGAGCGTCATCACAAGGGCAAAGAAGATACTCAAAGACCTTGAAAGCGCCGACCCGCGCCCCAGGAGGAAGATAAAAAAGCAGGAGGAGTCGGATCAGCTTACACTTTTACCGGAAGAGACGGAGCTTGAAAAGCGTCTCAGGTCGGTGGATATAAACAAGCTGACCCCCATGGAATCCATGAATATACTTTTTGAACTGATAAAGCTGGCCAAAAGGCCGTAACATAAGGAGGTGATACCCATGGCGGTGATAAACGTACTTTCAAAACAGGTGGCCGAGCTTATCGCGGCCGGAGAGGTCATTGAAAGACCGGCTTCTGTCATAAAAGAGCTGGTGGAAAACGCCATCGACGCCGGAGCGGATTCCATAACCGTGGAAATAAAAAACGGCGGCATAACCTTCATGCGTGTCACGGACAACGGCTGCGGAATAGAGCGTGACGATATCAGAAACGCTTTCCTCCGCCACGCCACCAGCAAGATAAAGGAGCAGGATGATCTTGACAGCATCGCCACCCTGGGCTTCAGGGGAGAGGCCCTTGCTTCCATCTGCGCCGTCTCACGGGTGGAGCTTATGACCCGCAGCCGCAATGAAGAGTTCGGGACCCTGTACCGGCTTGAAGGAGGACAGGAGACCCTGTTTACGGATGCCGGATGTCCCAAGGGTACTACCTTTGTTGTCAGGGACCTTTTCTTCAATGTTCCGGCAAGAATGAAATTTCTCAAAAAAGACGTTGCCGAGGCCAACAGCATTTCCGGACTGATGGACAGGATAGCCCTCTCTCATCCAGAGATAGGCTTCACCCTCATACGGGACGGGAAACAGATACTCAAGACCTCCGGAAAGGGAGACCAGTCGGCGGCCATATTCCAGGTCTTCGGCAGGCAGTTTGCGGAAGGACTTATTCCCGTTTCCTATCAGTATCAGGGCATTACCCTCAGCGGATATGTCAGCAAGCCGGTCAGCGCCAACCGCGCCAGCAGGTCCATGCAGACCTTTTTTGTAAACGGAAGATATGTCCGTACAAAAACGGGCATGGCGGCTCTGGAACAGGCCTACAAGGGCTTTATCATGGTGGGAAGGTTCCCTGCCTGTGTGCTGAATCTTGAACTTGACTGCGCAGGACTGGACGTCAACGTACACCCCGCAAAGCTGGAGATACGCTTTACAAACGAACGTCCGGTGTACGAATGTATATATCACGGAGTCAGGACCGCCATTTCACAGTACGATACCCGTAATCAGACGGATGCCCCGACGCCCTCCGGAGGTATCGACCCCCGTATCATGGGCAGGACCTCGGACAAGGGCTCTCAGATTGGTTTCGGAGGGATAAATCTCCCTGTGTCTCCCACGGATAAGGAAAAAAAGGATGAGCCGGAGGTCTTTATGCCCTCGCCTGCTGACTTTGACTCCATGCCGGTCAACGATCCCGGTGCCGCTCCTGACTTTTACCGCGGGGGCAATGTCCGGATAAGACCCATAAACCTTGCGGAGTACCGCAGCGGCGCTTATTCATCCGGCGGGACAGGTACGAACACCTCATCGGACACCGCAGCCGCATCAGACGACGGAAACGAGTCGGACGCCGGAGCTTTATCGACCGCCGGAACAGCTCCCTTCAAAGCAGGATCTCCGGCGATACTCCCTGCCGCAGCTTCCCGTGCGGAGTCTTTGCCGGAAGCGGGGGACAAGGGAGGACCTCAGAAGGAAATGCCGGCGCCCGTGCCGGAAGAACCTGTTCCCATCGTAACTGAGCTTTCCGAAAGAGAGCCTGACGCTGCCCAGGCATTTCCCATGCTTGAAGCGGATGAATCGGATATCAGCCCCGGCGATATAAAGGGACACTCCCTGACCTATATCGGAGAAGCCTTCCGCACATACATAATCGTGCAGTATGACAGTCAGAGACTTATGTTTATCGACAAGCACGCCGCACATGAACGGCTCATATATGAAAGACTGAAACGCACCCACAAGGTCTCGGGTCCCCAGCTTCTTTTAGAGCCTGTCGTCATCACCCTTGACAAGGCCGAGCTTATGGCCGTGACCGAAAACAAAGAGCTTCTTATGGATGCCGGTTTTGAGGCGGAGGAATTCGGTTCTTCGGCGGTGATACTCCGCAGCGTTCCGCTGATGCTTGAAAAGCTGGACAAAACCGAGGCCTTTCTCGAGATTGCCCGGTATCTTGCAAAGCATGACCGGCTTGTGCTTTCCGAAAAGATGGAATGGATATACGCCAACACCGCCTGCCGCGCTGCAATAAAAGCCGGCGACAAGAACGACCCCATGGAGCTTATGGAGCTTGTCCGGGAGCTTGAGCGCAATCCGGAGGTAAAGTACTGCCCCCACGGAAGACCGATATGGTTCTTCATGTCCCGCCGTGACATGGAGAAGAACTTCAAGCGCATCTGACCGGCGAGTCGCGGGCAGCGTGACGCTGCACCCAACTTCGCGTTTACATTCAATAGCATCCGGCAGTTCAATGCCGCGGATACGGCTGTATTCGGGTCGGTTAATGGACAGATAAAACAGGCAGAAACGCTCGCTTCGTTCGCTCAATGAATAATGAATAATCAATAATATATTCACAAGTATATTAAGCAGGTCAGTCCGCAACAAACAGGCACGTTAAATCATGAACAGCATATGAAATACAAGATCCCAATAACACCAGCCGGAAAGTGCCGCTTTCCGGGGTGTGTCGGCGGACGGGGACGGTACATGACGTGCCGGCGGCAAGCTGCCGCACCCTATTTCGCGCTCAGATTCAGCAGCATCCGGAAGTTATGTGCCGCGGTTATGGCTTTATCAGTGTCGGCATATTTATATGATTGCCGCGGGAGTAAACTGACACGTCTGAACACAGAGCGAAACGTTAGCGGAGCGACCGCTGTGAATCGTCCAGTGCGGTCACGCACCGCGAACACGGGGGGCGCAGGCTCTGCGCAAAAAATCTCTTTACAAATTCATGCGGGTGTGTTATAATGAACACTGTTGATGCCCCGTTCCCGGTTTTCGGGTAAAGCCTCTGTGAGGAATCCACTGCCGGATACTGAGAATGAGGGTTTGACAAAAATTACTGAAAGGTGGATAACCATGCTGAAAGAAGAAAAGGATGCAATCATCAAGGAGTATGCGACTCATGAGGGCGACACCGGTTCACCCGAAGTCCAGATCGCTCTGCTCACAAAGAGGATCAACGACCTCACCGAGCACCTCAAGACCCACAAGAAGGATCATCACTCAAGACGCGGTCTCTTCAAGATGATCGGTCAGAGAAGAAGCCTTCTCAACTACCTCATCAAGGTAGACATCGAGCGCTATCGTTCAATCATCGCAAGACTTGGCATCCGTAAGTAATGCGGAAACGCACGAAGGGGCAGTCTGTTTTTTCGCAGACTGCCTTGTTTCATGCCCGCCTGCATGATCGCTGAATGATCAGCATTTCCACTTGTTCCGCAGACCCACAGTGCGTATTTTCGGGCTTTAGCAGTGAAACGAGAAAACAGCCCAGTCTGTTGTTTTCCGGTTTAATTGCTAAACCGGAAGTCCGCCGCAGCCAGAATCAAACGGAGGTAAACAGAATGTTTGAAAACTACAGAGTATTTGAGACCGAGTTTGCAGGCAGACCCCTTGTTATCGAAACAGGAAAGATGACTCAGCTTGCAAACGGCGCCTGCCTCGTCCGCTATGGCGAGACAGTCGTACACGTTGCCGTTACCGCTTCACCCAAGCCCAGAGACGGCATTGACTTCTTCCCGCTTTCAGTGGATTTTGAAGAGAAGCAGTACGCAATGGGCAAGATCCCCGGCGGCTTCAACAAGAGAGAGGGCAGACCCCCCGAAAAGTCCATCCTCATCTCCCGCGTTATCGACCGTCCTATCCGTCCTCTGTTCCCCAAGGACATGAGGAACGATGTGTCTATCGTTTGTACCGTAATGGCCTATGACCCCGACTGTCTGCCGGAGATCGCGGCAATGGTTGGTACATCCATCGCCCTGAGTATTTCCGATATTCCCTGGAACGGACCTATCTCTGCCGTATCCGTGGGCTATGTTGACGGCGAGTATGTCATCAACCCCACAAAGGCTCAGCGTGAGGTCAGCCGTATGGCAGTTACAGTTGCCTCCACCGACAGCCGTATTGCAATGATCGAGGCCGGCGCAGATATCGTTACCGACGAAGAGATGTACAACGGCATCATGGCAGGTCACGAGGCTAACCAGGCAATAATCGAGTTCATCAAGGACATCCGCAGCCAGATCGGCAGGGAGAAGTTTGAATATCCCAGCAACGAGCCGGATGCAGAGATGCTTGAAGCCATCAAGTCCTTTGCCATCGACGATATCCGTGTGGCTCTTGACACCGATGACAAGAAGGTCCGTGACGACAGACTGAAGCCCATTTATGACGCCGTTCACGAGAAGTTTGACGAGATCTATCCCGACCAGGCCGAAAAGATCGACGAATGTCTCTACAAGACACAGAAGTTCATCGTCCGCCGCTGGCTGCTTGACGAGCAGAAGAGAGTTGACGGCAGAAAGATGGACCAGATGCGTCCTCTTGCCTCCGAGGTCGGCGTTCTTCCCCGTGTTCACGGCTCAGGCCTGTTCACCAGAGGACAGACCCAGGTGCTCACGGTTACTACCCTCGGCTCCGTCAGCGACGCCCAGATACTTGACGGCATCGGTGACGAGACCTCAAAGAGATACATCCATCACTACAACTTCCCCTCATATTCCGTAGGCGAGACAAAGCCCTCCAGAGGCCCCGGCCGCAGAGAAATCGGTCACGGCGCACTGGCTGAGCGCGCTCTTGTTCCGGTAATTCCTCCGGTTGAGGAGTTCCCCTATACCATCCGCCTTGTTTCCGAGATCCTCTCCTCCAACGGCTCCACCTCACAGGGTTCTATCTGCGGTTCCACTCTTTCTCTGATGGACGCCGGTGTTCCCATCAAGGCTCCCGTAGCAGGTATTTCCTGCGGCCTTATCACCGAGGGCGACCGCTGGATGACTATGGTAGACATTCAGGGTCTTGAAGATTTCTTCGGCGACATGGACTTCAAGGTTGCCGGTACAAAGGAAGGCATCACCGCCATCCAGATGGATCTGAAGATCAGCGGTCTTACTCCCGAAATGGTAAAGGAAGCCCTTGAAAAGACCCACAAGGCCCGCAACTACATACTTGACGAAGTAATGCTCAAGGCCATTCCCGAGCCCAGACCCGAGCTTTCAAAATATGCTCCCAAGATGCTCTCTACCGTTATTCCCGTTGACAAGATCCGTGAGGTCATCGGTTCCGGCGGCAAGGTCATCCAGAAGATCTGCGCCGAGTGTGACGTCAAGATCGACATCGAAGAGGACGGTCATGTATATGTTTCCGGTCTTGACCTTGAAAACTGCAAGCGTGCAATGACCATCGTTGACACCATCGTAAAGGATCCCGAGCCCGGCGCCATCTACAAGGGCAAGGTCACCCGTCTGATGGACTTCGGCGCATTTGTTGAGATCGCTCCCGGCAAGGAAGGCCTCTGCCACATCTCACAGCTTGACGTAAAGCGCACCGAAAAGGTCACCGACGTTGTAAACGTAGACGACATCATCATCGTCAAGGTGCTTGACATAGACGACAAGGGCAGACTGAACCTCTCCCGCCGTGAGGCTCTCATCGAGGTCGAAGGTCTTACCCCCGAAAACGACGTAGCACCCCGCCGTCCCTCCGGTCCCAGAGGCGGATTCCGCCGCGGCGGCGACGGAGGCGACAGAAGATAAGTCAAGGGTCCTGACCACTGACTCCGGCATTGTCCGGACTTCCACACCCAAGATAAAAAATGCTGAGAACAGTTGTGCGATAATTCGTTATGACTGTTCTCTTTTTTGTTGGTGTAATATTGTTTTCCGAATAAAAGCTGACACTTTTAATCGGAAAACAGTATGAGAGGTGTCCACCGGACACCCGCACCCTCGTAAGGCGGCGGGTGACATGCGTCTGTTGACGGCGTCGCTCGCTCCAATCAAGCGGTCTTGCCGGAGCTTTGCTCCTTGTTTAAGTCTCCGTACAGGCCCCGACAAATTTACATCCACAAAACGATTGACAAAACCGGAAAAACCGTATATACTGAATCTATATCGGCTGTGAAAAGAAAAAGTAGTCCGCAAAGCCGTCTCAAGAGAGGATATGGGTGGTGAAAATATCCGTCGGCGGCGGGTGAAATACATCTTGGAGCCGTCAGACCCAGAAAGCGACTGCATAAAGTCTGACCGTTTTGCACACGTTACAGTGCGAGGCTGTGTTTGCAGCCCGTAAGGCCGCCGGATAAAAGGCGGTAAATTGAGGTGGTACCGCGGTAATTTATCGCCCTCTGTAAAAATGCAGGGGGCGTTTTTTGTCCCCAAAAATCTACCGCCCGCAAAGGGCAGAAAGGACAAATAAAATGGGAGTATTTGAAGAACTTCAGGAACGTGGGCTTATTGCCCAGATGACAGACGAAAAAGAGATCAGGGAGCTTATCAACAGCGGAAACGCGGTGTTCTACATCGGTTTTGACCCCACCGCCGACAGCCTTCACGTAGGACACTTTATGGCGCTGTGCCTGATGAAGCGCCTCCAGATGGCGGGCAACCGTCCCATTGCACTTCTTGGCGGCGGCACCGGTATGATCGGCGACCCCTCGGGCAAGACCGATATGCGCAAGATGCTTACAAAAGAGGACATAGATCATAACATCGAGTGCTTCAAAAAGCAGATGAGCCGCTTTATCGACTTCTCCGACGGCAAGGCGCTGATGGTAAACAATGCTGACTGGCTGCTGAACCTCAACTATGTGGAGCTTCTGAGGGAGGTCGGCGCCTGCTTCAGCGTTAACCGTATGCTGACAGCCGAGTGCTACAAGCAGCGTATGGAAAGAGGACTCAGCTTCCTTGAATTCAACTACATGATAATGCAGAGCTACGACTTCCTTTCACTGTACAGACGCTTCGGCTGCAACCTGCAGTTCGGCGGAGATGACCAGTGGAGCAATATGCTGGGAGGTACCGAGCTTATCCGCAGAAAGCTGGGCAAGGACGCCTACGCAATGACCATCAATCTGCTGCTCAATTCCGAGGGCAAAAAGATGGGCAAGACCGAAAAGGGCGCAGTATGGCTCGACGCCGAAAAGACCAGCCCCTTTGATTTCTTCCAGTACTGGAGAAACGTATCCGACAGCGATGTAATAAAGTGCCTCAAGATGTTGACCTTCGTTCCCATGAGCGAGATCCGTGAGATGGAAAAATGGGAGGGCAGCCAGCTCAACAAGGCAAAGGAGATACTTGCCTTTGAGCTGACAAAGCTTGTCCACGGCGAGGAAGAAGCAAACAAGGCCCTTGAAGGCGCAAGAGCCCTCTTCTCCAGCAAGTCTGACACCGACAATATGCCCTTTACCGAGCTTTCACAGGATGTCTTCACCGACGGACGCATCGGTCTTATCGACCTGCTTGCAGAAACCAAGCTGGTGCCCTCAAAGGCTGAGGCAAGACGTCTTATACAGCAGGGCGGCATTTCCGTTGACGACGAAAAGATCACCGACGTAAAGGCCGAGATAAGCACTGACGCCTTTGAGAAGGGCTTTGTCATCATCAAAAAGGGCAAGAAGGTATTCCACAAGGCCATCCTGAAATAATGACCGGATATGCTCCTGCGGCGCCGCAGGACATACGATACAAGGGAGGAGCAGACTATGGCTCAATCGGAAAAGAAACCTCTCACCAGACGGGAGGAAAGACAGCAGGCGCTTGATCTTGCCTTTGAACGGCTGTTCAGGGACGATGCCGCCGAAACGGTATTTGAAGACGCTCAGGATGCCCGTGACCAGAAAATCAGCCGCTACGCCCGTACGGTAGTGACCGGCATCGAAGAGCACCGGGAGGAAATAGACAGGCTCATCGAAGAAAACCTCAGGGGCTGGAAGAAGAACAGGATATCAAAGGTATCCCTTACAATAATGAGGATAGCCGTGTTCGAGATGCTCTATATGGATGACATTCCTCACAGCGTTTCCATCAACGAGGCCGTGGAGCTGGCAAAGAATTATGCCACCGCTGAGGACGGATCCTTTGTAAACGGCGTTCTTGGAGCGGCGGCAAAGACCATAGGAAAAAGCGGTGAGAAGTGATGTCCTGCTATTTAGGTATTGACACCAGCAACTACACTACCTCCGCTGCGCTCTATGATACCGAAAAGGGAATAAGGCAGCTCAAAAAGCTGCTGCCGGTCCGTGAGGGAGAGTGCGGTCTGCGTCAGAGCGACACTGTATTCCATCATACCCGACAGCTTCCGGAGCTTCTTGAAGAGTTGCTGAGGGGCGGAAAAAACGAAATATCCGCGATCGGAGTGTCTTCACGTCCCAGGGACGCAGAGGGCTCCTATATGCCCTGCTTTACCGTGGGACACGGTACGGCCCGGAGTCTTGCGGCATTCTGCGGGATACCCCTGTATACCTTTTCCCACCAGAGCGGACACATCGCTGCGGCGGTGTATTCGGCAGGCTGTCCGGAGCTGTTTGACGACAGGTTCATAGCCTTTCATGTTTCCGGCGGCACCACCGAAGCCGTGCTTGTTGTCCCCAAGGGCAACGGAGAGTTTGAAACCCATATAGCCGCCCGTACCCTTGATCTCAACGCAGGTCAGCTTATCGACAGGATAGGTGTGATGATGGGTCTGCCCTTTCCCTGCGGAGCAAGGCTTGAAGAGCTGGCAAAAAACAACGAAAATAAGATAACGCCCCGGGCGACCCTGAAGGGCAGCGACTGCTGTCTTTCGGGCATTGAAAATATCTGCCGCAGGGCATACGAGAGCGGAGCCTCAAAGGAAGAGACGGCGGCATTGTGTCTTGCCTGTGTTGAAAAGACTCTTTCAGGGATGTGCCGCTCGCTGCTTGAGGGACACGGAAGTCTGCCCGTGCTTTTTGCCGGCGGGGTGATGTCCGACAGGATCATCCGCACCGCTCTTGAACGGAAATTCGACGCCCGCTTTGCCGCTCCGGAATTTTCCGCAGACAACGCAGCCGGCATAGCATGGCTGTGCGGCAGGGCGCATAACATTGATTACGCACCGGTCAGGGTGTGAATAAGCTACATCCGGCAGGGCCGGTTTGAAAGGGAGAACAGACATGGGAAGATTATTCGGAACAGACGGTGCCAGAGGCATTGCAAACACGGAGCTCACCTGTGAGCTTGCAATGAACATCGGCAGGGCAGCAGCAATGGTGCTGACCGACAGCGGCAGCAGCAAGCACCCGAAGGTGCTTATCGGCAAGGATACCCGCCGTTCGTCATATATGCTTGAGGGCGCGCTCGTCGCCGGACTCTGTTCGGTGGGAGCGGATGTGGTGCTGCTGGGAGCAGTGCCGACACCGGCAGTGGCGTTCCTCATCAAGGAGTATAACGCAGACGCCGGCGTGATGATCTCGGCGTCACACAATCCCTTTGAATTCAACGGAATAAAGATCTTTTCCAGTGACGGCTACAAGCTGCCGGACGAGCTGGAGGCAGAGATAGAATCCATCGTCCTTGACAGGGCAAAGCCCTATTATACCCCCACGGGGGACGGACTTGGACGTGTCAGCCGCGCCGAGAACGCAAAGGAAGACTATATCAATCATATCATAGAGACCGTTCCATACCGTCTTGACGGTATGAAGATAGCCATTGACTGCTCCAACGGTTCCTCGTCCTCTACCGCCGAGACCCTGTTTACCAGACTGGGCGCCCAGTGCAGTATGCTTGCGGACAAGCCCGACGGTGTAAACATCAATCTTGACTGCGGCTCCACCCATCTGGAGAACCTCCAGAAATATGTTGTGGAGAACCACCTTGAAGCCGGTATCGCCTTTGACGGCGACGCAGACCGTTGTCTTGCCGTAGACGAAAAGGGCAACGTGATAGACGGCGATTTCATCATGGCAATTTGCGCCCTTGATCTTGCCTCACGCAACAAGCTGAGCAAAAACGCCGCTGTGGGTACCGTTATGTCAAACATGGGCTTCAGCAGATTCTGTGCCGACAACGGATTGAAATTCATCTCTACCGACGTAGGCGACAGATATGTCCTTGAAGCCATGCTGAGAGAGGGCTATAACTTCGGCGGCGAGCAGTCGGGCCATGTTATTTTCCTCGATTACGCCACCACCGGTGACGGACAGCTTACTGCTGCTCAGATACTCAGCATAATCAACCGCCGCCGGGCAAAGCTTTCCAGCATTGCCACCCTGATGACAAGATATCCCCAGGTGCTTATCAATGTAAAGGTCACAAACGAGGGCAAGCTCCATTTCTTTACCAATCAGGATATCAGAGCAAAGATAGATTCCGTCAAAAAACAGCTGGGAAACGACGGCAGGATACTTGTGCGCCTTTCCGGCACCGAACCCCTTGTAAGGGTCATGCTGGAGGGTCTTGACAAAGAGCTTATTACCCGTCTTGCAAAAGAGACTGCCGATCTTATACAGGAAAAAATCGGAGCAAAAGAGTAATATTACACAAAACATATATCGTTATGATGTAATTTTTTGTTTCAAAAATTATCCGTCCTTCCGCAAAAATGTGATATAATGTAATCGGCGGGGTACGGTTCCGTAACTCCGCCGGATCATAGTTCCGGTGACGTTCCCGGGCGCATCCGCCCTGAGAGTATTTTTCCGGAGGTCAAGGAGCATCATCATGGCAAGTGTTGATTTGTCCGTAATCATCCCAATAAAAAACAACAGCCGTCAGCTTTCCGACTTGATAGGCAGTCTTGCAGAGGAGCTCTGCGATCTGGAGGCCGAGTTCATAATAATAGACATGAACTCCTCCGACGACAGTGTCATAAGGGCTCTTGATGAGATAAAGCGTCAGAAGCTTAGAGGCTGTGTCATCCAGAGCGGAGGCGGCAGCATCAGCTCCGCCCTGAACACAGGCATATACAAGTCTGACGGAAAGTACCTCACCTTTGTATATCCCAACAGGCGGTACAAAAAGTACATCCCGTCTTATCTTGCTCTTGCGGAGGCGAACGCATCGGACTTTGTCTTTTCCGTATCTCCTCAGCAGAACGCACTGTCGGGAGCGGACGTATTCAAAAAACCCGGCACCGACCGTGTGGACTCCCTTTCTCTGCTGACCGGTCTTATCAACGGCAAGGCGTTTTTTGACTTTACCGCCGTAATGCTGAAGCGGGAGTACCTTCTGCTACACCATATAAAATTCTATGAGGACTGCAATTACGGATATATTGAGGCCTTTGTTTACAATGTGCTGCTTCACGATCCCCAGATTTCCTGCACCGAAATGAACCTGACCCGCATATCCGACGGCACGACCGTCCGTGACAATGCCCTTGAAAATGTAAACTGCTACGAGCGTATCGAAGCCATGCTCAAGGTGTTCGAGACCATCAAGCTCCAGCGCCGTGACAACCTTGCGCTTACCGAGCTTTTTGAGTATCAGAAGCTGCCTTCTGTTGTAATGGCTGTGGTGGACCTTCTGCTTAAGCAGGGCTTTTCACATTCCGCCATCAAAAAATCCCTCAAACAAAAGGGCTACAGCAGTCTGCTGAGAATGTCGGGACACACATCCCCCGAGCTGCGCTCAAAAATAATACGCTGGACCTTCATTCCCTGGAAATATTCAGCATGATATCATATCAAGCCGCAAAGTTTACCGCTTTGCGGCTTTTCTGCGGTGACCCATCTTTGTGCATATCGGTCTTGATACCTTCGGGGCATTATGGTAGAATATTAGGAAGAGAAGCTGTTCCGGCACTATCGGTATTGCTGCCGGACTGTAACAGGAAACACCTGCCGCTTAGGCCGCAGGTACGTATAAACGGAGTAACACAATGAGAATATTGGGAATAGACCCGGGGTACGCAATAGTCGGTTACGGGGTCATAGAATTCAGCGGGGGACGTTACTATTCCGTTGATTACGGAGCCGTCACAACGGAGCCTGATACGCCCTTTGCGCTGCGGCTGCAGCAGATATACAACGGAATACTGTCCGTCATAATTAAAAACGATCCGGACGAAATGGCAATAGAGCGTCTGTACTTTCAGAATAACCAGAAGACCGCAATAGACGTTGCTCAGGCAAGAGGAGTTATCCTGCTTGCGGGACAGAACAGCAATATACCCATCAGCGAGTACACCCCGCTGCAGGTAAAGACGGCCGTCACAGGCTACGGTCAGGCGCATAAGCCCCAGGTCATGGAGATGACCCGCAGGCTTTTAAAGCTCCCTCAGGTGCCGAAGCCCGACGACACTGCCGATGCCCTTGCCATCGCAATATGTCACGCCCAGAGCTCCGGAACAACTCTCAGGTCTCTGCTCAACAGAAGGAGGACGGAAAAATGACAACACTCTACTTTGTCCGCCACGCCCAGCCCGATTACAGCAAGGGCGGCGACAACAGCAGCTTCGGGCTTTCTGAAGAAGGAATGGCTGACCGCATGGAGGCCGCAAAGGCTCTTGAAGGGATAAGATTTGACGCTGCCGTCAGCAGTCCCTACCGGCGCAGCATACTTACAATAGAGCCGATACTTGAACGTCAGGGGCTGACCCTGGAAACGGACCCAAGACTCCGCGAAAGGGACAATCCAGGTCTTGGCAGCAACAGTCACGAGATGTTCCGCCGGCGTTGGGCGGACTTTGAGTTTCACGAGGAAGGCGGCGAAAGCATCGGTTCCACCCAGCAGCGTAATATTGCTGCGCTGTGGGACATACTGCGCCGTCACAGCGGACAGACCGTGCTTGTGGGTACCCACGGCACCGCTCTTTCCACAATAATCAACTATTTTGATAATTCATTCGGCTGTGAACAGTTCCTGAGGATAATCGACTATATGCCCTATATTATTCGGCTGACCTTTGACGGCAGAAAGCTCATAGACAGAAAGGAACTGTTCTATATAAAAAAGGAATTTCACGGAGTCGGAATGAAAACAGAGGGAGAGATACACTGATGATATACAGTCTTAACGGAAAGCTCATCCACACGGAGCCTGCGTTTTTCGTGATAGAGTGCGGCGGTGTGGGCTACAAATGCCTTGCCACCATGAACACCCTGCGCAGTCTTCCCAGGGTAGGGGAGAACGCCATGGTCTATACCCACATGATGGTCAGAGAGGACGCGATAGAGCTTTGCGGATTTTCCACCACCGCCGAAGTCAACTGCTTCCGTATGCTCACCTCAATAAGCGGTGTGGGAGCCAAGGTGGCAATTGCGATACTTTCGGTGCTCAGTCCGGAGCAGGTGGCCCTTGCGGTCTCCATGGGGGACAGCAAGACCCTCACAAAAGCCAGCGGAGTGGGCAACAAGCTTGCCCAGCGTATCATCCTTGAGCTTAAGGACAAGATAAAGAAGCTTGGTGTTTCGGAGCCCCTTGACGTTTCCGGCACCGACCTGTCGGACAGCGTTGTTCCCCAGGGCAATCTTTCAAAGGCCGTGGGAGCGCTGACCGTGCTGGGTTATTCACCTGATGAGGTGCTGCCCTTTATGAAGGGCATTGACCCGTCACTTTCCGTTGAAGAGATAATCGGACTCACCCTCAAAGCCATAGGCAAAAGGTAGATGTGTCTATCGGCTTGGTCGGGGGGGATTTATGTAATTTCCGACAGGAGCAGATTCCACTTTCCACGTTCCAAATTCCAAATTAAAAAACTCCTAACTCCACTCAACTAATCCACTTTCCAAATTCCAAATTCCACATTCTACATTCCACTCCTCACTCCTAACTCATAACTAAAAAAATTGCTGCCGCAGCAAAAGGGCAGAAAGGATAATAAGATGGAAGATTATGATTTTGAAAACCGTCTGGTGTCACCCACGGAGATAATGGGCGATACCGACAGCGACAACCCTCTCCGTCCCAGAAGACTGGAGGACTATATCGGTCAGGAAAAGACCAAACAGAACCTGGCTGTGTTTATCGAGGCCGCACGTCAGAGAAACGAAAGCCTTGACCATGTTCTGCTGTACGGACCGCCGGGTCTTGGAAAGACCACACTTTCCGGAATAATCGCAAACGAGCTGGGAGTGAGCCTCAGGATAACCTCAGGACCCGCAATCGAAAAGCCCGGCGACCTTGCGGCCATACTGACCAACCTGAACGAAGGGGACGTGCTGTTTATCGACGAGATACACCGCATCTCCCGTGCCGTTGAAGAGATACTCTATCCTGCAATGGAGGATTTTGCGATAGATATTGTTACAGGAAAGGGTCAGATGGCGGCGTCCTATCATCTGCCCCTGCCTCATTTCACCCTTGTGGGAGCAACAACAAGAGCCGGTCAGCTCACTGCGCCCCTGCGTGACAGGTTCGGAGTTTCCTTTCGCCTTGAACTGTATACACCGGAGGAGCTTGCCCGTATCGTGACCCGCAGCGCAGGAATTCTGAATATTGCCATAGAGCCTGACGGAGCCCTCGAAATAGCCTCCCGTTCAAGAGGCACTCCCAGAATAGCCAACCGTATGCTAAAGCGTGTACGGGATTTTGCACAGGTGCTGTCCGACGGGGTGATAACCCTTGAGACAGCTCAGACCGCACTTGAACGGCTGGAGATAGACGAGCTGGGTCTTGACTCCAACGACCGCAGGATGCTTTCCGCCATAGTGAAGAATTACCGGGGAGGTCCCGTGGGACTGGAGACGCTGGCCGCTTCCATCGGAGAAGAAGCCGTCACTATTGAGGATGTTATAGAACCCTATCTGATGCAGATAGGCTTTCTCAACCGTACCCCAAGGGGCCGCTGCATAACAAGAGCCGCCTGCCTGCATCTGGGCTATGACCTGCCGGATGCACAGGAGGGTCAGATAAGATTTGAGTGAATAAAATGAGCAATGTACTGACCGTTTCGGGTCTTAATCTGTATGTAAAAAGCCTGCTGGACTCAGACAGGAACCTTCGCACCCTGTGGATGACCGGCGAGATATCCAACCTTACACTTCACCGCTCGGGACATATCTACATGACCCTGAAGGACGACAGGAGCGCCGTTAAGGCAGTGATGTTTGCCGGCAGTGCTTCCGGTCTGCGGTTCCGCCCAAAGGACGGCATGAAGGTGATAGTACAGGGGCGTGTGTCCCTGTATGAGGCCACGGGCAGCTATCAGTTCTATATAGACTCCATGCAGCCCGACGGAGCCGGAGCCCTTAACCTTGCTTTTGAACAGCTCAAGGCAAAGCTGCTGAAGGAGGGCCTTTTTGACAGGGACCACAAGCTTTCCCTGCCGGAATATCCCCGGCGCGTGGGGGTCATAACCTCTCCCACCGGCGATGCTGTCAGGGATATATTTGAGATAATGAAACGCCGCTATCCTCTTGCGGAGATAGTATTCTGTCCTGCTCTTGTACAGGGCGCGGGAGCCGCTCAGAGCCTTACCGAAGGAATAAGAAGGTTCGACCGTATCGGGAATGTTGACGTAATAATCATCGGAAGAGGCGGAGGTTCCGCCGAGGACCTGAGTCCCTTCAATGACGAGACTCTCGCAAGGGCGATATATGACTGCCGGATACCCGTTGTATCCGCCGTCGGTCACGAGACGGATTTTACTATATGCGACTTTGTTGCGGATGTCCGTGGGTCAACGCCCTCGGCCGGTGCGGAGCTTGTGTCTCCCGATATGAGCGCAATGCTTGGCGGCCTTGCCTTTATGCACCGCCGTATACGGGAAGCCATGCAGTCAAGACTGCGCCGTGAATCCCTGCGGCTGCAGCGCATACGCAGCGCCCATGTCCTGCGGTCGCCTATGGAGCTTGTACGCTTCAGGAAACTGAGACTGTCCATGCTGCAGGAAAGGCTGAAGTCGGCATATTCAGGCTGTGTTTCAAGGGAAAAGCACCGTTTTTCCTCCCTTGGGGCAAAGCTTGACGCCCTCAGTCCCCTTAAGGTGCTTTCACGGGGTTATTCCGTAACAAAAAAGGATCAAAGAATCGTCCGGTCCGTCAGGGAAGTCAGTACGGGGGATGAACTTGAAATACTGCTGCAGGACGGTTCTCTGCCCTGCCGGGTCATTGACAGAGAGGAGATACCGGAATGAAGAAAAAGCTCGATTATGAACAGGCAATGCTGCGCCTTGAAGAAATAGTGAACGACCTTGAAAACGGCGACCTGCCCCTTGAAGAGGCAATGAAGCTCTTTGAAGAGGGAACGGGTCTTTCCGCGGAATGTTATTCTGCCCTGAAAAAGGCCGAACAGAAGATAACCATGATAACTGACCTTGAAAAGGAGGAGACCGAAAAGTGAACACCATGATAACGGAGATCGAAAGAGAGCTGCTTTCATATCTTCCGGAAAAGGACGGCTATATAGATACTGTGGTGGATGCGATGAAGTACAGCCTGTCCGCAGGCGGCAAGCGCATCAGACCCATGCTCACCCTTGCCTTTGCAAAGGTGTGCGGAGGCAGCGCAGAGGCGGCAATGCCCTTTGCCTGCGCCATAGAGATGATACATACCTACTCTCTTATACACGACGACCTTCCCTGTATGGATGACGACGATATACGCCGGGGAAAACCCACCAATCACAAGGTGTTCGGCGAAGCCGCCGCAGTTCTTGCCGGTGACGGTCTGCTCACCCTTGCCTTTGAGACGGTCTCCGGAGAAAAGGCTCAAAAGCTCAACGGCGCCGAAAAGTGTCTCAAGGCGGCCCGTCTGCTTTCCTCCCGCGCCGGAGCGGAAGGCATGATAGGCGGACAGATGATCGACCTTGAAAGCGAGAACCGCCAGGTGTCCGCGGAGCGTCTCAGGATAATGGACAGCAAAAAGACCGGCGCACTCATCAGGGCAGCCTGTCTGCTGGGCTGTATCTCTGCAGGAGCAAACGAAGCCTGCTTTGAGGCCGCTGCGACATACGCAGAAAAAATAGGACTTGCCTTTCAGATAGTGGACGATATGCTGGACGTTACCTCCGACGAAGCCACTTTGGGAAAGCCTATTGGCAGTGACCTTGAAAACAACAAGTCCACCTATGTTTCCCTTTTGGGTCTTGAAGAATGCAGGAGACTCACGGCAAAGCTGACGGATGAAGCCATAGACTGTCTTTCCGTTTTTGAGGGGGATACCGGATTCCTCAGGGACCTTGCCCTGCGTCTCAGGGACCGGAATAAATGACGATTCGTTTAAGTCAGGAGCGGAATTGTTTGAGTCAGGAGTTATGAGTCAGGAGTGTGGAGTGGAAACGCTCCCTCCGGTCGCTCAATGAATAATGAATAGTGAATAATAGAGAAATTGAATTGTGAAGTTATTGAATGTGGAATTTGGAATGTGGAAAGTGGAATTAAGCGCTTCGCAGAAACGCTTCGCTCAACAATCAACTCCCTCTGGCGCTGCGCGCCACCAGCTTTGCATAAGTTCCGCCATCCAATCAGCGTTCGCCTTCGGCTCCGCTTCTTGGGGCGTCACTTATCCCTCAGTGAGGGAGGCGGAAGCGCTCACTTCGTTCGCTCAATGAATAACGCATAATTAATAATATTTATATTTACAAGTATATTAAGAAGTTTATACCACAATAACCAGGCACGCCAAACCGTAAAGAACAAAAAACCGGCTGCCCATAGAAACCAGCCGGAAAGCGCCCCTTTCCGGGGCGCAGCGGCGGATGGAAACGGTATATGACGTGCCGGCGCAGAGCCTGCGCTCCCTATTTCGCGCCCCGGTTCAATAACATCCATTAGTTTTGTGCCGCGATTATGATTTTATCAGTGTAGTCATATTTTATATGATTGGCGCGGAAATAATAGTATTCCGTCCGAGTCCGGAGCGCAGCGCAGCGGAGTGACCGCCGCGAATCGGGAGCGCAGGCGCAGTGTAACAAGTGCCCTTGGGGTGCTCTGCGCTTGACAGATTGGGCGGAGTTTACTATAATAGGAGTATTGAAATCCAAAAGAAGGGGTCTTTATATATGGCAAAGCAAACACTTCTGACCGACGAGGGTCTGAAAAACTACGAACAGGAACTGGAATACCTCAAAACCGTAAAACGTAAAGAGGTGGCGGAAAAGATCAAGGTAGCGCTGTCCTTTGGTGACCTTTCCGAAAACAGTGAATATGACGAGGCAAAAAACGATCAGGCAATGCTGGAAGCAAGGATATCCCAGATAGAGGCTATTCTCAAGAACGCCAAGATCATTGACGAAAGCGAGCTCAGCAGCGAGCATATCCATATCGGCTCAAAAGTCAAGCTGCATGACTGTGAGTTTGATGAAGACGTTGAGTATCAGATCATCGGCTCAAACGAGGCCGATCCCTTTGAAGGAAAGCTTTCGGACGAATCACCCGTCGGTTCCGCTCTGCTGGGTCATCAGGTGGGCGACACCGTAGATGTTGAAACCCCCGAAGGCGTGATACAGTTCATTATCCTTGAGATCTCAAAATAAACGGGAAACATTGCGGACCTCTGTGTCAGGAGTTCTGTCCGAATAACGAAAGGAAGAAGAATATGGGAGAGCAAAACAACACCCGTCAGCAGGATCTTAACAGCCTGCTTCAGGTAAGAAGAGACAAGCTGAAGGAGCTTCAGGAATCAGGGAACGACCCGTTCCAGATAATGAAATATGACGTGACACATCACAGCGCTGACATAAAGGAACAGTTTGACAGCCTTGAGGGACAGACCGTTGCTATCGCCGGACGTGTTATGTCAAAGCGAGTAATGGGCAAGGCTTCCTTCTGCCACATTCAGGACCTTAAGGGCACTATCCAGTCTTATGTTGCAAGGGACAGCATCGGTGAAGAGGCCTATAAGCAGTTCAAAAAGCTGGATATCGGCGACATCATCGGTCTTAAGGGCGAGGTATTCAAAACCAAGACCGGCGAAACCTCCGTTCACGCTTCAGAGATCACCCTGCTTTCAAAGAGCCTTCAGATACTGCCCGAAAAATATCACGGACTCACGAACACGGACACCCGCTACCGTCAGCGCTATGTTGACCTTATCATGAACGAAGAAGTAAAGGAGACCTTTATCAAGCGTTCAAAGATAATCAGCACTATCCGCCGCTACCTTGACGGCCAGGGTTTTATGGAGGTCGAAACTCCGATGCTGGTATCAAACGCCGGCGGAGCTACCGCGCGTCCCTTTGAGACTCACTTCAACGCTCTGGATGAAGACCTGCGTCTGAGAATATCCCTTGAGCTTTACCTCAAGCGCCTCATCGTGGGCGGACTTGAAAGAGTGTACGAGATCGGCCGAGTATTCCGCAACGAAGGGCTCGATACCCGCCACAATCCCGAATTCACCCTGATGGAGCTTTATCAGGCCTATACCGACTATCACGGCATGATGGATCTTACCGAAAACCTTTACCGCTTTGTTGCCCAGGAGGTTCTCGGCACCACCACCATTGTATACAACGGTATCGAGATGGATCTTGGCAAGCCCTTTGAGCGCATTACCATGGTAGACGCCGTAAAGAAATATTCCGGCGTTGACTTTAACACAATAAACACCATTGAAGAAGCCCGCAGGATCGCTGACGAAAAGGGCGTGGAATACGAACAGCACCACAAGAAGGGCGACATCCTCAACCTGTTCTTTGAGACCTTTGTTGAGGAGCACCTGATACAGCCCACCTTCCTGATGGATCATCCGGTTGAGATCTCCCCCCTGACAAAGAGAAAGCCCGAAGATCCCAACTATGTTGAGCGCTTCGAGTTCTTCATGAACGGCTGGGAGATGGCCAATGCCTACAGCGAGCTGAACGATCCCATCGACCAGAGAGAGCGCTTCAAGGCTCAGGAGGAGCTGCTTGCCCTGGGTGACGAAGAGGCCAACCGCACCGACGAAGATTTCCTCAACGCTCTTGAGATCGGCATGCCCCCCACAGGCGGCATCGGTTTCGGCATCGACCGTATGTGTATGCTGATGACCGACTCCCCCGCTATCAGAGACGTCCTGCTCTTCCCGACAATGAAAAGTTTGGATAAGTAAAGCCGCATAAAATCAGGGTTTTCGTATAGCAAGCGTACAAATTTACGACCAATTTACGACCAAAAGAGAACACGTTCAAAAAGTTCAGGACTTCCGGCGGTAAATGTCGGGAGTCCT
>JBGUWL010000095.1:0-10136 GCA_045221075.1 Acutalibacteraceae bacterium
GTCAGTATTCCTGCGGTGTTTTGATACAATCTGACGAAAAAATCTACGGCGCTTCACGGGCACTATCTCTGTGCGGTATTGCCTTAATGTTCGTCGGATAGAACACCGGATTCAGAGTAAAGCGTCACTCAGAGCTTTCTTCGGTCTTGGGAGCTCTCTTTGCCTTTGCGGAGAACAGCAGCTTCAGGTCTTCGTTGCTTGCGTAGCCGTTGACCTCAAGTCCGTTGGCTTCTTCAAAGGCCTCAAAGCAGGACTTTGTGTAGTCACCGAAGTAATTCGTGGTCTCCTCTGTATAGTAGCCCAGGTATTTCAGTCTTACCTGTATCTTGTTCACGTCCTCGTGATCTTCACCTATGCCGTAGGCAAGTCCGTCGGTGATGGTGAGGGAATCGTCGGCGGATACATCCGATGAGCTTTCCTCCGGTTTGCTTGTGTCGGAATTCTCGCCGCTCTGTTCAGGCTTGCTTGTGTCAGAGCTCTCGCCGCTCTGTTCGGGCTTGCTGGTATCGGAGTTCTGGCTGCTCTGTTCGGGCTTGCTTGCATCGGAGTTATCACTGTTCTGTTCAGGTGCGCTTGTGTCGGAATTCTGACCGCTCTGTTCACCGCTTGCTTCGGGAGCGGAGGATGGGGATTCTTCGGAAGCTTCCGTTGAAGAGGTATTCTTATTGGCGCCGGTCTTCAGTTCCGGATACATAGTCTCTATCATGAAGGACAGGACCTCTGTCATGCTGTTGCCCTGACGCTGGAACATGGTGGTGTCGATCTCATAGACATTGTTATTCGTAACGGCTCTCAGGTTGCGGAAATTCTTGTCCTCCCTGAGCTTTGATTTAAGACCCATGGCGCAGAAGATATATTCCGGGTCGGAGAGCTGTATCTTGTTTATCATTTCATCGGTGCTTTTTGCGACGCCGCACACGTTTGTTGCGTTGCAGTATGAAAAGAGCTTGCCTTCAAAGCTGTCGTTGGTGGCGGCGTTTCCGGTGATGTCATAAAGATAGCAGGAGGTCACCACCACTTCTCTTTCGGGGACGATCCTCTGAAGGTCGCCCATTGTCAGCATGATGGAATTTGCTTTTTCGGCTCCGTTTTCTTTGCCGGTGGTTTTTCCGTCCGCAACGGCGCAGACATTTTCATACAGTCTTGTAAGCTCTTCGGAGTTCTTTGCCGGCATCATAATGAGCAGCTCCGAGCCGGTGTCCTTTATTTTGGTGATATAATCGTCGGGAATGGTCCTGTCGGCAAAGACCACATCGGGATTTGCGTCGCCGATCTTATTTATGGCAGGCTCGTCCTTGCGGCCCACTGAGGGAACATCGGAGATCTCCGGCTGGGTACATTCGTCCGAGCGGGCGGTTATCCTGTCGGAATAGCCGCAGGCGATAAGTATGTCGGCAACGGAATCGCTGAGGCATACTATTGAATCGGGCTTTTCGTATATGGTTACGTTGGCAAGGGTCACGGGGTATTCGTCGGATCCGCCGTTTGAACAGCCTGCAAGGGCAAATATCATCAGCGCGGAAAGCAATAAGGCGATTGTTTTTTTCATACTTGATATGGCTCCTTTGGGTGGTTTTATCAATGAAGCTCCATTTCGGTCTCAAGGGCTGAGATGAACTGTCTTGCGCACCTCGGAGAACGTCCGCCCCGCTCTATTGCAAAGCGTTCGGCTTTTGCAGTCAGGTCGTCGATACTTATCATCAGGTGCTTCTCCTTTGCAAGGGCAAAGACGATTTCAAGATACTGCTCCTTGTCGGGCTTTGTAAAGCTTACCGCAAGACCGAATCTGTCGGAAAGTGAAAGGGTCTCCTGGATGGTGTCGTTTACATGAACGTCGTCGCCGCTTCTCTCGGAAAAGCTCTCTTTAACGATATGACGGCGGTTGGAGGTGGCATATATAAGGGTGTTTTCGGGTCTTACCGCAAGACCGCCTTCAAGCACCGCCTTAAGCTGGGCATAGCTCTTGTCGTCGCTGGAGAAGGAAAGGTCGTCAATGAAAATTATGAATTTCAGCGGAACCACCGCTAACTTTTCCACCAGCAGGGGAAATTCCGACAGTCTGTCCTTCGGAAGCTCTACCATCCTCAGACCCTTTGTGTAGTACTCGTTCAGTATCGCCTTTACGGTTGAGGATTTTCCTGTGCCTCTGTCGCCGTAAAGCAGGCAGTTATTGCTCTGAACTCCCTTAAGCAGGGCAAGGGTGTTTTCGATAACAAGATTGCGCTGAAGGTCATAGGTCTTCAGTGAGCTTATGGTGACCGGGTCGGGATATGGAACAGGCTCTATGCTGCCGCCACGCCAGATAAACGCCCGGTAGCGGGCAAACATTCCGCAGCCGCTGCGCCTGTAAAAATCAGCAAGGGCGTCAATTATCTCGTCATCGTGCAGAAACTCGCGGATAGGACTGCCGGTTTCCCAACGGGGAAGGTTGTTGGCGATTATTCCCAGCTCGTCACGGTGAGAATAGTCCATGAGGATCTTTTCGGGAGTGAGCAGGCTTACTCTGCGTATCGCCGAAAGGTCCCTGCGGATGGCGTTGACGGTCTTTGAGGAAAGGGATTTTTCCTTTCCTGCCGCCGCAGCCCGTGAAAATGCGTTTTCGTCATAAAGGGCAGTCTCGGTGAGATATGCCGCAAAGCTTTCAACACAGCCCCTGTCACAAAGCAGGGCAAAAAAACTGCCCCAGGCCTGTGAAAATTCAAATACCGGCTTGTCAAGGGAACACAGAAGCTCATAATAGGCTTTTACAACGGTGCGGTTTGTTATCCCCCTGAAAACCGAAAGGGACGACATCAGCAGCGCAGCCTCTTTTGTAGAATTCATATCGGCTGTTCCTCCGTTCTGTTTGGATACATTATCTATTGTACAATGAAATGTCCCTCCCGTCAATTTTTATAACAGGAATGTTACTGAAAATTCGTAAGAAATGCAGTATTCAACAAAGAAATGTGGTATAATTGACTGCAGAGAGACAAATTACTGTCCGGCTGCCGATGCAGACCGGCATATATCATATATTCCGCTATGTTCATTTCTGACCGGAAGGAGAAAACGGCCATGGAAAACACACAGAATAAACCCAAAAACCTGATATCCCCTCTTGGCGCACAGGTGGCAAAGACCAACCTTACCATACTGCTGATCGCAGTAGGGGTGCTTCTGGTAATATTGTGCTTTTATTACTGGAAAATTGCGCTTCCGATCATGGCAGCCGTACTTTTGACATACGGATATTTCAGACTGCTTTATATACCTGTGTATTTCAGGAACGCAAGGTGTGCGCTTACGGGAAGGTTCGTAATACTGAAAAAGGGCGTATTCTATCAGAAAAAGACCGTTATGCCTCTTTCCCGTGTGCAGTACTGCGTTATCCGTCAGGATGTGGTTCAGAAGGTCTTCGGCGTATGCACCGTCAGGATAATGATGGCGGGCTCTGCTCAGAGACTCAGGCCGATAGCCATGGAGGACGCCTGCCGGATAAGGGACGCCGTCAACTCCTTCACAAAGCGGAAGGGGGCGGGATGAATGGGTAAAGATCAGTTCAGAAAGACCCATCCCTACACCATAGTCCGCCACCTTAAATTATCCGTGATAGTGGTGATAATATCCGTTTTACAGCAGCTTTTTAACCGTCCGGAGGGTATCCTCGACCTTATAGGCTCCCTTGGGCTTAACGTCCTTTATGTGCTGTTCTTTATTTTCTATGCCGTGATGCTCTACGGCAGTATGAAATACAGACTGGAGTCCGGGGGCGTTCACATAAAGAGCGGCATCATGATCCGGAACAACTGTGTCATCCCCTACAGTTCCGTAAGGACCGTGGTTTTCTGCCGGGATGTCATTTCCTCACTCTTCGGAGCCGAAAGGGTGTCTCTGGATACTCCCGCCGGATCCCGAAAAAAATATGATGTTACGGCGTATTTTTCCTTTCTTAAGGTACGCGCCTTCAAAGATATGCTTGCAAAAAAAGAAGACCGCTCAGCAGAATATCATTCCCGGATCATGGGAGTTATCCTGATGTCGGCCTTCTGGTCAAACCCGATAACGGGTCTGGTATTTATTGTTCCGGTAATATACAAGAGCAGTCAGCTTCTGGGACGTGAGATAACCGAAAGCATGGTCATCGGTTCCATAAGCTCACAATGGGATTTTATTGCGGATGTGCTGTCTCCTGCGGTGGCTACCCTGGGAGCCATAATAATCCTGAGCTGGGCGCTTTCCATGCTTTTGTGCTTTCTGAGGTATGTCAGGTTCATATCGTACAGAGCCGGAGATTATATCGTCACGGCCCGGGGTCTGCTCAGCCGCAGCACCACCTATACAAAGATCAGCGGTATTTCTTCCGTAAGCATAGACCAGAGTCTTTTTATGAAGCTGCTCCATCTTGAGAGCTGTTCCATGACCGTGATAGGGTCGGGAAAGCTGAAGGGCGACAAGGGTCTGATAATCTCTCCCGAAAGCTCCGGCACGGTCAAGCGTAAGGTCAGCGATCTTACGGGTTTTACATTTACCGAAAGAAAGAAGATCTCCGTTGCCCGCCGCAGTGTGTGGTCATATATTTATCTGCCGGTTCTCGTTATGGTACCCATAGCGGCGTTTCTGATATACCGCCTTATCATCCCGTCCATGAGAGAAACGGGACTGCTTTTGGCGGTAATTATGGGACTGCTTGATATATGGTGGCTGCTGTTCCGTATCTTTTCCTACCGTCATGCCTACATGGGACTTACCGACAGTCATCTGATCGTGTGCAGCTATCAGAATCTTACCCTTAAAAAGCACTACATTCCCTTTTCCATGATACAGAGCATCCGCATTGAGCAGAATATTTTTCAGAAGATGAGAGGAAAGTGCAATGTAAATGTCAGCATATTTGCCGAAAAGCGCACTCTCTGCAAGGTCAAGCAGCTTCCCCTGAGTGAGGTCGAAGAGCTGACCGCCCACCTGAGACTGGGGGTCGTTCATCCAGCCTCCTGAGCATATTAAGGAACTGCAAAAAGACAGCGCTGCAGATGTGCTGAGGATAAATGTCAGGTCCCGGCACAGGATGACGGGAAAAATATCGGGCATATCGGACCCGGGCCGGAGGAGAGTCCGCACCCGGTTTTGTTCCGGAAACAAACAAACCGACAGTCATTATCATCCTTCCGGAATACCACCTGGACGGCAGTACCCCATGGGCGTTGTTTCACTGAGCTTGCCGGCAGTCCTTGTGGGGGTATTGTATTACAGCAGCGCGGTCAGTATCCGGATGGACAGCTCTGCGGCGGAGCGGCTGAAGGAGGCGTATTCCACGGCGTCCTCGGTCTCGCTCATGCTGTCGGATATGGAGCGTAGTATCGCAAAGGGTACGTTATTGATGCGGCATACCTGACCGATGGCACCGCCCTCCATCTCGCAGGCAAGAGCGCCGAAGCTCTCGTTCAGAGCAAGACGCCTTTCGTTGCCGCTGATGAACTGGTCGCCGGTGGCAACGGTGCCTGTGACAAAATGAGCGTGTCCTGCTTTTTCGCAGGCGCTTTCAAGCTCCTCTATGAGAGCTTTGTCACAGGGGATCTTCACGATATTTTCAGAGGGCAGAAAGAGGGTTCCCGGTTCGTCGCCGATGACCGTGGTGTCCATATCGTGCTGGACCACATCCGCGGCGATCACAACATATCCGATATGGGTCTCTCTGCTGGTGCTGCCGCCGATGCCGGTATTAATTATCCGGTCGGGACGGTAGCGGAGTATCATCGTCTGGGTAGTCATGGCGGCGTTGACCTTGCCGATGCCGCATTTTGCCACAACAACATCGGTGTTCCCAAGTCTTCCGCTTGTAAACGCGGTTCCGCTGATGATCTCCGTTTCGGCGTTGGTCATCCTTTCGATAAGTCCGTTTACCTCGATATCCATGGCTCCGATTATTCCTGTCATGTTTATTCTCCTTTGCTTTTTTGCTGTACACTTCCGGTCTTTCCCTGCCCTTTCCGGCGGGTAAATATCGGGCAGTGCCTACGTCTGATAAATGAAAATTCCCGGATGTGCGGCCGGGAATTTTTTTGTTTTCCGGTGCAGTATATCACGCGCCGGTGTTTTCACTTGTCTGAGCACTGGTCTGCGTGCTTGTCTGAGCGCTTGCCTGAGCACTTGTCTGCTCACTGGTCTGACTGCTTGACTGTTCGCTGGTCTGGGTGCTTGTCTGACCAGAAGCGCTGCCGGAATGGAACTTCTTGAACTGTTCAATGGCCTGCTTTTTGCGGGTGACGTTTGATTCGTTGCCGGAACCGTCGGTATATATCATCATATACTTGCCGCTGTCGGACATGGTTGCCTCGTATGTTTCGTCATCGTCAATGCCCTCCTTGTTGAAAAGGTGGAAGGATCCGGTCTCCCTGATCTCGCCGATGACACGCTTTGCACTGTCGTCAAGATTCTTTGTATCGTATTCGTACAGCTCCACCACCACGTTGGACCCGTCAACGGTAAAGATGTAGCGGTAGCCCTTCTTTGAGCCGATGACCTCGGAGAGCATATCCGTGGGAGTGGTATCGCCGGGCAGGAAGTTGATCTTTTTGAAGTATTTTACAAGTCCGTCAAGGTTGTCCTCACAGTCGTCCCAGGTGACTTTATCAAGATCAACGGCCTGGGTCGTATCCAGGTTTTCATAGCTTGGCTTTGAACCGAAGCATCCGCTGAGGGTAAGCAAAAGAGCGGCGCATAATACTATAAGAAATTTTTTCATAAACATCCTCCGAAGTGTCCCGTTTAGTATAAGGGAAATAATAATGAATGACAACAAGCCTATTATAACTCATTTTATCCCGCAATTCAAGAGTTATTATTTGCAGATACTGAAATCACTTCTGTCTCTCTTCTGCCCGCTTCTCCAGGGAAAACCCTTTTCCGGCGGAAAAAGGGTTGTTCCCCGGACCCCTTTCCTAAAACCGCTGAAATTTATGGTAAAAGCGATGGATAGACCCAATAAATGAAATCGGCGGTAGTTTATCGTGTTTTGAATATTATTGTCAGTATATATTGGAGGACGGAAAGACCTCAGAAAAACATATGACATCTGTACATCTCCCGAAACGCAAAAACCGCCCCTGTATATAGTACAGGAGCGGGAGATATCATACTAAACTCCCATTAAAAGCAGATATAGTCTGCTTTTAATAGCGAGCCAGCGCGTCGGAGTTTGCATGAGACGTCATCTGTGCGTATGCAAAACAGTATCAGTGCTTGTTGGGGTCGTACATATCATCCAGGGGATTGTAGGATCCGAGGAAATCGTCATCCATATCGTCCATGGGCGAAGAGGATGAAGGAAATGTGCCGTCAAAGGTTCCGGAGCCGTTCTGATAGGGAGGATAAGCACCGCGGTCAGGGCCGGCATTATTTCCGGGATATGTGTTCTGACCGTAGGTGCTGCGATTGCCGTTAAAGCTGCCGGAGCCGCTTTGATAGGGAGGATAAGCGCCGCCGGGACCGCCGGAATTGTAAGGACTGTTCCGGTTGGTTCTCTGAGGAGGAGCGGAGGAATTATCCTGCTGTCCGTAGAAGGTCCCTGTGCCGGCTGCGTTGTAGAAGTCGGAGCCGTAAGCCCCCGAAACGGAGGGGTGCAGGTTTTCGGGCTTGTGGGGAGATTTGATCCTGCTCCTGATCTTACCGTTGTAATAGCCTATGAGCGATGAGAGGAACGCATTGCTCAGGAGATATGAAAGGAAGAACAGGTACCATGACCAGAGGTAGGGCATTGTCTGGAACAAGGCGCTGACTCCCAGGATCATCAGTACCGTAATGAAAATGTAAAAAAGCATTATAAAGTGTGCAACGGCCAGCATACTTGTCACGAACCGCAGCAGGTTCGGGTCCTTCAGAGGCTTCTGACCGGTACGGGCATACTGCTTTATATCCTTTATCCAGCCTGCAATGGTAATGCCCTGGATGATCTTGAACGCCATTGTCAGCACCGTCAGGATCAGCACAATATAATATGTAGGGCCGGCGTTTGCCGGAAGGCTGAGTCCGTTTTTGAAAATGCCGATAATGTCGATCACAGCAAGACCGCCCCAGACCAGTGTTTCGGCAATACCGAAAAGCTGCAGAAGCGTCATAAAGTGGAACATGGATTCCACTGAATTATACTTTTTGCTTCTTGTGTATATGACGATACAGCAGAAAAGGGGAACTGCCCGGATGACGATAAAGGCGATCCAGACAATAAGCAGTATGTCAACGGTGGATTTCAGATCCCCCAGCACACCGGTAAAGGCAAGGGCGTCGTTGTAGGTATTGTTCCAGCCCGAAATCTCGGACTGCACCTGTATCAGCGAAATGAGGGTCGCGATATAGAAGGGCAGCGTCATTACCAGAGCCAGGATAACACGGAACATAAAGGGGCTTTTCCCGGCATCCCGGATATTCTGATGTATGCTTTGCATCTCTTTGTCATAGAGGGCGGTTTTATCGTTATCGGCAGAGCTGTTCATAATGTACCTCCCAAGAGATAACTACACAGCACAGCCCGGGATAAAGGACTGTGCCGTGCGGAAAATAGTGTCGGTTCAGTTGTTTGCCGGAGGAGTGTAGTTAGGGCCAGAGGGGTTGTTTGATGATGCCGGCGCAGTGGGGTACTGAGTCTTTGGCCTGAAGGGATTTTCGGGTGTGGGAGGAACGGGAGGCTCCTCGCCGGTATAGATGTTCTTGTACACGTCCTGATAGGTCTTGTTTGCCTTGTAATAGGGAACAAAATTGGGAGACTGGTTGTAGTTATAGTTGTTTTCGGTGGTATAGTCCGGGATATCCTCAGGATTTGCCGCCATGTGACCTGCATTGTAAGCTGAAATGCGGGCGGCTCTGAGAATGGAGTCGGAGGACATCAGGTAAGACGCAGCCAGCATGGAGAGGGTGATAAAGATCACCACAAGGCTTGCAAAGATGAGCACGTTGAAGGTGTTGAGTATCATAGCGGAATTGCTGAAGGACTCAACGGCCTTGTCCTGAGTGATGTTCTGGATGTAGTTTTTGGGGGGCATGACCAGCTTGTAGAGCTTCATGCAGAATGCGATGATCGCCGTAATGATGCCCAGAGCAGAGGAAACAAAGATAAGGCCTGCGCCTCTTTTGACGATGGTGCCGTCGGTCAGATTGCGGATCATTGAGTTGATGAGTCTGATGAATGCGACCTCGCAGCAGATGAAGGCGGTACCGAAGAGTATGGTCAGCCAGAAAAGACTGCCGGCGCTGAGGTTGATGAATCCCACATAGCTGTCAATATCGTCATAGTTGATGACGCTGACGGAAGCGAAGGAAACAACAACAGCCAAAGCGGTATAGATGATAGTGCCATACAGGACATATTTAAGGAAGCTCAGTCCCATAAGGGAGGGAGGGCTGCTTTTTGCGCCGGCGCGGGCAAAGAAAAGTCCGAGACCGAGTGCAAAGAGCAGTGCGGCGGTAAGTATACCGATAACAAGGTTTATGATACCGACTGAACCATCTCCGAAGATCTGATAAAGGGAACGGCACACCGAAAGCTTCTGGGAAAATATCATTGCGCAGATTCCCCGGGTCAGAACGGTGAGAGCCACAACTATCAGCGAAACGGCAAGGGTCACTACTGTCGTTTTTGCAAAAAGACGCTGTGTGGGGTTTGAAGAACGTACAACATTGTTCATATTAAAACCACCTTTCGATAAAGTAGGTACAGACGCATGAGCGCCTGATAAAATTATATATGATTTCAGAAAAATACGCAACAACAAAAAAGGATAAAAAGTTGCAAAAAGCAGGGTAAATCAGTGCAAATAATAGGGATATGACGACGGAGGTTCCCATCAGCCGGAAACGGCGGTGATCGGGACGATCCGCAAACATAATAACGCAGTGTATCATATATTATGTATAAGAAAACATATACAATCGGTATAAGCAAAGGGGTCAGAAGGGGCCGAAAATCTTTAAAAACAGATCAAAAGTATACAATTTGTAGAAGGAGAAAAAATATTGAAAAAACATGTTGACAAGAGATAAAAAAGGTGGTATTATAACAAAGCTGTCGCACGAAAGGCAGCGTGAAAAGAGCGTGAAAAACTGCATGAACAGCGGAGTTTCAGAGAAAGCCGGACTTGATTGCAACCGGACTGTGGAACGAA
>JBGUWL010000096.1:0-7777 GCA_045221075.1 Acutalibacteraceae bacterium
GTCAGTATTCCTGCGGTGTTTTGATACAATCTGACGAAAAAATCTACGGCGCTTCACGGGCACTATCTCTGTGCGGTATTGCCTTAACTCCCATTAAAAGCAGACACAGTCCGCTTTTAATAGCGCGTCAGCGCGTTGAAGTTTGCATGAGACGTCATCTGTGCGTATGCACAGATGGGCGCAGCCTCGGGCGGCGCCTTTTCCGATTAAAAGGTCAGCTTTTAATCGGAAAACAGTATTACACAGATAGGTGGGGAAGAGATGAAAAAGATCGTATCCAATGCGCTGTATGTTTTGTTTTTCGGTTTTGCTCTTACCCTTGTTATCGCTTGTGTTCTGCTGATAATCAATATCTCAAAGGGCGAGGGACAGACCCTTAACGACATCGAGGCCGTCCAGATCAGCGGTTCCGCAGAGGACAGCGCCGCATACGAGACTATAGGCAAAAAGGTGGAGGTCAGCTCCTCTCCGGGATATCAGAACATCCCCAGCAGCTACGGATATGACGCGCTGGAAACCGACAAGAAAAAGTTTCTCTATGACCGCCTTTTTGAAAGCATCTATTCCGTTTCGGACGAGCCGGATGAAAACGGACGCTACCGTATCTCACGGGTCAGTGTGCCCAACAAGAGACTGTCGGAGTTCGATATCCGTGAGGTGGTCAACGCCTTCATATATGATAATCCGGAGATATTCTGGCTTGAAAATCTTTTCGGCTACGCATATCTTGAGGACGACACCATAGTCGAGTTCTATTCCATCCTCTCTGCGGAGGAATGCCACCAGTGCATTTCCCGTTTCAACACCAGGATAGATGAGATACTCAGTCAGGTGGGGGAAAACAAGACCGAATATCAGCGTGAAAAGATCATCCATGACATTGTTCTCGGTAACTGTGTCTACAAGACCGGCGTGAAAAGCTCCGATGACGGATGGGAATACTTTACCGCCTACGGCGCCCTTGTAAATGGCGAGGCCGTATGTGAGGGCTATGCAAAGTCCATGCAGCTTCTTCTCAACAGAGTAGGGGTCGCCTGCAGCATGATAAGAGGAGATGCCGGAGACGTTCCTCATATGTGGAACGTGGTAGAGCTTGGGGGAGAATGGTACCATCTTGATCCCACCTGGGACGACATGGAAAACGAGATAAACTATGAGTACTTCAACCTGACCACCCTTGCAATATCCGAGAACCATACTATCTGCGATTCCGTCATCAATGTAATTGAAAGTCAGGAGAGCGGCGAGATAGACCCCCTTGTCAAGTACAACTTCTATGTGCCCATGTGTACCTCAAAGGACATGAATTATTACTACGCCGAGGGCGTGTATATAAAGGACTTCAAGGACAGCACCAACGAGGCGCTTATAGATGCCATAATGCAGAGAGCCGTAAGCGGTGATGTCTATATTCCGGTGCGATTCGGTGAAGATATGCCATATTCCGACTATGTGAGCTGCATGTTCGAGCAGTCTCCGTACCAGTTCTATCTGTGTCTTGAAGAGGCCAACAAGCGTCTTGACAAGGAACAACGTCTGCCGGAGGGGCTTGAGATAAAGCTGCTGAAAAAAGAAGCCAACAAGACCCTGCGTATACGTCTCCTTATTGAAAAAGAAAACGCCGGCTAAGTAAGTTTATGCCGGTGTTTTTTCTTTTTGTGTCTTTATGGTTATCTGGCTCAAAAAAAGAAAGTCATACTAAACTCCCATTAAAAGCAGACATAGTCTGCTTTTAATAGCGCGCCAGCGCGTCGGAGTTTGCATGTGACGTCATCTGTGCGTATGCACAGATGGGCGCAGCCTCGGGCTGCGCCTTTTCCGATTAAAAGTGTCAGCTTTTAATCGGAAAACAGTATGACAAACCAGTGGGTATCGAAAATTTTATCAGAAAATACCACTCCCCCTCAATATTTTCTGCTGCAAATGATCGCCGGAGCTGCCGGGGGGAATCATCCCCCTCAAAACAAGCAAAAGCGCACCCTATGGGACGCAGTTATCCCACAGAGTACGCTCAGAACGGTACAGTATCCGGTTTTAAAGAGGGCGCAGTTACGCCCTGCCTGATCGCCTGCTATAGCGTGAAGCATAAGCATAACCTCGCCAACCCCCTTTGATGTAAATTTTGTATGCTCACACAAGTGCGGAAATACAAAATATTCTTATATATTATACTACCATAAATATATCAGAAGTGCAAGGTTTTTTTGGAAATGTCCGTTAAATACTGCTTTAAGGGCTGTGACATAGCTCAGAGCGATCCATAGGTCCGGAGCTGCTTTGCCCGGATACAACAGTATACCGGAACGAAGCGCAGGAGAACTCACTGTGTTTCAGCCTCTGCATACGGACATATTCCGGAACACCCGTTATTATTTCTCCCTGACATTTACGGAAACATACTGATAGGCATTTTTCTTGCCGGCATCCTGCACTGTCAGACGGCTGCTTCATGGGCTGCCACAGTCTTGAACACGCCAATATTCCAAACAACACCACCGTTATCAGTGAGGACCTTTTCAATGGCTGCGGCAAGCTGCAGAACGTTACAATACCCGACGGTGTGACGGAGATCGGAGCCTCCGCCTTTTCCGGCTGCAAGTCATTTACAGAGGTCACACTTCCTGCCGGTCTTAAAAAGATAGGTCACAATGCCTTTGATTATTGCGGTCAGATCAGCACCATAACCATTCCCGCCAGCGTTGAGGTCGTTGAAAAATTTGCATTCAGCTTCTGGGACGCTCCCCAGAAGATCATTGTCGAGGGCAAGTCCGCAAAGCCCTCTGACTGGGACAGCTCCTGGATCAACAGAGAACCCGAAGTCGTCTGGGCAGGCGCATGATAAACACATCAGAATACGCCTTACACAACTCCTGTGCCGTCTGCGGACGGTGCGGGAGTTTTTTCCTGCCGGCGAAATACGGGTCCGGGACCGCGGACGCAAAATTTGTTGTTCACAGATTTAATAACTCCATACTCCTAACTGATATGATTCCACTTTCCAAATTCCACATTAAAACTCCTCACTCCTCACTCCTAACTCATAACTGATAATTCCACTTTCCAAATTCCAAATTAAAAAACTTCTCCCTCCTCCGGAAATTATTACAGGGAGTGTTCCAAAAAAACCACACGATTAGTGTAGTTATCTTTGTCAATAATATGATATAATTACTATGTATGCAAACAGATCCCGGTTTATTGTTTTCCGGAGCGAAAACCAGGAGCCGGACGTTAAAACAGGCGCGTCAGCCTGCCACCAGGAAGAATATACGAAAAAGCCGTAACCGCGGAACATGTCCGCCGGATGCCACAGGACCGGAGCGCGAAACAGGGTCGGCAGTACCCCAAAGGCACTTGTTTCACTGCGCCCGGCGGCGCGGCAAAAGAATATCGGAGGTTAAAGAATTTGGACGCGAAAGTGGGAGCGGCAGCCTGCCGCATAGGACTTGATATCGGTTCAACAACGGTAAAATGCACCGTGCTGGACTCTGAAAACAGACTGATATATAAAGTTTACGAAAGGCATTATTCCCAGATCACGGAAAAGATCTCGGAGCTGCTTATCAGGATGAGAAAGGAAGTTCCGGGAGCGGACGAGGCCTTCATCGCCATGTCAGGCTCCGCCGGAATGGGCGTTGCCGACGCCTGCGGCATCGACTTCATACAGGAGGTATACGCCACCCGTGTTGCGGCAAAGACCTTTATCCCCGGCACCGATGTCATTATCGAGCTGGGCGGCGAGGACGCAAAGATACTCTTCCTTTCCGGCGGCATGGAGGTCAGGATGAACGGTTCCTGCGCCGGAGGTACGGGAGCCTTTATTGACCAGATGGCGACCCTTCTTGACGTGCCTATCGAGGATCTTGACGGTCTTGCGGAAAAGCACGAAAAAATATACACCATTGCAAGCCGCTGCGGCGTGTTCGCAAAGACGGACATACAGCCCCTTCTGAACCAGGGAGCGAAAAAGACCGACATTGCCGCCAGCATCTTCGGCGCAGTGGTGAACCAGACCATCGCCGGACTTGCCCAGGGTCGTGAGATAACCGGCAACGTGGTATACCTCGGAGGTCCCCTCACCTTTATCCCCCAGCTGAGAAAGAGCTTTGACAAGTCTCTGAAAACCACAGGCCTCTGCCCCGAAAATTCACTGTACTATGTGTCTATGGGCGCCGCCCTCTGCGCCGAAAAGAAGGCCGACCTTGACGAGATCATCAAGAAGATCTCGGTATACAGGGGCTCGGGCAACTTCGCTTTCAACAAGCCTCTGTTCAAAAGTCAGCAGGAGCTTGACGAGTTCAGGGCCCGCCACGCAAAGGCCACCATCAGAAGAGGCGAGCTTAAGGGGCATCAGGGCCGTGTGTATATCGGACTTGACGCAGGCTCCACCACCGTCAAGGGAGTCGTCACCTCAAAGGACGGAACACTGCTCTATTCCGAATACCTTCCCAACAGCGGCAACCCCGTACCTATCGTAAAGGATTTCCTTACACATATCTATGAGATCAACCCCAATGTCCGCATCGGCGCAGCCGCCGTCACCGGATACGGTGAAGAGATAATCAAAAACGCCTTCAGCGTGGATATCGGCGTTGTTGAGACCATCGCCCACCTTACCGCCGCTAAGAGCTTTATGCCGGACGTGGAATTCATCATCGACATCGGCGGTCAGGATATAAAGTGCTTCAAGATACGGAACGGAGCCATTGACAACATCTTCCTCAACGAAGCCTGTTCCTCAGGCTGCGGTTCCTTCCTCCAGACCTTTGCAAACGCTCTGGGCTATTCCTCAGAGGAATTTTCACGTCTGGGTCTGCTGGCAAAGCAGCCCGTTGACCTGGGTTCCAGGTGTACCGTGTTCATGAATTCCTCCGTAAAGCAGGCTCAGAAGGACGGCGCCACCATCCAGGATATTTCGGCGGGTCTTTGTCTCAGCGTTGTAAAGAACGCCCTGTATAAGGTCATCCGTGTTGCAAACCCCTCGGAGCTGGGCAGAAAGATAGTGGTCCAGGGAGGCACCTTCCTCAACGATGCGGTGCTGAGAGCCTTTGAACAGGAGATGGGAGTAAACGTAATAAGACCCGAGATCTCCGGTCTTATGGGCGCATACGGCGCAGCCCTCTACGCAAGGGAGAAGTCAGGTTCAAAGCGTCTTTCCACCATACTGAACAGCGAGCAGCTCAAGGCCTTCACCCATGAGATACGCTCCATAAACTGCGGCGGCTGCAGCAACAACTGCCGTCTTACCGTGAATACCTTCAGCGACGGACGCCGCTTTATCGCCGGAAACCGCTGCGAAAAGCCCGTGACCAAAAAGTCCCCGGACGACAGCATGAACATCTACCAGTACAAGCTGGGTCTGCTCAAGGAATACACCCCCAAGCAGGGCAAAAGAGGTCAGATCGGCATACCTCTGGGGCTCAACATGTTCGAGATGCTCCCCTTCTGGCACACCTTCCTTACCCGCCTTGACTTTGAGGTCATCGTATCCCCCTTCTCGAACCGCAAGCTCTATCTTAACGGTCAGCAGACGATACCCTCGGATACGGTATGCTTCCCCGCAAAGCTCATTCACGGACACATCCAGTGGCTGCTGGACAACGGTATAAAAAGTATCTTCTACCCCTGTATGTCCTACAACTTTGACGAGCGGCTGGGCGACAACCACTACAACTGTCCCGTTGTTGCCTACTATCCCGAGGTCATCTCGGCAAATGTGCGGGAGATAGAAAACGTCACCTTCTTCCACGACTTTGTGGGCGTTCACCGTCCCAAGGATTTCCCGAAGAAAATATCCGTCCTGCTGCAGAAGTATTATCCCGACATCACCCTGCAGGAGGTAAAAGAGGCCTCAAAGGCCGCCTATGCCGAATACGAAGCCTATCTTGAAAAGATCAGGGTCTACGGCAGAGGCATAATAGAAAAGGCAAGAGCCGAAAAGAAGAGCATAATCGTGCTTGCGGGCCGTCCCTATCATGCCGACCCCGAAATAAACCACGGCATCGACAAGCTCATCACCAGCTTTGACGTTGCGATAGTTTCAGAGGACGTTGTAAGCGTCTATGAAAAGAAGCGCACCACCGGCGTTCTCAACCAGTGGACATACCATTCAAGAATGTATGCCGCCGCTGAGTATGTCAGCCGTCAGCCCGACATGAACCTCGTACAGCTTGTGTCCTTCGGCTGCGGAGTTGACGCCATCACCACCGACGAGGTGCGCGCAATACTGGAACGCCACAGCAAGATATACACACAGATCAAGATCGACGAGATCACAAACCTTGGCGCCGTCAAGATCCGCCTGCGCAGTCTGTTGGCGGCTCTGGAATAAACGGCGTATGAATCTGTCTGAGAACAGTTTAAAAGGGGGAGAAAAATGGCAAAGTTAGAATATGACAAGTCGGGCAGACTGCTGTTTACAAAAGAGATGAAAAAGGAATACACCATCCTTTTTCCCATGATGGCAAAGATACATTTCAACATCATAAAGAACATCTTTGCAAAGTTCGGATACAAGGTGGCTCTGCTTGATACCGACGGTCCCGAGATCGCTCAGGTAGGTCTTAAATACGTCCACAACGACACCTGCTATCCTGCGATACTCACCATAGGTCAGCTCATCCATGCGGTCCAGAGCGGAAAGTACGACGTTGACAAGATCGCCCTGCTGATGACCCAGACAGGCGGAGGCTGCCGTGCGTCAAACTACATACACCTTCTCAGAAAGGCTCTTGTAAAGGCCGGTCTTGAAAAGATACCGGTAATTTCCCTCAATATGTCCGGCATGGAAAAGAACCCCGGGTTCAATATCACCCTGCCCCTGCTGAGGCGTATCGCCGCCGCAGGTCTTTACGGCGACATGATAATGGCTCTGGACAACCAGGTGCGCCCCTACGAAGTCAACAAGGGCGACTGCGACAAAATGATAGACACCTGGACAAAGCGGCTCACAGTAATACTTTCCAGCGGTCACGGCTTCACCCGCAAGGAGCTTGCAAAGTATCTTGACCTTATCGCAAAGGATTACGCCGGCATAGAAATACACCGCACTCCCAAAATAAAAGTGGGCATCGTGGGCGAGATATATGTAAAATACGCCGCTCTTGGCAATAATAATCTTGAACGCTTCCTTCGTGAGCAGGACTGCGAGATAAACCTTCCGGGAATACTGGGCTTTGCCATGTTCAAGGTGGACAACCGTCTTGAGGATTACAAGCTCTACGGCGGCAGCAAGGCAAAGTACATCATCGTAAAGAAGCTTATGGATTTCCTTACGGATTACGAGAGCCTGCTCATTGCCAGTCAGGAGCGCTACGGCTTCCGCCCCATCACCCGCTACAGCCACACCAAGGAGCTTGTAAAGGGGGTTGTGGGCTACGGCAGCAAGATGGGCGAAGGCTGGCTGCTCACCGGCGAGATGCTGGAGCTTATCGAGTGCGGATTTGAAAACATCGTCTGCACCCAGCCCTTCGGATGTCTGCCCAACCACATCAACGGCAAGGGCATGATACGCCGCATCAAGCAGAAGGACGACCGGGCAAACATCGTTGCCATCGACTACGACCCGGGCGCTCCCAGAGTAAACCAGGAGAACCGCATAAAACTCATGCTTGCCGTTGCAAAGGAAAGGCTGCGTGAGCAGGAAGAAGAAGCCACACTTTAAGGCAATACCGCACAGAGATAGTGCCCGTGAAGCGCGGTAGATTTTTTCGTCAGATTGTATCAAAACACCGCAGGAATACTGACGTATTTCAAGGGGTTTTGGTGCAAGATGACG
>JBGUWL010000097.1:0-16349 GCA_045221075.1 Acutalibacteraceae bacterium
CTCAAAAGATACATTGGCGATTTTCATTCGGCTGAAATTGGCGATTTTCGCCCGGCCCATATTGGCGATTTTCGCCCGGCGCTAACATATTGTTGCAGAGCAGATTTCACGGTGTCCGGAGACAGCAAAGGCCATAGTCCTCCCAACGGCCAACCCGCAGACACTGGATACTACGGAACCGCAGCCGAGGAAGACCTTCGCGGCATCAAGCAGGAGTATACACGCAAAAAGATTCTCTTCGCAGCCGCCGCCATCGGCGACGACAAACCAAGCATCGAACGTATCTACGGTGATTCCTTTCTGGATATCACCGATCTGAATCGGCTGCCCGTCAAGCTGACCACCCTGGTCAAGCGGCACATACGGGTATAATTTTGAGGCGTCAGCAAATAGCTGACGCCCCTTTGTCATAAATGGAACATGATCTATCAAGGAACTCAGTCAACTAACAAACCGTTTTCAAAGACCAGTTCCTCACCCAAAGCTGTTACCACACCGTCAATGATTCCTTCTCCAGGATCCACCTCATAATCCGCGGCTTTCCTTACTATGACATCTTTCCCGGCATAGCGTTTCTTGCCGAACATATATTGAACATAATTGACTACTGCCTTTCTCTCCGGAAACGCAGCCACGAACACGCATTTATTGGGAATGTTGTAGTTTCCCGGATCAGACACAAAGATTCGATACTGCATCTGTTTCCACCTCATTAAGGAAAAATGGTTTTGTGTATTCTATCGTAATCACTGCCCATTCCCGCTGCGCATTTCGCGGTAGACCATCCCGGCCAGGGCGGACATGACGGCGATATAATCAGACACTTGCCTTTCATTTTTCGTTATTTCCTAATTGCTGTAATATCTGGAAGTCTTTTTCATCCACGACTCCATCTTTGTTGATATCAAGAGATTCCAAATTGATTTTTACTTTAGAATCCGTTGGCATAGCTCTTGTGCTTGATTCCGTTGCCTTTGTTGCTTCCGGTGTTAAAGTAAGATGTGGGACATGTGGTGAAGCGGGTACACCGATCTCTTTTCTAACATAATTGGTTACAACATAGGCTTTTCTTGCTGCATCATAAGCAGCTTCGTTGATACTCCCCTTAACTTGGGAAGTGAAACCGTTTGTACCTGACTTGAAATCAGCAAGAAAATCTTTCATATCCGATAGATCTTTAATCTGGAGGAATAAAGAAATCGCTATTGTAATGATGAAAATAGCCCCTAATCTCTCCATCGCGTTGCTGACTTTCAACAAGTGTCCTGAAGCTGTAAAGATGAAAATAATCCAGCTATATCCTGCAATAGTTCTCATTCCGAACCATGTAAGCACTACTGCAAACACCAACAACAATGTTTGTGTATTCTGAAAGAAATTAACGAATGATATACTGTTTACAGCTTTTGTTGGCAACACAATAGAAAGCAGAGATGCAAGTACCCAGCAATCTAAGAATGTCCGAATAGCTGATATGAAACCCTGGATAAGATTATTCGACTTAAAGATGTTATACCGGACTATCAGCGCTGTATAAAAAGCAACCGCAAAAGCCGCCGTAACTGCGTTGGGCCATATATTTACGTTTTCAGTCTTTTTTATGTCGATGATACCCAAAAACTTTATTGGGATTTCCTTATACCAAGCATAACTGATAACAAAAGGGATGATCATAATGAGTATTCCCAACAAATCCGCTGGTCTAAAGCCGAGAATCTCCTTTTCTGTTGTCAAAAGGTTCTCTTTCTTTGGGCTCAAATCAGGCGCCTCCTCTTATTATTTATTATCAGTGTAATAAGTTATTGTGATTTTTGCGGTTTTAACTATGTACTCCCCATTCTTAAAACTGGTTTTTCTATCGCCTCCGTTAATAATTGTAATACCAGCAACATCGCCACTATCCTTTTTTGAGAAGAAACTAATAATCTTTGAAAAGAAATTACTTTCTTTTTTCTCTATTGCATCAAGTTTAATTGTTTCAAAGCCTAACTCCCTTAACGACTCTTCCAGCTCATCATGCTTCCACGATGATAGATCGTCTGAGGAGATTGGCATACGTATTCTTTCTGATTCTGCTTGGGCAATCTCATTCAAAAGTTCAGCTTTTTGAGCATTCCACTCCTCTGATACATAATCGGGTGGATTAAAAGATTCAATCTCTGAACGGGCTTTTTCGTAATTGTCCGCAGCAATAAGCCCTTTAACAGTTTTAACAACAGCATTGATCTTAGAAATACCATCACTATGTAAATCATAATAGATAATGGTGATTTTGTCTGATCTCCTAAATGTAGCGTCTTTCTTAAATTCTTTGATCTCCTTCTCTTCTTTAAGGATTTTAATTTCTTTGACTTCCCCATGCGTTGCTTTTGAGAATAATCCTTTATCCGGAACCTCGCTAATAGTTTCAATATATGTAAATCCAGCGTTCCTTAACTGTTGTTCCAACGTTGTATAGTCCTTTCCTATTGCATCCTTCGAGGATATAGGAATTTGTACTAACCCGTACATTTCTGCAGCTCTTCTCTTCTCATCAATTTGTCTTTGAAGTATTTGCTTATCTTTTTCCCACTTCGTTTTTACAGAAACAGGCGCCTCATACTCCTCCAATTTAGACTGCGCAAGAGCAAAATTGTCCTGATCTATGTATCTTTGTATTTCTTCTTTGTATTCTTCTTCTTTTCTGCGTTCTTCCGCCTCGCGGCCTTTGGTAATCTCTACCTGTAATTCGCCTTTGATTGTTGTCCATTTAGCCGCACAAGAATCAGAAGGCGTGTAAGAGTTCAATTCCGAAGTAGCACGAGTGAAATTTCCTTGACTCATATAATAACGTACTTCTTCTTCTACTCTTTTCATAGAGAATTGGTCTTTTTGATCTCTCCAATAGTTTCTCTTACTTAAAAGAAGCCCTCGGTAATCGAGTTCAATCAGCTTTCCGTTTGCTTTTTCGTAATCGCCACTATCAATGAGTAATTGAATCTCTTGCCTTGTGGCTTTCATTTCATTCTCACAGTGCCATTCATACCCGGTTAGTCCAACGCACGCAACAACGGCAACGCAAATTAAAGTGCTAACAAGGCTACGAACAGGCGACTTCTTCTTTGCGGTCATGCTCCCATTATTATCAAACCTGTTCACGGGTATATTTCTTGAAAATCCGTTGTTATCAGATGCTTGTAGTATAATTCGACTCCCACACCGAGGACAGTCAAAAGAAATTGCATCCTCATTGACTTCAATGTTTGCACCACAATGAGGGCAAGTCAATTCCAGCACAGCCATTCTCTTTACCTCTCTAACTCTAATTATCAATGATTAGATGTCACAAGCTATTTAATCATCTATTATAGGAGCTGTATTTTTTGCGATTATTCCCCAAAAAGTCAAAAACGGCACATTTAACATATTTTGTTATTATACTCTCATTTTAGCCCTTTTTCAAGGCTTTAGCTTGTTATTAGACCAACATCAAAAAATCCGTTTCACCCCTGGGCCTGTTGACAAAGTATATGAAAAACGGAAAGCATAGTAAAATAGAAATAACGACGAAGCAGGAGGAGATGCAACAATTGAATTTACACGCAGTCAAGATACCTTTTTGTGGCGTTACTATATATAGTTCCTAATTTCTTTATCCTGAAATTTGACTCTCCCGCCTCTTTCTGGTAAACTCAAGCTGTACAGTTTCCGGTTTGCCGTGAGCAATCATCAGTCTCTCGTCTCATAGTGTCATTTGCCTTTATGGGTAAATGGCACTTTTTTGTTTCCCGTCATACCGGACATGAAGCCGACAGTCTCTCAGATTGCCGGCTTTTGTTATTTACACTCAGACGGCTGAGCCGCCGGAATTCAGAAAGGAGCACTCATCATGCAGAATTGTCAGGACACCTTCTCCGCCACCTTCACCAGTTACAACGAACTCTTCGGTTACCAGCAGCAGGTCAGTTCCCGCAGCCAGTGGAGCCATTGCGCAGTCAATCAGCTCCACGTGGAGCCGCTGAATCACAATTCCTCCTGCTACCCCGCGCTCAAGGAGTTTGCCCCCGGCGTCAGCTCGGAGGCCGTGGAGGACAGCTTCAACAATCTCGGTCTCGCCATCCGCTTTGACCAGAAGCTCTACCCCGTGCGTGAAACCGCCTACAAGAGTCTGCTCGACCGTGCGAAGGTCAGCGGCTCAGGCCTCAACAAGCTCACGAAAACCGAGCTTGCCCAGGTCCTCAACACCTTCCTCAGCCATTTTCGTTCCGAAGCCCTTGTCCTGGTTCGGGACGAAAAGATCTCCGCAGTCCATTCCGGCGACGAATCAGATTACGCCATTCTCCCCATCGACCTGCTTCTCAGTACTCTCCAGGCCAAGCTGGATGTACGCTTTCCCGGCAACGTCTTTGACGCCGGGTACAGTGATCATGCCATCACAAGCGCCTCCTGGGAGCTGCCGGATCAGAAGGACGATCTTATCGGCACCTATACGAAGCTCCTGGACGCCAAGGGCAAAAGCGCCATGGCCTCGCGCCTGACGCCCGGCATCCGGTTTCTGACCTCGGACACCGGCATCGCGTCCGCAAAGGTCTCGGCCCTGCTCATTGGCAGTCAGCATCCGATCCACATCGGGAGCTGCGTCGCGGTGGATCACCGGCATAAGTCCAGCATCGCAGATTTCGATGCGGCGCTGGATCAGCTCTTCGCCCAGTTTGGGGAATCCATGTCCAGGCTTCAGCACCTGCTGGAGGTAGAGCTGGATTACCCCGTCAATGCCATGACCCGTGTCTGCAAGAAGCTCAGCATGCCGAAAAAGGCTGCTGTCGAGGCTATCGCCATGTATGAGATGACCTACGGCGGCGGTGCTGCCACGGCCCATGACGTGTTTCTCGCCATGCAGGAGATCCCCTTCATCATGAAGACCTCCGGCGCTCCGGAAAGCAAGCTCCTCGCCCTTGAGGAGAACATGGCCAGAGCCCTGACACTCAACTGGAATGAATACGATCTGGCAAAGGCGGTGGAATACTGATGGCCTCCCCTATCATTCTCTGCGATACCGCGGGCATGAGCAACGAGCGCTGGCTTGAGTGCCGCGCCCACGGCCCCAAGGGAGATATCGAGTACACCGTCGGCGGCAGCGATGTCGCCACGATCTTCGGCATCTCTCCCTGGACGACGCCGCTGGAGCTCTGGATGATCAAAAAGGGCCGTATGAAACCCGCCGTCAAGGCAAACGCCCTGCAGCTGGAGATGGGACATCTCCTTGAACCCATCGCCGCGCATTTCTATGCGGTGAAATCCGGCAACCGTGTCTATGACGATACCTATATGTATCAGCACGCGGATCACCCCTACGCGCTGGCAGACTTCGACAGACGTTTCGAGCGTGCCTCCGACGGGGAACCCGGCATCCTGGAATGCAAAAGCACCACCTACCGCCATGCCTCAGACTGGGACGACGGCGGCTTTCCCCTTTACTACGAGATGCAGCTTCGCTTTTATCTCTCCGTTGCCGATGTGAATATCGGGGCGTTTTCGGCAGTCTGGGGCAACAACCCGGATAACGATATCGCAACGCCGGAGATCACACGGGATATGGCAAAGGAGGACATGATCTTCGAGAAGCTGGATCAGTGGATCTGGAGCCTCAAGCATGATAAGCCGCCCACCATGTCCGGTATCCCCTCGAAGCTTGCGCTGGAATCCCTCGCCCGGATCTATCAGGCGAGCGATCCGACGCTGCCGACGGTGGAACTGCCGAAGAAATGCGAGCCCTCCCTGCGCAAGATTCTTTCCCTGCAGAAGGATATCGACGCCTGTCAGGCGGAAATCAAGCGCTATGAGGAGCAGATGAAGGCGCACACGGTACGCATCGCGGAGCTTATGAAGGAGCATGAGCACGGGGTCCTTGAGACCACGACAGACAAGCTCCTCATAGACTTTGTGACGAAATCTTCCAGGCGGGTCAGCAGCACGGAGCTGAAGAAAAAGTACCCGCTTATCTATGACGAGGTCGTTTCGACCTCCAACAGCCGCAAGCTGCGTGTATCAGCGGAGGCGAAATAAAGAAGGGAATCAGACATGAAGAAATTATACTCACCCGTGGATCTGCGCTCAAGGGCTGAGATGACGGCCTATCTGGAGAATCATTTTCGCTATCCCACGATGAATTCCTGGAATCAGGCCACTAGCTATGCCTGCAATCTCAAGGTAGACAGACTCGGTCTGAGCGCTGGGATCGTGGAGAAGCTTCTGGATATGCTGGACACATTTGAGTTTCAGGAAGCCATGCAGGATCTGCGCACCCGTTTCGGTATGGACCATGACTATCTCTGGCAGGTGGGCATGAACGGACGCAGCGGCGGATATCTGGTTTTGTACCGTGGCTGCCAAAAGCCGTCCGGCTACAAGTCTTACTGCAGGGAATGCGGCCAGCGAAACTATAAAAGCATCTCCGAATCCGGGGATGTATGTGGCCGCTGCGGCAGCCACAGCCGGGTGGACTATACCACGCCGCCCATGGAGATCATCACCTATCCCGGCCGCGGCACAGACGACAGCGAAGACTTTGAGGACTGGAGCCTTGTTCAGCTCCGGGAGCGCGTCAAACTGGTTCAGGAGCTGGATCAGCTCGCCGACGCCATGGTAGCGGAAGCTCTGGAGCTTGCCCGCACCTGCACGGTGGAAACCGAAGAGTATTTTGTGCCGAAGACGCGCAAGGTGCTCGTTCCGTCGGCATAAGGAGGTGCCTATGCTCTGTCAGTTTGAAAAGCTCCTCTACCCCAAGGATGCCCACGCCGCCAGTGCCGGCAGCTACATGGTGGCGGTCTACCGCCCCTGTGAGATCGTCCGCGACAGCAGTGGCAGCATCCTCCCCCAGTTCAAGGCCGTTGGGTACTTTCTGCCTGTCTCCAATCACCTGCGCTATGACATGAAGGGCCACTGGTCCCGCAATGCCAAACACGGCACCCAGTTTGAGGTGGACAGCTATGACGAGGTCATCATCCCCAGCCGCGACGGCATTATCGGGTACCTCAGCTCCGGTCAGATCAAGGGCATCGGCCCGAGGATCGCGGAGAAGATCTACGATGCCTACGGGAATCTGGCGCTGGAGGTTCTGGACAAGGAGCCGGACAAGCTCCTCGGGATCCCCGGCATCAGCCAGACACGGCTCACGAAGATCTGTGACTCCTATCTCGCCAACCGTGCGGCACGCGATGTTGTCGCCTTTCTCACGCCCTATGGGATCACGGCAAACCGCGCTGTGAAGCTCTACAAAGAGTACGGCAAGGAGGCCATGTCCATCGTCAAGGAGCATCCGTATCAGCTCTGTGAGCTGGCGGGGATCGGCTTCAAGACGGCGGATAAGATCGCATCGAGCGTCGGCTTCACGCCGCTCTCCACCGAACGGGTGGACGCTGCCCTCCTGTATACCCTGACTGAAGCGGAAAGCCGCGGTCACCTCTGTATGGAAAAGCATGCCTTCATCAAGAGCTGTTCAAAACTTCTGGAAACCCCGGAGCTCACCGAAGAGATGCTCGCGAACCGCGCCGCGCGTCTTGTCTCTGAGGGCGATCTTGTCTCCTATCAGGGGATGGTCTACCGGGTGTCCAACGCCCAGAGTGAAGCATCTCTCGCAACTCACATTCACCGCCTGCTCCAGTCTGCATGCCAGTATGAGTATGAGGATTTGGATCAGGAGATCGACGCCGAGGAGCGTGCCCTTCGCGTTCGCTTCGCTCCGGAGCAGCGGGAAGCCGTCAAGATGGCGCTCACCCATACGCTCAGCATCATCACCGGCGGCCCCGGTACCGGCAAAACCATGATCCAGCGGGCTATACTCGACATTTACAAGCGCAAGCATCCGAAAAACAATATCATCTGCTGCGCCCCCACCGGACGCGCCGCCCGTCGTATGGAGCAATCCACCGGCGAGCTGTCCTCCACAGTCCACAAAGCCCTCGGTCTTCTCGCCTTTGACGGCGGATACTTCGGCGGTGTGGAAGCGCTGGAGGCAGATCTGATCCTCGCCGACGAGGTATCCATGCTGGATAACCACCTCGCCCTGCACCTTTTCAAAGCGGTGCCGGGCAGCAGCCAGCTCATCCTGATCGGTGACGCAGACCAGCTCCCCTCGGTCGGCCCCGGCGCTGTGCTGAGCGAACTGCTGGCAAGCGGTCTCATCCCCGTTGTCCGCCTCGACCGGGTCTTCCGTCAGAACGCGGGCAGCCGGATCGCCGTCAATGCCAAGCTCATTCGCCACGGTACACTTAGTCTGGAGTACGGCCCGGACTTTCAGTTTCATCAGTCGGCCAGCATTCCGGAATCCGCCGAACGGATCAAGGAGCTCTATCTGCAGGAGGTACAGCGATACGGCGTGGACAATGTCGCGCTGCTCTCCCCTTTCCGGCAGAAAACGGAGACCGGCGTCAATGCCTTAAACGAAGTTTTGCGAGATTCCGTGAATCCGGAGGCTTCTTATAAGATAGAGGCAGTTTGCGGCAAGAAGCTCTTCCGTCAGGGCGACAAGGTCATGCAGACCCGAAACCACGACGATGTGAGCAACGGCGACATCGGGACCATTACCGGCATCACCAAAACCGCGAACGACGTCTGCGTCCATGTGGACTTTGGGGACGGGCGGGTCAAGGAATATGACTCGACTGACCTTGAAATGCTGGATCTGGGCTACGCAACGACGATTCATAAATCCTAAGGCAGCGAATACCGCTCTGTCATCATCAATCTGCAATGCGCGCACTCGCTCATGCTGACAAGGCCGCTGGTCTATACCGCCATCACGCGCGGCAAGGACCGGGTCATTCTCGTCGGCGAGCGAAAAGCTCTCTGCATTGCGATCAAGAAAACAGACACAGAAAAACGAGGCACCTGCCTTGCCCACCGGCTGCAGGCCCTCAGTAAAGAATGAAGGGAGTACCAAATATGGCAACTGTACTCGGTCAGTATAAGCAGTATCAGGAAGGACTGCTCAAAAAGATCAGTGACGGCTCACTGAAGCAGCAGGAGCTTCTGGCCTTTCAGGAGCTCAACTACCGCATCGCCACGCTGGAGCTGATGCAGGCCTATTGCCGCACGGCGCCGGTTACCACGGAGCTGAGCGCCATCGGCTATCACTATCAGCTGGTCATCGCGAGCTTCCGCGCGCTTCTCGTCGAACGGCGCTTCGGCCCGAAGGGTGACGAACAGAAGGTGCAGCAGCGCGCGACTGCGCTCAAATCTCTGGAGGCGGTTTTCAACGATCAGTGCCGCCGTTTTCAGAGCTTCAACGCCGGGACGCCGGAGCTTTACCGGAAATCCGTCCAGGAAATGATCAACACGGTGCTCCCCGTCTGGGTCAGCTACCGTACAAGCTACATCAATATTGAGGAGGTTCTGTCATGAATCAGGATCAGACTGTCGATACATCCGTCCTTGAGCAGATCAACGCCGTTGAGGGCTTCGATCCGAGGCTCTTCGCGGTTGACTACACCGATCTCGGCACCGGGCAGACCCGCAAGCGCCTGCCTGTGATGATCCAGATGGCGTGGTTTCGTCTCCGCTATCCCGAAGGAAAGATCTCCGTTGAGGTGACGCAGGGCCATGACTGTTTTGTGGCAAAGGCCCGCGTGTACCCCAACTACAGGGATCCCGTGGAGTGCTATCTTGCCGATGCGACCGCTTCCCGCGGGCGCTGCCAGGACAAGCCCTCTGTCTCTCCGCGTGAGTGGGCGCAGACGGCAGCTGTCGGCATTGCGCTGCGCAACGCGGGCTTCGGCCTCCAGTTCTCCGCCGCGGGTGAGGACTTCAGCAGCATCGCCCCGGACGAGTTCACGATGGATCTGGTGACTGATCCCGTGCCTGAGGAATCTGCTCATACAAGACCTGCCGCTCCTGTCGCACCACCTCCCCCACCCGCTCCCCGCGAGCTGACGCCGGAGGAAAAGCTGGAAGCCGCCATGCGTCTGCCCTGCCCCATCAAGAAGTTCAGCGGCAAGACGCTGGGCGATCTGGTGTCCCTCGATCCGAAGTCTCTTGTCTGGCTTGCCAACAAGTATACGCACTCCGAGGAGATCTCTGCGGCGGCAAAGCTCATCTGTGAAAGCGCCCTGAACGAATGCGCATAAAGAAAATGGGGATGGCTCTCTGCCATCCCCGGGAAGGATAAAACATGGAAAGCTATTCGATTTCGGACGTGATCCGTCCGCTTGGCTTGCCTCCGGCGCCGGCCGGGCGTCTGTCCTACTATATCCCCTGCCCGTGCTGTGACAGCGGCAGGGACCGGCACATGAACATCAACCTGCAGAAGGATGTGTTCCGCTGCCCGCGCTGCGTAGAAGCCGGCGGCATCTTCGATCTGTATTCGCTCTATACCGGTACACCCAGAGCACAGGTCAAGGCCGCACTCGCCGAAAAGCTCGGTGCTGGCTTTCACAGCAGCTATGTTCCGCCGGAGCCGGAGGACTGTCCCCTCACCGATGTGGCAACACGGCACACGACTTACTCCGCTCTGTTGAATCTTCTGACGCTCTCACAGGATCATAAAGAGAATCTCTTGTCCCGCGGTCTGTCCGAGGAAGAGATTACGCGGCTTCGGTACAGGACAACGCCTGTCATGGGGCATACGGCGATCGCCAAACAGCTCCAGGACCAGGACTGCTACCTTGCCGGGGTTCCGGGTTTCTTTCGCACAGAAGACGGGAATTGGGCTCTTACGGGTCTCCCCCGCGGGATCCTGATCCCCGTGCGCAACGTCTGCGGGCAGATCCAGGGTCTCCAGCTCAGAAAGGACAACTCCGTGAAACGTAAGTTCCGCTGGGTTTCCAGCATGGGAGAGAAAGACGGCTGCGGTGCAGAATGCTGGACGCATCTGGCCGGGCCTGCCACGGATACGCTGATCCTCACGGAAGGTCCCATGAAAGCAGATGTGATCCATGCGCTCACCGGGTTCTCCGTCCTGGCTGTCCCCGGCGTAAACGGACTCAGCCAGCTCTCGGAGGCGCTTACGGATTTGCAGCGCAATCACGGTTTGGAGAGCATCAAGACCGCCTTCGATATGGACTACACATCGAACTATCATGTGCAGACCGGATACGCGGCACTGTACGCTCTGCTGGATAAGCTGGATCTCACATACAGCACCTATCTCTGGGACCCGCGCTACAAGGGCCTCGACGACTACATTTGGGAGAGTCTTCTCCATAAGCAACGTGCAAATTAAGCAACAGCGGCAGGGGTATTCCATTCCTGCCGCTTTTGTTCTATATGCAAATATGGAAATGTATGATACAAAATTCAAGAAAGGCCAAAATTATACGTTTTATTCTACTTTGCTCTCTGCGCGTCTTTTGTGGTGTTCGCCTATCATAGCATATCTTGAGAACTTGAACAAGCAACAGTATCTAGTACAAAATAACACCCCTGACCACTTGTGAGTCCTCCAGGAAGCCTTGCGGATTCGTCCAACGGGCTTCCTTTTTTTGATTTTGTCTGTACGCTATTCTTTTAAGATTCGCAAGGATATGTATTCTGTACCGGGTCAGAAATAGTATTCAGGGGAAAAAAACAGTCCTGGCCTCTCGTTATTCATGTTTGTACCCCTTTGCAATTATTCTTTGTGATAACAGTCTCATTGTACTTCTCAAGGATCTTTTGGCTAAACGATACCTTAACAGAAGCAGCACTATATAGATGGTGAGCATGGTTTTTCAATTATTGAGCCTGGATATGCGCAAGTTTTATCTCGTTGCCTGAATAAATTCTTTTGTTTTTGATCTTCTGGTTTGTAGTAATTGTTCTTCACTTGAAATAGCATAAACCTTGAGGTATAATAGGTTAATGGTAAGGAAGTGAGGATATGATTTCAACTCGCGGCCGTTATGCCCTGCGTGTTCTTGTCGATCTGGCAGAGAATCAAGGCGACAGATATATTACGCTGAAGGAAGTCGCCGAACGCCAGGAAATATCGGAAAAATATCTGGAAATAATTGTTAAAGAGCTTGTCCGCGCCGGAATCCTGGAGGGGCTCCGGGGAAAAGGCGGCGGATATAGGCTCGGTCATCCGGCTGAGCAAATCAAAGTAATGGACGTTCTCTGCACGTTGGAAGGAGATTTGGCTCCGGTGGCTTGTCTTGCAGACGGAAGCAAGCCCTGTCCCCGTGCTGCAGACTGCCGCACATTGCCTCTTTGGAAAGGACTGAACGAAGTCGTCAGCTCCTACCTCAGCAAATTTACGGTGCAGGATCTCATCCACAAGGATCCGGACAATTTTGACAATATCCCCTGATTATAAAGCCGCGGAAGCGAGTTTTGCTTCCGCGGCTTTTTCATATGACGGAGGGAACGATGATTTTGCCCTGTCCCCCGCAATAATGGGTGGTCAGCTCTATGATCCGCTGTGCCGTTTCTCGCAGCAGTTCATCGGGCGTGGCATCATTTCCCTGCACAATATAAAAGATATTCTGTGCTTTCTCGTCCACCTTGGTCTTCTCTACCTGGCGAATCTCCAATCGACAAAGCACTTCATGAGCATCATCGCAGTAACTGTACTCATGCGCCGCAATGGGGATCGGCTCACTCTGGCCGATGGGGACAAAGCGCTCGCTGCCATCGGTAAAGCGCAAGGTGATGTTACCTTCCGCCCGGTCAATATTGTGTGCGCCCAAAGCCAGCTTGCTCTCAAGCGAGATGAGATTATAGATATCCACGGCCTGGTTGATGTAGAACATGCCGCGATTCTTTTTCAAGAGTTTGATAAGATTCTCGCTGGCGGGGATGTTTTTTCGACGTTTGACGCCGGTGCGATCGTGGAGAATGTTGAAGCCTTCCAGAATTGGGTCTTCGTGTACTTCCAGCGTTTCATATGCCAGGTACAGCTCCTCCAGCCGTTTATCCCGATAGGCCGCCCATTCCGGGTCTTCACCATGATTGTCGATACCGTATACCGCGGCAAACAGGATCTTCACACCCGCGTCCAGTACGGCCTGCTCCACATAAAAGTTCATGCTCTGCACCCCTTCAATCATATAGATGCTTGCTGAAATAGCGCTCGCCCCGGTCCGGCAGCAGTGTGACGATGTTGCCGCGCGCACCGTCCTCTATCAGCTTCCTGGCCGCAGCCACGGCAGCGCCGGATGAGGTGCCTACAATCAGGCCTTCCTTCGCAGCAAGTTCCTTCACTTCTGCAAAGGCCTCTGCGTCACTGACCTTGATCACCTGATCCACCAGAGAAATGTCCATGGTCTCGGGGATAAAATCATTCCCGATGCCCTCAATGTCATAATCTGCGTGCTCCCCGCCGCCGATGGTGGATCCCAACGGGTCGGCCAGCACACCCCATATGTTGGGGTTTTGCTCTTTCAGATATTTCACCACGCCGGTATAAGTGCCGCCGCTGCCCGCGCCCGCCACAAAGCAGTCGATCTTCCCTTCCAGGTCCCGGTAGATTTCCGGGCCGGTGGTCTCATAGTGAGAAAGCGGATTTGCCGGATTTCTGAACTGCCCCAGCATGACAGAGCCCGGAATAGAGGCGCGCAGCTCCTCGGCCTTGGCCGCGGCGCCGAGCATTCCGTCCTCACGCGGCGTATTGAGTATCTCCGCGCCGAGTGCGCGCATCAGCGTCTGCTTTTCCTGTGAGAATTTTCTGGGCACAACAAAAATTACCCGGTAACCCCTGCCCAGAGCTGCAAAGGCGATCCCAAGCCCGGTGTTGCCTGCCGTGGCCTCAATGATGGTTCCGCCCGGCTTGAGCAAGCCATCTCGCTCCGCCGCGTCTATCATATATTTACCCACGCGATCCTTGACGCTGCCCGCCGGATTATAAGTCTCGAGCTTGGCGTAGAGCCGCACGTCCGCGGGCAGTCCCAACTGCGTCAGGCGTACAAGGGGCGTGTTGCCGATGAGCGCCTGCATGGATTCATATACAGCCATGTTATCTGACCTCACTTTCCGCGATGGCCCGCTCCAGATCGGTGAGCAGGTCGTCAATATTCTCGATCCCGATGGAGAGCCGGATCAAGCCATCCGTGATTCCCACGGCCTCCCGGATATCTTTGGGGACGGAGGCGTGGGTCATGGTCGCCGGATGACACACCAGACTTTCCACGCCGCCAAGGCTCTCCGCCAGGGCGATCAGCTTCAGGGAAGAGAAAAACTTTCGGATGTCGTGCTTTTCATCCAGTTCGAAGGAGATCATGGCACCGCCGTTTTTTGCCTGTCTGCGGTTGACTTCATAGCCTTTTGCCTCAGACAGCCCGGGATAATAGACATGCTTGACTGCTGAATGGCTCTGCAGGAAAGCGGCGGTCTTCTCCGCGTTTTCCACATGTCTGTCCATTCGCACGCTCAGTGTCTTGATTCCGCGTATCAGCAGAAAGGAATCGAAGGGCCCCAGCACGGCGCCCGCCGCGTTTTGCAAAAAGGAAAACCGCTGGGCCAGAGCTGCGTCTTTGACCACCAAAAGCCCCGCGATCAGATCGCTGTGTCCGCCGAGATACTTGGTTGCGCTGTGCACCACGATGTCGGCGCCCAGTTCCAGCGGTCGCTGCAGATAGGGTGTCATGAAGGTGTTGTCCACGATGGAGAGGAGCCCGTGTCTGTGAGCGATTTCCGAAACTGTGGCCAGATCCGTGACAGTCAGCAACGGGTTTGCCGGACTTTCCACCAAAACTGCTCGGACATCCGGCGTAATGGCTGCCTCGAATGCGGTCAAATTTGTGGTATCCGCGATGGCGTAACCGATCCCGAAATGTTGGAACACCTGATCGAGCAGGCGAAAAGTACCGCCGTAGACGTTGCTGGAGATCAAAATCCTATCCCCCGTATGAAACAGACTCAGCACCGTTGTGATCGCCGCAAGGCCGGAGGCAAAGGCAAAGCCCGCTGTTCCTCCTTCCAGCTCCGCGATCAGCGCTTCCAGCGCGGCGCGTGTTGGATTGCCGGTACGGGAATATTCCCAGCCTGTATTCTGGCCGAGCCCCTGCTGCTCATAAGTAGATGTCTGATAAATGGGCACGTTGACCGCGCCGGTGGTCTTATCTCCGTAAATGCCGCCGTGGATCAGGGCGGATTCAATATATTGATATTGTGCCATGCTGATTTCTCCTTGCTCGTGATTGGATCGCCCCGGTGTCGGAAGACGGACGCCGGGGCGATCGTTAAAGAGAGGGATTCCTTATGATTTTAGACTTTTAGACTGTCTCTACTGCGGCAAAGCCTTTTTCCAGATCGGCGATGATATCGTCGATGTGTTCGGTTCCGATGGACAGACGGATGGTGTTGCCGTGGATATCCTGTTCCTCCAGCTCCTTGGTGCTGAGCTGGGAATGGGTCGTGCTCGCCGGATGGATGACCAGAGACTTTACATCGGCTACATTCGCCAGCAGTGAGAAAATCTCCAGCGCGTCGATAAATGCGTGCGCTTCTTTTACGCCTCCCTTGATATCGAACGTGAAGATGGAGGCACCGCCGTTGGGGAAGTATTTCTCGAACAACGCATGATCCGGATGATCGGGCAGAGAGGGATGGTTGACCTTCTCCACCTGCGGGTGATTGGCCAGAAATTCCACCACCTTCTTCGTGTTCTCGGCATGACGGTCAAGGCGCAGGGACAAAGTCTCCACTCCCTGCAGGAGCAGGAAGGCATTGAACGGCGAGATAGCCGCGCCGGTATCGCGCAGGAGAATGGCACGCAGGTAGGTGACAAAGGCGGCAGGGCCGGCCGCATCCACAAAGGAGATGCCGTGGTAGCTGGGGTTCGGGTCCGCAATGGGGGCGTACTTGCCAGCCGCTTTCCAGTCAAACTTACCGGAGTCCACCACGATGCCGCCGAGGGTCGTGCCGTGGCCGCCGAGGAACTTGGTGGCGGAGTGCACCACAATGTCCGCGCCGTGTTCAATGGGGCGGATCAGATAGGGCGTACCGAAGGTATTGTCGATCACCAGCGGGATCTGATGGGCATGCGCGATCGCGGCGACGGCGTCGATGTCGGGAATGTCGGAGTTGGGGTTTCCGAGCGTCTCCAGATAGATGGCTTTGGTGTTGGGCCGAATGGCGGCGGTGACCTCGTCCAGATCGTGTGCATTGACAAAAGTGGTTTCGATGCCGTAGAGGGGCAGCGTGTGGGCCAGCAAATTGTAGCTGCCGCCATAAATGGTCTTCTGCGCGACAATGTGATCGCCCGCCTGGGCGAGGGCCTCGATCGTGTAGGTCACGGCCGCGGCGCCGGAGGCGAGAGCCAGCGCGCCCACGCCGCCTTCCAGCGCGGCGATGCGCTTTTCCAGCACCTCCTGTGTGGAGTTGGTGAGCCTGCCGTAGATGTTGCCGGCGTCGGTCAGGCCGAAGCGGGCCGCCGCGTGGGCGGAGTTATGGAACAC
>JBGUWL010000098.1:0-1792 GCA_045221075.1 Acutalibacteraceae bacterium
GGGAAATGTCCATGAAGTATGAGATCGTTTATCCTTCCGGGACGGACACCCGAAATATCACCGAAGTGACTTTGCGGCCGGAGAGCATCAATTTCGTCGTCTCCAAGATCGCAAGCACATCGATCCCGGTGCGGGGCGGCTATGAAGGAGAGCTCTCGGAAGGGTTTATGGCGGAAACACCTGTATTTGAACCCGCCACAATTACAATTACCGGCCCGGAAGTTTACATCAAAGATGTGTCTTACGCATGGGTCACCTTCGGCAAGGATGTAACGGCGAACAGCACCTATTCGGTCGAGACGGGCTTTACTTTGATGAATGAAGACGGACAGGCTGTTTCTACAGAAAACCTGACCGTTTCAACGGATACCGTGACGGCTTCGCTGCCCATCCTCGAAAGCAAGGAGATCACCTTGGGCATCGATGTGATCGAGGGCGCCGGCGCCACGCAGGCCAACACAAAGATCAGCATCGAACCGGCATCCATTACGCTTGCCGGCGACTCTGCCATATTGGGCGGGCTCAACCGAATCATTCTGGATACAGTAGACCTGACAGACTTTACCGTATCCAAGACTGAAGTCTACACGATTCCGATCAACAATGATCTGACCAACGTGACCGGTACCAAAGAGGCTACCGTGACCATTGAGATCGTGGGGCTTGAGACCAAAACCTATGACGTTAAAAATATTTCTTATATCAATGCGGCGGAGGGCTCCGATGTGGATATCCTGTCTGAAAGCATTGAAGTGACCCTGCGCGGCACGGCAGAGGCCTTGGAGCAGGTAAAGGGCGAGAGTATCCGTGCGGTTGCCGACCTGTCCGATTTCAAGGATTCCACCGGGGCGTATATGCCCACCGTGAAGATTTATGTGGATGGCGTTACCGACGTGGGTGCCATCGGCGAAAACACGATCTCTGTAGAGATCAGAAAGGCGTAATCATGACCCAAGACGCAATCGTAACAAAAGTGCTGCCCAACGATATGGCGGAGGTGGCCGTTGCCAGGACCACAGCCTGCGGCGGCAACTGCGGCAGCTGTGAAAGCTGCATCTTCCAAAGTGAGTTAAAAACCCTTGCCCGCAATACGATCGGCGCCCGCATCGGACAAAAGGTGGTCATTGAGAGCAAATCCTCCAAAATCTATGGAGCTGCACTCCTGGTCTATATCATGCCTCTTGTATTGTTCATCGCGGCTTACGCACTCGCTTATGTCTCCGGCGCGCGAGAGGGGATCTGCATCGCCGTCAGTTTCCTCGGCCTTGCCTTGGGGGCTGCGATCATGGTCTTAAGCCAGCGGCTGAGAAAAGATAAAAACCAGATCACCTTTGACATCATCAGATAAGGGGACAGTTCGCATTATGGTTAAGAGTATGACCGGTTATGGCAGTGCCAAGGGCATTGTGGACGACTTGGAGATCAGCATTGAACTGAAAAGCGTGAACAATCGTTATCTGGACACCTCCGTTCGACTGCCGCGCAGCTTCCTGTTTGCTGAGGAGCTGATCAAATCCAAGGTGCAGTCTCATATCAGCCGCGGGAAAGTGGACGTCTTCGTGAGTGTAGACTCCAGCATGGCGGATGAAATGGTCGTAAAGGTGAATGAACCGCTGTTGAAGGGCTATGTGGAAGCCATCCGGCAGATCGCGGAGATCAGCGGCCTGCCCAATGATCTGACTGCTCAGAGCGTAAGCAGGTATCCGGATGTGCTTACAGTTGCCAAAAAGGATCTGGACGCGGAGGCGATTTCCGCCGGTATGGCCGAGATCGCGGAAGCAGCGCTTACAGA
>JBGUWL010000099.1:0-9369 GCA_045221075.1 Acutalibacteraceae bacterium
ACGTCCTCAGGCAACACAGCCCGGGAATGTACTGAATGTCAATTCGGACAGCACGGTCTATCCCGCCGGAGATACGCTTGTTTTACACACCGAGAGTTCAGAACCCGCCGGACAGGATGAGGGAAAATCTCAGACAACACAGTCCGGGAACGTACTGAATGTCAGTTCCGACAGCACTGTCTATCCAACCGGGGACACACTTGTTTTACATACCGAGAGTTCCGACACTGCCGGACAGGATTCAGGACAATCTGAATCAAAACAGTCCGACAGTCTGCCCCACGCAGCAGAAAGCAAGGCACTGCACCTCATGATGAACACGGTCTTATCAAAGGGAGCAGAGCATTTCTCGCAGATTGCCGCGAATAACTCTGGCCGTGTATCACGCAGAAGAGCGCTTATCAGAGACACCGTCAGTCATTTGCAGAACGGCGGAGCGCATAGCCCTCTGCTTCGTGCGATAGGGATCCTGAATCACCCTGAACAGACCGACAGCGATGTATCGGCGGTTCTGAACAGTGCCGCAGTGCAGGTGCTGAGAAACGGAACGGAGCATACCGCTCTTACAAAAGAGTATCTGTCACAGATATCCCTGGAAGAGAAAACCGATCTGCTTCGTAATACCACTGAACAGCTTCGGAAACAGGACACGGAAGTAAGAAACTCCGTTTCAGCGATACAGGTGTATGAGGAGAGACTCATAAACCTGATCCTTTCCTCAGCAAAAGCACCTGTCGGCAGCTTCTATGACCCCTCCCCCGCCGAATCAGAGCTGCTTCTGTTCCTGAAGCAGTCGGGAGGTCCTGCCAAAAGCGAAAGGTCCGATCGTCCTTCCGGAATGTCCTCCGTTGACAGGATGTCTGCATCCGGTCAGCTTCAAGTGCCTTCACCATCGGCGGGCAGACGAAAGAGCGGCTCACAGGAAACTCAAGTCCCTGACGCCACTGAAAGAACGCCGGAAGCATACGGGTATTCGGGATATGCTCTTTCCGGCATGACGCATTTTGCTGTTAAAGGTACCGCTGGCGGACCGGTGTCACGCTATACCGGTCTGAGCAATGCCGCGCCGCAGAATACAGGTGCGAGAGATAATTACAGCACAGATGATTTCCTTATCCGGAACAGCGCCGGCACAAGGAATATATACGCCGACGGATACGGCAGCCTTATTCAGGCAGCCGGTGGGAGAAATAACTCTTACGGAACTTACGGCGTTTCCGGTGCTTCCGGCGTTTTAGGCAGGATAACAGGAAGAAACCCGATGGTCATTACCCGGCCCTTACGTCTCCGGAACGCTACCGGAACAAACCGGTCTCCCCTTTCGACTATGCCGGCGCATACAGACACGGCACAGAGCGACAGCGGCGGATACTCTCCTGTTGTATACAGCGAGACTGCAGCAGGTCTGTCACTGCTCAAGACAAACGGACGTAATAGTAATGAAGCATCGTCTTCCCGACCTGCAAATCCCGTACCGACGACCCCAAGGTCCTCCGAATCGCTGGTCAGCCGTTACGGCAACCTTATAGATGGAGCGGACCCGTCCGGTCTGACGGCCTCCATAAGCATACAGGGTGGAGAATCGGCAGTTACAAACCGCCTTAAAGAACTGTCGTCACAGATAAGCAAAACCGCAGAAAAGACCGCAGAACAGGCAGGAGTGCTTGAACAGATAAAGAAGAAACAGGAAGAGCTTGAAAACACAACGCTCAAAAGCAAGGACATCCGAGCGCTTTCGGATGAGGTCATGAGCCGTCTGAAAAATCAGCTGAGGCTTGAGCGTTCAAGATATCAGAATCGTTAGGAGGGTAAGCATGGGTATAACATCAACTCTTACAAAGGCCGCTGTAAAGGCTGCCGGTTCCCTTATCGGCTCAAAGGCCGTACTTATAATTGACGGAGAAAAGACCGAGCAGATACCCGTACAGTTCAATCCCTCGGAATACCAGATAGTAGACAACACAAATTATTCCCAGAAGAGAAGAAAAAAGAACGCGGAGCCGGTCTACACCTTTCTTGGAAGCGACTTTTCCACCCTGCGGGTAAAGCTCATTTTCAACAAGGCAGAGTTCACGTCAGCAAAAAGCCTTATATCCGGCGCCGCAAGTCTGCTTTCGGACGATGAAGACGACGACATGACCAAGACCATCAACAAGATCGCCGCACTCACAAAGATCGACGGCGACAAGCACAAGCCGCCGGGATGTGTGTTTGTGTGGGGCAGTCTGCAGTTTGCCGGCTATGCCCAGAGCGTGGGAGTCACCTATACGATGTTTGACAAATCAGGCAAGCCCCTTCGCGCCACGGTCGATCTTGTTATTAGAGGTTCCAACGGAGCCGCCAGTGAACGCAAAAGTCCCCTCATGTCCCCTGACAGAACAAAGGCAAGGACCATGACCGAGGACAGCAATATCTGGAGCCTTGCGGAAAAGGAATACGGCGACGTAAGAGAGTGGAGAAGAATCGCTGACGCAAACGACATTCTGAACCCCCTTGACATCCCCGTGGGAAAGGTACTCAAGGTACCCTCCATAAACGACTGAAAACACTGACATAAGGCGGTGAAACACAATGGCCGACCTGATGACGGCAACCACAGACAGCGCAAAGCTGGAAAACAAATACGGCAACTATATGGTGCCGGCAATAAAGATAAAATCCTCCGGTTCGGACCTTGTTTCTTCCCTTGACCTGAGCGTGATGGAGCTTGAGGTGGTGCTTTCGGTGGAGTCCGCCGGGATGGCTGTCATCAAGCTGGGCGGACTGTATGACGATGAGAGCCACAGCTTCAACAGCAAGGCCAAAAACGCCTTCAAGCTCGGAACGGTAATGGAGATCGAGATCGGATATCTTTCGGCAACAACTCCGGTATTCAAGGGCTATGTTGCCGGATTCGGAGCGGAATTCGGAGAACAGCCTCTTTTGTCGGTAAAGCTGATGGATGTCCGCAGGCTAATGATAACAAGCGGTGTGCGGCGTCAGCTTTATGAAGACAAGAATTATTCGGATGTCTTCAAAAAGGTGATGAAAAACTATTCAAAGCTATGTTCGGTGGTATGTGACGCGACCTCGGACAATCTGACCTCCCCCATATCCCAGAGCACAAACGACTATGAGTTCGTCAAGCGTGAGCTTATCGAAGGAGCAAAGGTAAACAGAGAATTCTTTGTCTTCCTGGACAAAGCATATTTCCGCACTCCCGCAAAGAACAAGACCCCCATAATGAAGGTCGAGCTGGGAAAGGAGCTTCTCCGTTTCAGCATGATGGCGGACTATCTTGACACCGAGATCAACGTAACGGGCTATGACCCGATAAAATGCAAGAACATAAACTCCAAGGTCAAAGCAAAAACTCCCGAAAAATGCTCTTCCGTGCTCACCCCTACCCCGTCTCAGTTCTACTTTGACGCCGACGCCGACACGGAATCAAAGGCAAAGCAGCGCGCAGAGGCCATTGCCCGCGCGGAGGTCGAGGCCGCCTGCTACGCTCAGGGAGAAATGATAGGGCTTCCGGAAATAGTTCCCGGAAGGTACCTGCAGATAAAGGATCTTGACCCAATGACCGACAAAAAATACTACCTTACAGAGGTAAGGCATACCATTAACGAAAACGGCTTTTCTACTAATTTCGAGGCAAAGGGATGGATATAAATGGGACTGTTTGATGAAATGATGATGCCCGACAGCAGAAACAGCCGCATAATGAGCGGTATCGTGACCGGCACGGTAAAAGAAAACTACAACAAGGATCACCCCGGAATGGTTCGTGTGGAGCTGTTTCTGGGCGAAAACGGAAAAAACGTCACCGGATGGATACCTGTTATGAGTCCCTACGCCGGCTCCGGACACGGCACCTTTACCCTGCCCGAGGTAGGCGCAGAAGTAGTGGTGGCGTTCAATATGGGCGACAGGAACCGCCCAGTTGTTCTGGGCTGTCTCTGGAGCGACAAAAACAAATTTCCCAAGGACGCCGTGACCGACAAGAATACTAAAAAAGAGATCGTCACAAAGGGCGAGAACCAGATAATAATCGACGATACCCAGGATAAACAAAAGATAATCATAAAGACAAAAAAGGGCAAGCTCATCTCTCTGGACGAAGAGAAAAACACCCTTACAATGGCCGACAAGGACAACAAGAACAGCGTTGTGATAGACTCTGCAAAGGGTGTCGTGACCATTACGGCAGACAAAAAGATAATCCTCAAGGCCGGCGGAAATCCTGCCCTTACTGCAGACGGCAGCGGCAAGAAGCTGAGCCTTAAGAGTACTACCATAGAGCTTAAGGCCGACAAGGACCTTACGGCAAAAGGACAGAACATGAAGCTTGACGGGACCGCAGTAAAGCTGAACGGAGCAAGCTCTCTCCAGGTCTCCTCCAGCGGCTCCACCCAGGTAAAGGGTGCAATAGTAAAGATAAATTAAAGAGGTGAATACCATGTCACGCTTTGACAGCAGAAGCTTTCTCGGAACGGGATTCAAATTTCCCGTGAGTGTCGATCCCCTTACAGGAAAAGCAAAGACCAGCTCGGACGAAGAGGATGTCCGTGAATCCATCCGGATCATTCTGGGCACACAGCCCGGCGAACGCCCTATGCTCCCCCACTTCGGATGCAATATTAATTCCTTTGTTTTCGGCACCACAGACTATACCTCACTCATGCTTATGAAGCGTGAGGTGGAAAACTCGCTGATAATGTGGGAACCCCGGATCAAAGACATCGAAGCAGAGATAGTGCAGTCTCCCGATGATGACGGAGTGCTGCTTATTGAGGTAAACTATGTGGTGCGCTCAACCAACAATCCCTTCAACCTTGTTTATCCCTTCTATATCAGTGAGGGATACCGTGAGAGTGCAAAGGTCTTTTCATAAGAAACGACCAAGGAAAGGAACTGATCGACCATGGTGAAGATAGACCCCCGCACCAGACAGGACATGATAAACGCCATGAAAGAAAGGGCAAAAAGCTATACTCCCGAGTGGCACCTTGAGCCGGAGGAACCGGACATTGCCGCCGCTCTCGGCCTTGTTTATGCAGAAATGCTTGAGGGCACCGTAAAAAAAATCAACGGTCTGCCCCTCAAAAACAAAGTGGCCTTCTACAATATGCTGAATGCTTCTCTCCTGCCCGGATCTCCGTCTGAGGGATTTGTCAGCTTCGGTCTTTCCTCCGATGACGCCGCAGACGCAGAGGTACCCGCCGGCACCGCAGTATCCTGCTACGGCGGAGATGACGAACCGGTACACTTTGAGACCCTTGACGATGTACTTGTGACCTCAGCCACGATAACAAAGAGCTTCTGCGTTGATGACGACAGCGACCATATCGGAGAATATGGAGATATACTTCATTCGGACACCCCTCTTTTCAGTCTGCCCGAACCGAATCTTCAGAGCCATGTTCTCTATGTTTCTCACCCCCATGCCTTTAACCTTCACAGCAAATCACAGCTCAGCCTCAGCTTCTTTCACAGAGGCAGCGTACCGCTGAGAGAAAAAGATATACGCACATTCGCCGACAGCAGATACGTTTCAGCGGAATACTACACAAAGGACAAGGGCTTTGTACCCTTTGACAGCGTCCGTGAATCCGGAGGAAGGCTGATACTTGAAAAGAACGGCAACACCGGACCTATTATCCCCGACGAAGACGGATACCAGCTCCGCTTTACCGCAAAGGACATGACGGGACTGCAGAACTTTGATTTTGTATATGCCCAGGCAAGCCCCAGGGCAACGGAGGTACTGCCCGACAGCATCACCGACGGCGATACCGAGCTTGACCGGAACGGGTTCTTCCCCTTCGGAGAGCGATTCAGACTTTTTGATGAGATATACTTCGGATGCGGCGAGGTGCTTGACAAGAGAGGCGCATCCGTGACCATGAATTTTGACGTGAGCTTTCTCAAGATACCTCTGGAGAACCAGCTTCCCGACGATGAGATAAAATGGAAGTGGATAGCAAAAAAGAGCGACTTCAAGGAACGCACCTCATATCTGCTGTCTATCAGCGAGGTGATCTGGGAGTACTACAACGGCTACGGCTGGAGCAGACTCTTTCCCGACAGCTCATACAGCGACCTTTTCAACTTCAGAGACGGCGTCACAAACACATTCCGGAGCATTACATTTGTATGCCCCGAAGATATGACCAAGGTATTTGTGGGCGCACAGGAGGACTGCTATATCCGCGCAAGGGTGCTGAAAGCCGAGAATCTTTACAAACTGAAGGGCTTTTATATGTCACCCTTTATACGGAACCTTTCCTTCGATTATCATTACGAAAAATCAGGCTGCAGGCTTGACGCCATGAAGGCTATCAACTGCCTTGAACAGAACGAATATGACCCCCGCAGCGAGGACAGCTTTGTTCCCTTCCGCACTGTGGGCGACAGCCGGAGGACGGTGTATCTGGGTTATTCTTCACCACCTGAACGCTCTCCCCTGCGTAGTCTCTGGGACATTGACGAAGATCCCCTTGCCCTGCCCAACCGCATCAGCTGGCAGTACCTTACCTCCGGCGGATGGAAGTCTATGAATATTGCGGACGAGACCAACGGACTTACCACCGTTGGTATGATAATATATCTTGATAACCATGGATTCATAAAAAAGAAGCTCTTTGGCGAAGAGCTGTACTGGATAAGACTGGTGGATACCGAAAACCGTTTCCGCAACGGTACGGCAGCTTTCCCGGTCATCAGAGGAATAAGCGAAAATTCCGTAAGAGCAAGAAACGTTGACAGTCACCGGGAAGAGTTCTTCGCCATGAACGTATATACCGAAAACGCATCCTTCGGACTTTCATCGGAAAATGTACTTGACATCGACCTGTATGTCAACGAGCTCCATACCATAACAGAAGCAGAGACCGAACGGCTTGCAAAAGAAGGCCGGATAATCAGAACCACCGATGACACGGGCATAGTTACCGAGGTCTGGGTCAGATGGAAGGAAGTAAGCACCTTTATTGACGAGGACAGTTCTTCGCGCTGCTATATTGCCGACAGAAGCGCCGGGACCGTCACCTTCGGCAACGGACGCAAGGGACGGATACCCTCCGCCTCCGAAACGGACAATATCCACGTCATATATACCACAGGCGGCGGAGAACGTTCAAACGCTCCCAAGGGAACAATAAGCACCATGGAACGCTCTATCGGTCTTATTTCCTCGGTCACCAACCCCAAGAATTTTTACGGAGGCTGCGACACCGAGAACGTATACAAGGCCCTTGAAAGAAACGCCGTCATGTTCAGGACACAGGGCAAGGTCGTAACTGCACATGACCTTAAGGAGCTTGCTCTCTGCGCATCAAGGAGCATACGGGGAGTTAGAGTATACAGCGGCATGAACATGGCAGGCGAAAACGAAAACGGAGCAGTTACCCTTGTGGTACTGAAAGCCTCCGGCTCACGTTTCAGCCATGTGCGCAGCCGCCTCAGGGAATACCTGCTGCCAAGGATAGTGGGCAGCGTTGCGGCAGCTGATTCGCTGTATATCACGGAACCCACCTTTGTTGTAATGAACATAAAGACCGAGCTTGCCGCTGCAAGCATCGACGGGATATTCAACCTTAAGCGCAGAGTAACGGAGTGTATCCGCAAGTGCATCGACTCATACAACGGAAATGACGGTTCTGACGAGTGGCTGCCCGGAAGACTTCCCAACGAGCACCAGATCCGCAGCGCACTGCTCCGTCTGGAACAGATAACATACATAAAAAACATCCATATTACCACCTGTCTTTCCGGTCCGGGAGGGCTGACCGAAATAGATTCTGACAGATTAAAACGTCTGCCCTATGCCCTTCCGGTGTGCGGAGAAACAGACATAAGTATCATTCAGGCCTGAATGAACAAGGAAGTGAAACTATGCTGCCTGATATCGACCTTGACAACGAAAGCTTTGACGATATACTTGAAAACGCCAAAAACAGTATTGTTAGCCATTATCCGGAATGGACCGACTTCAACTATCACGATCCGGGGGTGACCATGCTTGAAATGATGGCATGGCTGAAGGAGATACAGCAATATTACCTCAACAAGATCGGTCCCGAAAACTATCAGAAATTCCTCAAGCTCCTGGGCATCCGGCGGCGTACAAAACAGCCGTCAACAGCCGAGGTGACCGTCCGTTTTGACGAAGACCTTGTTGCTGCCCGTGGCACCCGCCTGTATGCCGGAAGCATCTGCTTTGAGGCGCCGGAACGCACATACGTTTCTTCTGCGGACATAAGCTGCTGTATCTGCAAAAGCGGTTCCGAAAAGCGCATCGTCAACCGCAGAGAGCTTTCCTTCGGCGGCAGTCTCAGGATAGCTCCATTCCCTGCGGACTGCAGCGGAGAATTCTATATAGGCTTTGACAAGCCCCTTGCCGCAAAGGAGCTGCACCACCTTTATGTGGGAGTGACCGATCAGGGCTCTGTACGGCGCAACCCTATCACGGACCCCGGCAGCTTTATCCCCCTTGTTGATATGAAAGCCGAATACAGCTCCGCAACAGGCTGGAAAACCCTTGAATGGGAGGACGGGACCTTAGGGTTTCTGTTCTCCGGAATGATAAAGCTGAGTCCGAAGCATGAACACAAAAAGACCACCGTCAGTGGGAAAGAGGCGTACTTCATCCGATTCCGTCCCACCGGAGGAGAGTATGATCTTCCTCCCCTGATAAACCGCATCGAGTTCCGCCTGCTGCCCGTGGTACAGCGTGAGACCGGCGCCGAGACCACCGATCTGCCCCCTGAGGAGGAAAACATTCTGGAATCCGATCTTGCCCTAAACGGAAGCACTAGCGTGTTCCTCAGGGACAAGCAGGGATACTTCACTCCTGCCGGAAACTACGAAAAGGTTATTGACCCGGAATCCGGTCAGATAAAGCTGAAGGTGCCGGGCGCGTCGGGCTCCGAAGGAGTACGTGTTGTAAATATCGATTCCTCCTCTCCCTGCGCGGGGGAGATAGGCTTCGGAACGGGACTTCCCTTCCAGGAGTTCGATCTTGAAACGGACCGGCTGGAATACGACAGCTTCCGCATCATGACCGAGATCCCGGCAAGCGGCGGAAAGCTGATGGAGTGGCGGAAGGTACATGATTTTTCCACTTCCAAAGCAGACGACCCCCACTTTGTCATTGACACCGCATCGGGCATACTCCGGTTCGGGGACTGCATTCGGGGCATGGCTCCCGAGGGCAGGATATTCGTAACCGGATGTTCAACGACTCTGGGGGCTGACGGAAATGTCTCCGTTGGAAAGATCGACCGAATGGGCAGTCTGACCGATGAAGGTCTTGAGATAACAAACACCCGCCGTTCGGAGGGCGGGATCAACGAAGAGACCATGGAACAGTGCCGCATAAGAGCCTAC
>JBGUWL010000100.1:0-12435 GCA_045221075.1 Acutalibacteraceae bacterium
ATGCTGCAGCGGGATTTTTTTGTTTAAGGGTACAAGGGATTCGAACCCGGGAGGGTCTGAGCGTTAAGAAAACAGTCCGGTGGACTGTTTTTAGCGAAGAGCGCCGAGCTCCCCAGCGCGAGGCATCAAAGGCGCAGCCTTTGGTCGAATCCCTCCGTCTCCGGAAGCACCCGCCACTAAAGTGTCGGGGCTCAGTGAATGGTGAATAGTTTATAGTGAATCGCTCGGGGGCGTTTCAGTATTATTCATTATTCATTATTTTTTTATTTATTCATTAAAATACCCTGTTATAAAGAGATCGAAAATGACGAGAAAATTATGCTTGATTATTTATCAGGCTCAAATCCCGTTGAATATTTATAAAATTATCTTTTTCAGTGTGTTTAGGAAAAGTAAACAAAATATTCGTGCGAAAATATTCGTTATAAGAAAAATATCAAAGCTTGCCTAATGAATAGTCTAACTATATCCCGGACAAAAAGAGAATTCTTTAATACTTCCATCCGGCTGCACAAGATGTGCAGTCTTTTTTTGCAAAAAGTACGCACAGCCTGTATCGGGTCGGATATCAATTCGCGCTTGTCGTGTTTTGCTTTTGAACGGCAGGTCGTTTCGTATTATTGCTTTTTCCGTTCAGTGATATCCTCTGCCGTCTGTCTGTCCGGCAGCATTGTGTTGCGCTCGATTACGGTGACCTTTGCGTCGGCGGGGGGCATTCTGAAGGTCAGAACAAAGCCTTTGCCGTCTTCATACAGGGCAGGGACGGTCTTGCCGTCCACGATAAAGGTGTAGTCCGTGTCGGTGGCCGCCATGGTGTAGTATATCTTTACGCTGTTTCCGGCATGGTAGAACTTCCGGACTCCTTTGAACTCAAAGTCTTTCCCGCCAAAGTCAAGGTGATATTTTTTGTTGTCGGAGTGCTTGTATTTTATTATTGCCACAATGATCGCAGCGGCGGCTGCGACGATAAGTACACCTCCGCTGATCAGCATAAAAAGGTTCTCCATTTTATCATTCCCTTCGTATTTTTGCGGACACTCCGGAACATAACAAAACAACATCCCGCCGTGTTGGTGGCGGCTGTTATTACTGCGTATGTCATATCCTCAGATTTTTAATGTCCCGCGTTTGAGTCTTCCAACACTCCGCTGTGTACGGTGGGCAGATAACGCGCGTATATCATATCCTCAGATTTCCAACATCCTGCATCCGGGCTTCCTACATTCATCTCTGTACCGGAGGACTTGTTGCTGTGCTTGTTATGTTCTGTAACTTCAAGCATCCCGCTGTGTTAGTGTCAGCTGTTATCGATGCACCGCGACTTCCGACATCAGACCATGTTGTCCTGACTGCGGCTCCACACTCCTGACTGTTATCAATTCCACTTTCCACATTCCAAATTCCACATTTAATTCCACACTTCTGACTTCCGGTATCCCGAACCGGTCCGGGATGGAAAATCAGTTCTGCACTGAAAGACGCAAAAAGCAGACCCTGCAAGAGAGTCTGCGGTTTGTCAGATATTGTTTCCTACACTGTGACGGTACTCCTTGGGCGTCATGTGGAATTTCTTTTTGAAGATACGGTTAAAGTAGGAAAGGTTTGTGATGCCGATGCTGGCTGCGATCTCGGTGATCTGGACACGGGTGGTAAGAAGAAGGTTTGACGCAATGTTAAGGCGGTAGTCATTGATATACTCAATGCAGGTCATACCCATGTACTTCTTGAAGAAACGCATGAAGTAGTGCTTGCTGAGATTTACTGCGTCGGCAAGGTCATCGATGGTGATATTGTTCATGTAGTTTTCGTTGATATAGTCGATAATGACCTTGATATTCCTGGTGGTGATGTCACGGATGGTGTTGTCCTCAAGGTCGTTGACGAAAATATCCTTGAACAGGATATAGAACAGACCATAGACCTCCGATTTGAGTCTCAGCTCAAAGCAGTCGTCCCTTTCGTGGTATACGGCGATCATGTTGATTATCTTCTGACGGATACGGTCGAAGTGAGGATTGTCAGATGAGATAACAACGGGTGATATATAGTCGTTGTCCGCAAAGGGAGCAAAGTATTTGATGGTGCAGGCGTCAGTGCTGCTGCCTGTCAGCAGACTCATATTGAAGATTATGGATCTGAATACCGTTCTTTTGTTTTCAAACTGCCGGAAGGAGTGAAGTACCGAAGGGTTGACCAGAATGATATCACCCTTTTTGACGTGGTGATCTTCAAAGTCAACACACTCTATAAACTCTCCTTCTTCAACATAGACGATCTCCATCTCTTCATGCCAGTGCATTGGAAAGGTAGTGTAGTAGTCAGGCATTACTGTTTTGTTGATAACATAAGGCAACAGGAAATCCCCCTTCTGTCCTGTTTCCTTAAGACTCATTAGCTCATCGTGCTGCATTATTTTCCGACTCCTTAAATTTCGATACCGGGGCGCCGCCTAATTGCACCCGTTGATTAAAAAATAACAGTCAAAATCAGCTTCGCATGAATTGCGGCTGCATAAGTTGTTGCAAACATATTTATAGTTTTAAATTATTTGTAAATAATTACCAAATTTTGGATGGTTCTCCAAAGATTTTTTCATCAGATATTATTATATTATAGATTTTTACGTTTGTCAAATGTTCTTTTAAGAAAATTTAATTTTTTTTCAAATTTTTACAATTATCCCATTTCCGAAATTTTTTCACAAATCTTTATCACGTTATTGCGATTTTGGCAAAAAATGTATTGGAATGAGTTGGTAAAAATACCTTTTCCTGACCTCTGTTGAACAGTGAAAAAATGATGATCATGATCCCAGTATTGTTCATGAAAAATTGTCCGGGGGAGGAGCCGGAGCCCCGCGTTTTTAACGCTTTTTTCGGCTTTGGTCAGATTCCTTATTCTGGTGAGAACGCAGGTGCTTTTGTTGACAAGGGGGCTGCTTTAGTGTTATGCTATTATTATAGGATTATTGCGCAGTGAGAATGAGGCTGTTATATGAGAAAAACAATAAGCGTTATCGGACTTGTTCTGACTCTTGTATTTTGCGGTATTTTTGCATCCGGCTGTTCCGATAATTCCGGTAAAGAGCTTATCGGCAAATGGGTGCCCGAGGGCGGGAGCGCAAGCAGCAAATACATGGAGTTCAGGTCTGACGGAGTGTACGGCGACTGGTATGTGAACAAAGGCAAGGAGACCTTTATTGAAAGCGGCGAATGGTCTGCGGGCGGAGGAAAAGTGACTCTTACCAGTAATCAGACCGGTCAGAAGTTCACCTGCAAATATACCCTGAACGACGGAAAGCTCACAATATCAATGGGCGGGGAATCTGAGGTTTATTTCAAACTTGACTCCTGAATGACAAATAATACAAAATTTCTCCGGGCGGCAGTTTTCTGCCGCCTGTTTTTTGTAAATGTTTTTACAAGGACAGGCGGGATGATAATAATGCTGTGATCCGGTCGAAATGATAAATAAGAAATAATGAGTAAATTATGCGCTGATTATGCTGTGATTTTTCTTGTAACGCAGGAAGAGGTGTGGTATAATATATAGTCAGTATCCGATTCAGGTGTACCTCCCGATGTAACCGGTTTGCGGGAGGACGTTGTGTTACCAATACTGATATCAGACAGCCCTGACGACAAGCTTTGCCGTTCCTTCTGTCTGATTTTGGTGTAAGAAAGGAATGTATAGAGATGTATAGGATAGTCAGAAAAAGATCCCTGAACCCCACCGTCTCACTGATGGAGATAGAAGCGCCTCTTATCGCCAGAAAGGCCGAGCCGGGACAGTTCATCATTTTCCGCGCAAAGGCAGACAGCGAACGAATACCTCTGACCATTGCGGACTTTGACCGGGATAAGGGTACCGTTACCATAATATACCAGATCGTTGGCGGCTCCACCATGGAGCTTGACACTCTTAACGAGGGCGACAGCCTCCAGGATTTTGTGGGTCCCCTTGGCCGTCCCAGCGAGACCGACGGACTAAAAAAGGTAGCCGTGATAGGCGGCGGTGTGGGATGCGCAATTGCATATCCCATTGCAAAAAAACTGTCGTCTCTGGGATGTGAGGTGCATACCGTTGCGGGCTTCCGCACCAAGGATCTTGTTATCCTTGAGGATGAGTTCAGAGCCGTCAGCAGCCAGCTCCGTATAATGACGGATGACGGAAGCTACGGACAGAAGGGTCTTGTGACAAACGCCCTTGAGGAGCTTATAAACAGCGGCAATCAGTATGATGAGGTCATCGCCATCGGTCCCCTTATCATGATGAAATTTGTGTGCCTGCTTACAAAAAAACACAACATAAAAACCGTGGTCAGCATGAACCCCATAATGATAGACGGTACAGGAATGTGCGGCGGCTGCCGCCTTACCGTGGGGGGAGAGACAAAGTTTGCCTGTGTTGACGGACCTGACTTTGACGGTCATCTGGTGGACTTTGACGAGGCAATGCACAGAGGAACTATGTATAAGGATTTTGAAGCTCATGTTCGTGACGCTTCATGCGGACTTTTGAATCAGAAGGAGCAGTGACAATGGCTTTTCAGAGAAATATGGACCCCAAAAAATGTCCGATGCCGGTACAGGACCCTCAGGTCAGAAGAAATAATTTTGACGAGGTGGCCCTTGGTTATACATACGAAATGGCGGTAAACGAGGCAAGACGCTGTCTCAACTGCAAAAACAAGCCCTGTACTACCGCCTGTCCCGTTTCTATAGATATCCCCGCTTTTATCGAGCGGGTGGCAAACGAGGATATGGAGGGAGCTTATGAGATAATCTCCCGTTCCAGCTCTCTGCCTGCGGTCTGCGGACGTGTGTGTCCCCAGGAAAAGCAGTGCGAGGGCAAGTGCGTCAGAGGTATTAAAGGGGAGAGCGTGGGTATCGGCCGTCTTGAACGCTTTGTTGCAGACTATCACCGCACCCACTGCACCGAAAAGCCCCTGCCCGCACAGAGCAACGGTCACAAGGTGGCAATAGTCGGAGCCGGTCCCAGCGGTCTGACCTGCGCAGGAGATCTTGCAAAAGCCGGATATCAGGTGACGGTCTTTGAGGCGCTTCACCTTGCGGGAGGCGTACTTGTCTACGGCATACCGGAATTCCGTCTGCCGAAAACCATCGTTCAGCAGGAGATAGACAACCTTATCGATATGGGCGTTGAAATACGCACGAATATGGTCATCGGTAAGGTACTTACCATCGACGAGCTGTTTGAGATGGGATATGAGGCAATATATATCGGAAGCGGCGCCGGTCTGCCACGGTTCATGAATATACCCGGCGAGAGCCTTAAGGGCGTATATTCCGCAAACGAGTATCTTACCCGTATCAATCTCATGAAGGCCTATCAGCCCAGAAGCAAGACCCCCATACGCCGCAGCAGAAGCGTTGCGGTAGTCGGAGGCGGAAACGTTGCTATGGACGCCGCCCGCAGCGCAAAACGCATGGGCGCCGAAAACGTATATATCGTTTACCGCAGAGGCATGGAGGAACTGCCTGCCCGTAAAGAGGAAGTTGAACATGCTCAGGAGGAGGGTATCATTTTCCGTACCCTGTCAAATCCCGTTGAGGTGCTGGGCGACGAAAACGGCGAGGTCTGCGGAATGAAATGCATTGAAATGGATCTGGGGGAGCCTGACGCCAGCGGCAGAAGAAGCCCCGTTCCGAAGCCGGACAGCGAATTCACACTTGACATAGACACCATGATCATGGCCATCGGGACCAGCCCCAACCCGCTTATCCGCTCCACCACCCCCGGACTTGAAGTGAACAAACGGGGATGTATCGTAACGGACGGTGAGGGAGGACTTACCAGCCGTGAGGGCGTTTATGCCGGCGGCGATACCGTGACAGGAGCGGCGACCGTGATTCTTGCCATGGGCGCAGGAAAGGCCGCGGCAAAGGCTATTGACGGATATATCTCCGGAAAAAACTGACTCTTTGAATCCTCGGACGTCACTCCTCACCCTTTCAGGTGTACCGACGGACGACAGGTTCCGGACGTCAGAGCAGCGTAATACTAATTTTCGATAAGAAGCTTTATTTAGATTTGAGCGGAAAATTTCGCAGAACGAGGCGGCGGAGCGCCTCCGCTGTCAATTTAGTTTTGGTAATGAAAAACATATTGGTACGTATTTCTGTCCCAAGAGAAATCGGCACCGGCAGCTTGCCGGACGCAGGAATACTTTGTGTATTCCGAGGATTGACAACGAAGTTATGCGGAATTTAACGCCAAAGATATTAAAGTATTCTATCGAATATTAGTATAAGATAACTACGCTGTAACTGCCGCCGAAGCTTTCATAACAAAAGAAAAAGTCCGGAATCGATACCGGATCTCACACGTCACAAAACCCCGTATTCAACAGGAATACGGGGTAAAATTTTTGCGTTCAGGAATAATGTTGACCGAATAGGAAACAGAGCGCAGCGGCAGATTATCAGACTGTCAACAGTTGATTCCGTTCTGATAAAACTCATCAGGCAGAAAGGGCAAAAAAATCCAAAGACCGTGCCGGCTGCGGCATCACCTGAGTGATGTATGCAATACAGGGGGTGTAATATACATAAGCAGACGGCACAGAGCTTTGGTTTATGGCATATACGGTACGAAGCCCGTATTTACCACCGGAAACGGCTGCAGTGAAGGCGGTCCGGAGCGCTCCGGAGCTTCCTCTGGGACAGGACTTTTCGCACAAAAATCCGACTGCAGATGTGGTCCCATATTCAAATCACATAATTAGTGATGATAAAATACATTTTCAAACATTAAACTGCATTGTCATCATACATCAATTATTTATTATTGAAAACATCATTCGGAGTTATCTGCTGTTTTCAGGGAGTAAACGGAAACGCTCGCTTTGCTCGCTCAATGACCGGCGAGCCGCCGGGCAGCTTGACGCTGCACCCGACTTCGCGGCGCAGAGCCTGCGCTCCCTATTTCACGCTCCGGTTCAATGGCATCCGGTTGTTAGCTGCCGCGGTTACGACTGTATTCGTGTGGATTCAGGTCAAATACAGGCAGAAATGACTATTAAATAATGTATATCTGTACCCCCATCGGCCAACTGCTTGGTTCTGTTTTTGCAGCAGTCACAAATTCAGCGGTTTTAGGAAAGGGGTTTGGGGAAAACCCTTTTTCCGCCGGAAAAGGGTTTTCCCCAAAGGCCTGCCCGGAAATAATTGAATTGCGTGTCTGAGAGGTGCGCTGGTCTTGACATTGGAAGGAGGGAGTGATATAATCGTAACAGGAAAACAGGGGAGCCTGTGAACAGGCTGAGAGGGAGCTGGAGCTCCGACCCTTTACCTGATGCGGATAATGCCGCCGTAGGGAGTTTAAATAGCTGCTTTATGGGACACTCTGCATGGGGTGTCCCTGTTTCTTTGAAATAGGGGTTCTCTTGAAGCCTGTACACCGACGGGGCTGCCTGTGGGAAAAACACAGCATGACCGCTGTGTGGGGTTCAGAGTTTCCCACAACATTAATGCAGGAGGACTGCCGCGGCAGAAGGGGAGCGCCTTGTGTTCGTTGATATATTAGCGATGGGAAGCCGTGTTTCGGCGTGAGAGGAGAAAATTGATTCTCGACCGGTGCGTGACCGCAGGGGACGATCTTGTCCCGATAGTCACCCGGGAATGAAACCTGATAGTCCGGAAAGGATAACGGGTATTCGTCCCGGCGGGGCGAAAGCATATACTGCTTTCGTGATCTTACAAAAAAGAGGGAATCAACAATGAAACACAAAAGCGGACTTTTCAAGCTGGCAGTAATGTCGTTCATGATCGCGTTGGGCGTGGTGATCTCGCCCATACTCAGGTTTGAGGGAATGTGCCCCATGGCTCATTTTATCAACATAACCTGTTCCGTGCTGATGGGACCGTGGTATTCTCTGGTATGTGCGGTGACGATAGGTATCATACGCATGATCTTTATGGGCATACCGCCCCTTGCCCTGACAGGAGCGGTTTTCGGCGCTTTTCTTTCGGGGGTTTTCTACAGGATGTCAAAGGGCAGACTTATGATGGCGGTCCTTGGCGAGATAATCGGAACAGGCATTATCGGCGCAGTGATTTCGTATCCGGTGATGACGATTTTCTGGGGCAAGACCGGACTGACATGGATGTTCTATGTGCCCTCGTTTATCTGCGGCACCCTTATCGGAGGAAGCATTGCCTTTGTGTTCCTGAAGAAAATGGCGTCCATGGGACTTCTGAAGAAGTTTCAGATCATGCTTGATTCAAGGGCCTATGATGACCGCAGCGGACTTCTGGGGAATGCCGCCGCAATTGCGGCCTTTGGCGTGATAGCCTATCTTGTTATAAGCATACTCACGTCAATATTCGGTATATCCTCGCCTGTCTGGACAGCAGTGGCCTTTGGCTCGATGGGACTTTTCATTGCGGCGGCGGCCGTGTACTTTGCCGTCATGACTGCCCGGAACAAAAGGACCGTTCCCGCTTCCGGCACTGATGCCGGGAGTGCCGATGGATCTGACGCCGGACCGGAGAACGAATAAATGACACTGACCCCCTGCCTTTGCTCTTATACAGAGCGATGACAGGGGCTTTTTGCATAAGAAGGAGCCGGAAATGACAAAGGAAAAATTACAGACATTAAGAAAAAACGTGAAGGACCGGAGGCCGCTTATCCACTGCATTACCAATCCTATCTCCATAAATCAGTGCGCCAACACCATACTTGCAGTGGGCGCAAGACCCATAATGGCGGAGCATCCTCTTGAGGTTGAAGATATAACAAAAACCGCCTCGGCGCTGATGCTCAATATCGCAAACATTACCGATGCTCGTATGCAGTCCATAAGGCTTTCGGCAATGACCGCAAAGCAGATGAAAATACCCTTTGTGCTTGACGCTGTGGGGATCGCCTGCTCGTCTCTGAGAAGGGAGTATACTCTTGGTCTGCTTAAAGATACCGTGCCGGATATGATCAAGGGCAACTATTCAGAAATATGCGCCCTTGCGGATGAAGCCTACCGCAGCAGCGGAGTGGATGCCGACAGAAACACCACCGGACAGATGACCATAAACGCTGCTCTCAGCGCCGCGCGTCTTTACAATACCGTGATACTTGCAAGCGGAGGTACGGATATCATTACCGACGGCAGAGACGTAATACTGGTTCATAACGGCACTCCAAAGCTTGGCACCGTGACCGGTACGGGCTGTATGCTGGGCGCGCTAACTGCGGCGTATCTGTCTGCGGCTGAGGGGGACTGCGTTACTGCGGCTCTTGCGGCCTGCGGTGTGCTTGGGGTTTGCGGCGAGCTTGCGGAAAGGTATAACGGAAACGGCAGTTTTTTTGTGGGGCTTATGGATGAGCTTTCGCTTCTGACGGATAAGGAGCTTGAAGACAGGCTCAGATACGAAATTATAAAAAGACAAAGGGGTGAATCAATTGAAAAACTTTGATACGGGACTGTATTTCATAACCGACAGTACAGGATTTGCTGAGGATGAATTTCTGGGAAGGGTGAAAGCGGCTCTTTCCGGAGGCGTGACCATAATGCAGCTCAGGGAAAAGAACAAGACTACCCGTGAATATATCGCATTGGCGGAAAAGGTGCATGAAATTGCCCGCAGATATAATGTTCCGCTGATAATTGACGACAGACTTGACGTTGCTCTTGCCGTTGGAGCAGAGGGTGTTCACCTTGGACAGAGCGATATGCCCGTAAAAACCGCCCGTAAAATAGCCGGTGACGGAATTATCATCGGCGCCACCACAAAGACCGTTGAGCAGGCTCTTGAGGCGGCAGGAGAAGGCGCGGATTATCTCGGAGTGGGGGCGATATATCCCACCACCACAAAGGTCAGGACGGTGCTGACTTCCGTAGAGACTTTGAGGAATATCTGCAGTGCGGTGGACATCCCGGTAAACGCCATCGGTGGACTGAACAAAACAAACTGTCAGGTGCTGGAGGGCAGCGGGATCGCAGGGATATGCGCGGTTTCGGCAATAATGAAAAGCGACGACCCGGCTGCTGCTGCGGCAGAGCTGAAGGCTGTGTCGGACAGGCTTACCGGACGTGCCTGATGATAACAATAATGATAAAAGGAGCGATAGAATGAAAACTGCACTGACCATTGCGGGAAGTGATTCCTGCGGAGGAGCGGGAATACAGGCGGACATCAAGACCATGACCCTCAACGGCGTTTATGCCATGAGCGCCGTCACCGCCCTTACCGCACAGAACACCACCGGGGTATTTGCCATACTTGAATCCGACCCCGGTTTTTTACAAAAGCAAATAGACGCAGTGTTTGAGGACATCCCGCCGGACGCCGTAAAAACAGGCATGGTGGCTTCGTCAGAGCTTATCAGGGTCATTGCGGACAGGCTGAGATACTACAAAGCGAAAAACATTGTCTGCGACCCGGTAATGGTGGCCACCAGCGGAGCAAGGCTCATCAGTGAGGACGCCGTATCCGCTCTCAAGACGGAGCTGCTGCCCTTGGCGGACGTGATAACTCCCAATATACCCGAAGCAGAGGTTCTCTCGGGAATGAATATCAACAGCGAGGAGGACATGAAGCGCGCGGCAGAACTCATCGGCGCAGAGCTGTCCTGTGCGGTGCTGATAAAGGGCGGACACAGCATAAACGACGCTACCGACCTGCTTTATTATCGCGGATGCTTTACACGCTTTGAAGGAAAGCGGATAAACAATCCCAACACCCACGGAACAGGCTGCACTCTCTCCTCAGCCATTGCCGCAAATCTTGCAAAGGGCTATGACCTGATAACGGCTGTCAGAAGGGCAAAGGAATATATATCCGGCGCACTGGGAGCAATGCTTGACCTTGGAAAAGGCTCAGGACCCATGGATCACGCCTTTGACCTTAAGAGTGAGTTTGCAAATTGATAACTGACCGGTGCTGAGATTTTTATCAGCAGATGTACGATAACAATAAAACCGAAAGGATGAACAGCATGAGAAGCTACAAAACACAGATGGAGGCCGCAAAAAAGGGCATCATCACCCCGGAGATGGAGGTTGTTGCAAAGAAGGAATACAAGACCCCGGAGGAGATAATGGAGTCCGTTGCAAAGGGCGAGGTATGTATACCATGCAACATCAACCACAAGTCCATATCCCCTGAGGGCATCGGTGCAGGACTGAGAACGAAGATCAATGTGAATCTCGGTATTTCCGGCGACTGCAAGAATTATGACGTTGAGATGCAGAAGGTGGACATGGCGCTGAAATTCGGCGCAGAGGCCATAATGGATCTGAGCAACTACGGCAAGACCAATACCTTCCGCAGGGAGCTTATCGAAAAATCCCCTGCTCTCATCGGCACCGTGCCTATGTACGACGCTATAGGCTATCTTGAAAAGGACCTGCTTGAAATAACTCCCGAGGATTTTCTGCGTGTTGTACGGGCTCATGCGGAAGAGGGCGTTGACTTCATGACCATCCATGCGGGCATCAACCGACGCGCTGTAGAGGCCTTTATGCGTGACAAAAGAAAGATGAATATTGTGTCAAGAGGCGGTTCCCTTCTCTTTGCATGGATGATGATGACCGGCAACGAGAACCCCTTCTATGAATACTACGACAAGGTGCTGGACATTCTGGAGGAATTTGACGTTACCATCAGCCTTGGGGACGCTCTCAGACCCGGCTGTATCGACGACGCCACCGACGCCGGACAGATCGCAGAGCTTATCGAGCTTGGCGCGCTGACCGAAAGGGCATGGGCAAGGAACGTACAGGTCATGGTGGAGGGTCCCGGCCACATGGCAATGAACGAGATCGCCGCCAACATGAAGCTGCAGAAGCGTCTTTGCCACAATGCGCCCTTCTATGTGCTTGGTCCCCTTGTCACGGATATATTCCCGGGTTATGACCACATCACCTCCGCTATCGGCGGAGCCATCGCAGCCGCCAGCGGAGCCGACTTCCTCTGCTATGTCACACCCGCGGAGCATCTGCGCCTGCCCGACCTGAACGACGTAAAGGAAGGCATTATCGCCAGCCGTATCGCAGCCCACGCCGCCGATATAGCAAAGGGTATTCCCCACGCCAGGGACAAGGACAACGAAATGGCTGAGGCACGGCACGTTGTTGACTGGGACAGAATGTTTGAGATCGCCGTTGACAGCGAAAAGGCAAGGGCGTATTTTGAGAGTACTCCCCCTGCCGACAGACACACCTGCTCCATGTGCGGAAAGATGTGCGCCGTCCGCACCACCAACATGATACTTGAGGGAAAGAAAGTGGAATTCTGCACCGAAAAATAAAGACAAGCGACAGCTTGTGGCCATCGCTTGCCTTTATCTCTCATTCCGTTTGTCCGGTTTTACCCCGACTTCTGACAAAGAGCCGATAATTACCAGGACAAGGATCATAAAAGCAGCCTTTAAAACCGACCCCCGCAGACCGTGAAGATCTGCGGGGGTTTT
>JBGUWL010000101.1:0-42878 GCA_045221075.1 Acutalibacteraceae bacterium
TTTACTGTGTCAGCGTAGTTTGTTTGTGACAATATAAATATAATATTATCACTATTTTCTGATTTATTATATCATATCAAAAAAAAAAAAAAAACAAGGTCTTTCGGGAAATTCTACTTTATTCACAAAATTCACACAGCAAAAAATGTGACAATCACAAAAAAGCCGCCCCGAAAGGAGCGGCAGATCGCTGTTTTTAGTCTATTTTCAGTCGTCTATCTTTTCAAACCTCGGCACTTCCTTGCCGTCAACATTTACATACTGATAGAATATTGCGGAGGGTCTTGCCCATATACCGCCGTCGCCGTAAAGGGCTTTGTAGATGACCAGCTCCTCGGAGGTCTCGCTGTCCTTTGCGAGACAGATGAACTCATATTCACCGCCCTTGAAGTGACGGTATCTTCCGGGTGTACCCACAGCAGGCAGGGGCTTTTTGTCCTCCTTTGCCTTCTTTTTGCGTCCGGCCTTTTTTGTCTTTGGTTCTTCGGGGGATGAGGTGTCCTCGGGATATTCGGGAGCCTCGCCGTTTGTCAGCACAAGCACCCTTGTTCCGTGGGCGGGAATGCTGATGTTTGCATAATTGCCGTTTACGTCGTATACCGTTTTGCCGTCAAACACGTCATAGAGCTTTGTGCCGCCGTTGGTGTTGAAGCCGATGTCAAAGTCATTGTCGCTAAGGTTCAGGGCGATATATATGTTCTCCCCCTCAAAGCTGCGGCAGAAGACAAGCTGCTCGTTGCGGATGACGGTGTTGTTGAAGGTGCCGTATTTCAGCGCCTTGTACTTTCTGCGGACGGCGCCCAGACGGCAGACGTGGCGGTAAAGCTCGTTGTCCTCGCAGTCCCCTATGCTTACACTGGGACGCAGGGGGTAGTCATGCTCGGTGCGGCTTTTCTGGCCCTTTATTCCCCACTCGCTGCCGTAGTAGACCGAGGGTACACCGGGCATGAAGTAGGCAACGGAAAAGGCGTTTTTCAGGTTCCTTTCGTCACGGATCGTGCTTGCAAGACGGTTCACGTCGTGGTTGTCCACAAAGTTATAGGTATAGATATTGTGGTATATGCCGCCGTTTGCAAACTGGCGGTTAAGGGAGTGGGCGATCTCAAAATAGTTCTTGTCGTTGTGGGAGGAATAGATGCCCTTGTAGCACTCGTAGTTTGTGCATGAATCCAGCAGGTCGGGATTTGCAAGACGGGCGTAGTCCCCGTGGATTATCTCACCCATCAGCCAGAACTGACTGTCACGGCCCTTGCAGAAATGTTTCAGCTCCCGCAGGAAATCCTGATCCATACAGTAGGCAACGTCAAGCCTCAGTCCGTCAATGTGGAATTTGTCCATCCACATGGCAACGGCGTCAAAGATGTGCTTCTTTACGTCAGGGTGTCTCAGATTCAGCTTTACAAGATCATAGTTTCCTTCCCAGCCCTCGTACCAGAAGGGGTCGCCCCAGGGACTGTTCCCGCCGAAGTTGAGATTCTGGAACCATGAGCAATAGGGGGAATTCTGCAGATTCTTCCTTACGTCCACAAAGGCCCAGAAGCCCCGTCCCACATGATTGAACACGCCGTCAAGAACTACCTTTATGCCGTTGTCGTGGAGCACCTGACACAGCTTTGCAAAGCTCTCGTTATCTCCCAGACGGTTGTCTATATGAAAATAATCGTTTGTATCGTATCCGTGAGTTGTGGACATGAACACCGGACCAAAGTATATAGCGTTGACATTCATTTCCTTAAGGTGAGGAATGAAGTCATACACTTTGTCAAGCCTGTACTCAAGCCTGCCGTCGTTGACCCTTGGCGCGCCTGCAAAGCCCAGAGGATAGATGTGATAAAAAACCGATTCGTTAACCCAATACATATTACTTTTCCTTTCAAATTACACTTGCGGTGTTTTTACACAGCCTACAAAGTATATCACACTTTGACGGATTTTGCAATAGTTTTTGTTAACTTTTTGTAGAAAATATACTGTTCATTTATTGTTTTGTGGAAATGAAGCGCAGATATTATCAAAGAATACAGGCGGGATAATAATTTGCATTTTAGCAGAATTTGGTATAGATTTTTGTCATACATCGTGATATAATTAAGATGAGAAAGTGTATCGAAATAGCACGAAACAGGTACATCACCCCGGGTCCGGCAAAGTCTTTACCTCAGGCTCCGGCCGGCACAGCCTCAGGGGTCAGCATAGATTTTTTTACATAGATGGAAAAGTAAATTTTGTGGCTGCTTTTTCATCACAGTTGGTGCCGCTGCCACAGCGGTATGGTCATAGATATGAAAGTCAGGTCAGAATATCGGAATAAGGCAATAGCAGTCCTTCTGGCGGCAGCGGTAGCGCTGCAGATCTTCCCTGTCCGGCTGTTCCCCATGCTGGCGCAGCTTTTTTTCCTCACAGACCGTCAGGGCGGCCGAGGGACAGGCCGAGGTCCACGCTCAGGCTCCGGAATGTGAATTCAGGGACAGTCTCTACACCGGCGAGGACGCCATAGGCCGTCTGCCGGATACCGCAGAATACAGGGACGGTTATTCCGCGCCCCTTAATATCAGCATCACTCAGATCAAGGAGCTCTGCGGAAGCGGCATAAATTTTGATCTGGCTTCCGCTCTGGGTTATACCGCAAACGGATACAAGGTCATGATATGTGATGCGGAAGAGCTTTATCTGCTGCCACGCACCGTAAACATGAAGGACGGCGCCACCGAACAGGAGGCCCGGTTCTATCTGAGCGCGCCCCTGATACTGGGCAATAATATCGAATACTCATCAGTGTCCGAAAGCGGACGTTACTTTCTGCCCATCGGAAACGCAAACTATCCCTTCACCGGCAGCTTTGACGGACAGGGTTTTGAGATACGGGACCTGTTTTTTGACAGGAGCTATTCCTTCTCCGCCATCGGATTCTTCGGTGTTACCGCTGCCGGCTCTGAGATCCGCCGGTTCGGACTGTATCATCCTACAATATATACTGTAAACCTGTCCTGCAGCGTGGGAGGTATTGCGGGAATAAACGGCGGTACGGCAGAGGACCTGTATGTGATAGTTGACGAATTCAGCGGCACATACCTTGAAGCCGCCACCAGCAAGATAACCGCTTCCAACTCCTTTGTAGGCGGGCTGATCGCAGACAACAACGGCACACTGAGAAATTCATATTTTGCCGGTTCCATCAATGCCATCGAGCCGGAGCTGCTGCATCCGGTATGCGCCCGCAACTACGGCACGGTGCTGAACTGCTACTATGACAATCAGATATTCAGGCTGAGAGCAAACACTATCACAAACCCTGACGAAACAAACATGAAGGGCCTTACCTCCTCCAACCTCAAGCGTGTGGACGCAGCGACGGGCGGTATGCAGACCACATCATTCAGGCGTGTGATGTACTACATCACAAACCTTTCCAATGCCAATAATATCAATATCCTGAAGGGAATAAATACAGAGCCGGGATATTATCAGTATCCCCGTCTTTACGGCTTTGCAGGCACCGGATCGGCATCGGATCCGTTTCTGATCTCTACCCCTGCCCAGCTTATCCACTTTTCGGAGTGTATCGAAGGAAGACTGTATATCACCACCTATCAGGTACATTTCAAACTGCAGAACTGTATTGATATGCACGAAGCAGCGCCTTATGCCTACCGCTCCCTGTACAAATACAGACACGTCACCAATAACGCCGCAGGCAAGAGATACGAGACCACCGTCACAGCCACTGCCTTCCGCGGTGTACTTATGGGAACAGCTGAGGACGAAAGCAGCTGCAAGCTCTGTCACCACCATATAGGCAACGACAGCCAGGGATTCCCCCTTGCGGAAAGTCACATGATATACGGACTCACCATCGACCGTATGCTCAACAACGTGGACAATACCTTCACCTATAACCGGGTGGCTCTTGTCTCCGAGACCGGCTATGTCAAATCGAGCAACTACAGCTACAACAGCACCTTCAAGGATCTGCAGATCGTGGGCGGAGAGATCCATTCCGGACTGGACATGCCCCTGGGAACGGGTACGGGAATGGAAGTAATGGCGGCTTCTGTCACGGCCTACAGCACCGGCAGCGATTATATCAACGTACACAACTCCGCAAGAGTCACCATAGGCTATGAGGACACCAGAAGTGCAGCTATCGGCGGCATTGTGGCCTACGGCAACTACCGCAACGTCACTGACTGCTCCAACAGCGCCAATATCGGCGGCGATATCCTGAATGCTTCGGAGCTGAACACCGTCACCTCACAGCAGTACCGGGTGGGCGGTCTGCTGGGCAACAGCTCTTCAAACGCTTCGGCGGATTCCGTGCTGGCGACCTTTGTGACCCATTGCGTTAACCACGGCACAATATGCGGTCCCCTGATCGTATGCGATAATGGCAGCACCAAAAAGTTCACCACAGGCTCCAATGCCGTCGGCGGAATCTCTACCGGCCGTCTTGCAAACACCAACGGCAACGCGGCCACCACGGCCTATGGTCAGGAACCCTCAAGACCCATGACCGACACTAACACCTGCGACAGGGTGGCAAATTTCGGCATTATCTCGGACTGTCCGGTAGAATTTGACGAAAACGGTCAGCCGATATTCGTTCCTTCCGATGAAGAAGGCGCCGCAGATGTTCCGAAGGCCGTACCCCTGCCGGAGGGAAAGCGCATGGTGGAGGAGACCAGCTCACAGTACTATACATATATGTACGGTATTGCAAACGACGCCATTGCAAACAGCTATAACGGCGCCAACCTTTATTCACAGCGCAACGAGATGTGTATGATGTTCGGTATCGGCTACTGCAGCACCGCCGGCGGAGCCAGATTCTTCAACTATCAGAATTATAACAAAGGAAATCTCTACCAGTACAAGGGAACGGCCGGCGCCGGAGGCATCGGTTTCGGCTATGCCTACAAGTCCCTGAACGAAGGGGATATTTTCCTCTATAACGGAAACTATTACGACAATTCCAGAAACCAGAGCAGCAACGGTCCCGCCGTGGGATTCATGTGGGGTATCGCAAAGAATTCTTACGGCTGTTACAGCGCAGGACACTGTTATTTCGCGCCCTCAGGCTGGAAGGTAGTCAGGGATAATTATTTCTTTCTGTTCCTCGGAGGCCTGTCGGCATGGCGCGCCGGTTCCATGACAGACCACGACGGTACACGGTATTATTCAGTAAACAACAGTGTCTTTACCCTGGATCTGAACCGCAACCATTTTGACCCCGTTGCATATCTCGGCACCACCCCAAAATATGCCAATATCCTGTTCAGCCACACCGGACTTGGCTCCGGCAACCGAAACTACGGCATATTCAGCTATATTCCTGACGAACAGCCGGTATCCAACAGGATCACCCTTTCGGTGGCCATGTTCGGAGGACTCTGGAGCGATCCCTCCGGCGGCGGCAGCGACAACATCAATTATTCGGATGTGTACCTGCGTCCCGGCAGCACCGTGGGAGATATGTACGTGACCGGTATAAAGACTACCGGCGGCAGCGTAACCAATTACATCAATCTGGGCAACATCGACATTGAGGGCAATTTCAGTACCCTGAGCGTATTCACCACTCACAGCGGCGGTTATCATATTGCCGGCACCAACTCGCTGAACCTGGGAGATATCACCATCGGCTAGAACACCGTTGTAAGCGGTGTTACAAAGATAAGCAATTTCTATGACTACGACAGGGATTACCGCTATGTCACGAATCAGTCCGGAGGCATGAACGGCTGGTACAGCGGCTGCGAGCTTCCCGAAGCGATAGACACGCCCTTCTATCAAGCCGTAATGGACGATCTGGATCAGAACCGCCGATACGGAGTGTTCCGTATTTCGGGAGCGTTTTCCGGTGAGCTTTATACGGGTATGTTTGCCGACGAAAGCGCGGCAAGCGCAAACACCTACGCCTCCAAAAGAAAGGATAACATAAACAACGGCATTATCGAGGTCACCAACGCCTCCTTCGGTTCTTCTCTTGTGGCATACGGAATATCCCACAGAGGCCTCTGTGAGGACTCCCGCAACTATGCGCCCATTCATGTCCATAACTGCATCATGGCCGGCAATGCCTATATAAACGGCTGCACCGGAGGCACACACAATATCAACTATGCGGATATCGAGATCGACCATGTTGTGGGATACCGCACCAACAACACCGATACCTACATCCTTGTTTCCGGTGTGGCGGATCATCTGGGCGGCGAAAGGCTCGAAAACAGAGGAAACATTTCCGTACACGACTGCTATGAAGCAGAGGTGCGGGGTAAGACCTGGCGTTCCCCGGGCATGTACGGATTTGCCCAGGACGACACCGGAACGAACCGGTTTGACGTTACCTATCTTGCAATAGGCGGCATCGGCCGGGCCATATCCTCAGACCAGTCCTGGCACCAGATCGGCATACAGGACAGCGTTAATTTCGGCACCATCAATGTCAGCCATGTTCCCCAGGGAATGATCACGGGAGGCATTGTGGGCTATGCGGACACAAACGCCACCATGGCGAGAAATCTCAACTACGGAAGCATAAACGTGGATGACATAGGCTGCCGCAAGACTCGTTTCGGCGGAATTGCCGGATATATCTCCACCAACTGCTCCATTACAAGCTGTATGAATTTTGCGGATCTGCATATCGGCACAATGAACACCTACACCCGCTACCGCCTGACGGGCAACTCCAACGAAGGCAACGTCTATGCCCAGATCGGCGGCATCACAGGCAACACCGGTGCGACCGCTTCTGTCAGCTCCTGCGATAACTTCGGCAGGATAATATACAACAATCCCAACCATCTGACTGACCGTTCCACCACAAAGGTCGGCGCGATCCTTGCAGTAGGAGGAATAGTAGGCTGTCAGACCACAAACTTCGGAAACAGAAGCGTCATGAACTATGCCGACATCATAGTTGAGGACGAACCGAATATGAACCTTCGTCTGGGCGGTATCGTGGGCTACAGGACCGTTAACAACGACAGTGTAAAACGGATGAGTGAGTCCGGTCTGATAAACTACGGCAGCATCAGGGTGAATTATCCCAATGAAAACCGCCGTGAAAGGATGATCGGAGGTATTGTGGGGTGCTTTACCGGAATGAATCCGGATCAGGAAAACGAGAGCACCTCCTTCTACGCCATCAATTACGGCACCATACACGTTGCAGTACCCCAGGGCATCTCAAAAAGCTGTCTGACCAGAACAGGTTCCTCGGCATCGGGAAACAGCCTGTTCTTCGGCGGACTGATCGGGTATCTGGCAAATTATTCAAGATATTACGGCGGCTGGACAAACATCGAGGGTTATGCGGATGTGAGCCATCCGGACAGTGAATGGGCGGATGATTATGTGCTGATCGGCGGCATTTCAATGTCCACCAGTGAAAACCACGCAGTCGAACCCACCCTCTATACCGACAGTCCGGACACGGCGGCGCGCTCCGCCACCATACCGAACTGGAGCGGCTACGGAGCAGAGATCTACACCGTCTCCATCGACAACCAGCCTATAGACGAAAGCGCAAAAACAGTGGGCTTCTTCTCTACGGACTTCATGTTCCGGAGACATCTGTCCCACGAGATAACCGAAGAGCTGAACCATTACAACAACTCCCTTATGTACCGTGAGTTCGGCGGACTTTCCCCCTATCTGCAGGACTACTTTACCCGTCATTTCGGCACTGCGCCCCTGGGTGGATATGTTGCCATATCCGGGGACAGAGGCGGCGACCGTTTCGTACCCTACTATGTGTACCACTATGACAGAGATGAAGAAACGGACGAGCTGATAAAAACCTTCCAGATAGGCTATCACGATATTTACAGCGACACATCTCTTATTGCTTCACTGCCATCAAACAACAGCGTCTATGACGACTACCTTCTGACCCACACCCGCACCGTACAGAGCGACATAGAATACTACGCATGGCAGAATGACGAGAGCGCCATGGCGGAGCTCTATGATATGTCCATCTATACCCCTCTGCTGTATAAAAACAGCGACACCTCCCTTTATCAGCATTTTTACGATTACAAGACCGATGTTGAGACCTATGCCGCTCAGAAAAGCGACGGGACCGCATCGGAAACGGTGCTTTATACCGACGTCAACCTTTATATGGCCATAGACGACCTGGACGCCCGCGAATATCAGGTGCCAAGGCGTGATGAATACGGCGAGTTTGTACGGGACGAGGAGGGCAACATCATCTATGACAGAGTGACAAATGACGGCACTATCCTTCTCCACGGCTTTACCCATTTTGCTTCGGATCAGGGCAAGATACGCTTCTATACCGGAGACGAACAGACCTATACCGACCGTGACACCACCGACATGACCACATACCGGAACGCCCACGATGATCTTACACTGGGCGGTCAGCTTCTTAACGCCGACACCGTTGACAGCTTTGACTTTTCCGACAGCAACTCATGGACCCGTCAGTTCGACATTGAAAAGATCTCCCGTTATGTGGACGATGATTATACGGAGTATATCTGGGAAATATCCGTACCATGGACAAACGAAACGGATATCCGCAAGGTCTACACCAAGGTATTGGGCGTCATTACGGCGGAAGACGGCATACACAAGAACATACTGACAGCCCACGTCATCATAGACAGGTATAAGCCCTGGGCGTCTGTAGACAGCCTTACTCTGGTCACCAACACTGTCAACACCTCAAACGCCGAGATGACTGTGGTCAGCACAGAGGATAACGGAGGGCTGGACCGCCTCAGCGGTCAGTATTCAAAAACCGACGGCACCTATGACGTCAGCTACTTCTTCGCCTCCGACGCTGTGCTTGATACCCTGACCGGCATCAAGACACGGGGCCACAATATGCAGCATTATCAGAACAGCGGAAACGGCTCCCTTCATATCACCACCCATAATATGGACGAAGAGGGATATGTATTCGTTCAGGTATACCGTCAGGACCGGCTTCCAAGCCTGAGCGGCACCGACTATAACGACTGGGAGAACATCACCTGGAACAACGGCAAAGGCACCCTGATATGGAGCAGTAAGCTGAACCCGGTGAACGTGGTGTATAACGAATCCAACCAGAGCACCGGAGAGGTTATCGTGACCCTCAAGGACTCATATTACGATTCTCCTGTACTCAGCGCTGCCGGCCTGTACCGCATTGATCTGTGCTACGAGCGCACAAAGCATTCATCCATCGACAAGCATTTTGCCAGCGTATTTTTCTGGAAGGGACATTCTCCGGAAAACCTGGTGCTTCACAAGGATTTTGACGACAGATATACGGGAGACGAATACACCAACAACTACACCGCAAAGCAGTCCAACGGCACCTATAAGCAGCCCGCCACTCCCTGGGACAGCATGAGTCAGGCGGACAGATACAGCCATACCGGATATCTGTATCAGAACATAGGCACCTGGGCGTATAATTCACTGACCTTCCCAAGCCGCGATTACAATAAGAACGTCTCGGCAAGGAATGTCCGCATCAGCGCCCGTTCACGGATGGCCGATTACCCCGAAAGAGTATTCTATGTGGACGTGGACAATCCGATATATAACGACCTTGAGGAAGACGTTCCCAAAGGCTATCAGATGAGCATTGATGCAGGAATAGAATCCATAGATTTTGTATCGGACCCCGAGACCGGCGCAAAATATCCTGCCGTGGTACATATGTTTAACGAACTGATCTCGGAGGACACACAGAATATCCGGCGGTACGAATATGACCGGGTCTTCTGCGGCTGGTACTATAACGGAGAGGATCATACAGGCTACAGAGTAAACAGTCCCACCATCAGCATCAGCGCCGCAACACAGGAGGCAGCTGCTCTTGCCTCAGATGACGACGGACTGATGAAGGGCTATATTCTGGGCGACGAAACGGAGCCTCAGCATTTCACCGTCACCTGGACCAGCACAAATGTGTCACTGTTCAACCGTGATTACAGCAAAAAGGAATCGGTTTATCAGACCGAGATCATGAACAATGACGGTTATTCCCTTGATTACCTGGACATCTATTACTGTCCCGTGGCAGGAACCGGCTACCGCAAGCTGACAGCTGCAGAGATCTCACAGTATTTCTCCGAGATCTCTATGGGCAATGACAACAGCAACCGCTGGAACTTTACGGTCGAGCCCACCGCGCCGGCAGGTAATTACAAGATACAGCCATACTATATTTATCATACGGATTATTCATCCTTAACAGCCGGCACCATAAAGCTGTATCAGATGAACGACCAGAGCTTTGAGACCCGCACCGAGGTACCCACCGACGGCACAAATATCTTCGAGTGGAGGATACCCTATTCCTCCCCCTTCTATATCGTCAGCGTACCCAACGACGAAACCTATATCACCCAGTTTGAAAACTACAACGACGTGTCCGTCCCCATCATCATAGAGGACGAAAACAACGCCCCCGGCGGAGAGGACAGAGATGTATTCATTGTTGAATCGTCTCTCAATCAGGACGTCAGATACAGAGGCTACGAGGGACTTACATCAGGAGATGAACGGGTGGACAAATTCGTGATCTCCTGCGCTGTAGGCAAAGAGGTGCAGTCATCGTCACTGCGAATAAACCTTCCCTACATGGCTTCTCTGCGGGAGTGGACAGGGGGAGGCAGTCCGATACAGTCTGACGGTACCATCACAATGACCGCCTGGACGTCCCTGACGCCGGACGATCAGCTTACGGAGGACCCCAGCTATCCTGTATACCTGTTGGATGTACACTATAACGAGCTTCTGCCGGACGGTACTTTTTCCGGAATTCCCGCTGTCAAGTACTATCTGTCCGTTGCTGAGGACGAAACCACCGTGACCCTCTATACCGTTTATGTGGTACCCGATGTAAGAAACAAATCGGTGGATCTTATGATCGCAAATGACATAAACGAGGTCGCTCCCACCCTGCAGGATACACTTCGGGACAGCTTTGATGAATCGGCGGCGCTTTATGAAGAGCTGCTTGAAAAATACGGTCCCCAGACGGTCAACATCAAGGAGCTGGGAAACAGCGGAGTCCTGAACTATCAGATAAAGATGTTTGACGGGATACATGATTCCGATATTCTGAGCTATAATCTTAAAGGCCGCACCTATGATATCAGCATGGACCTGCCGGCGGGCTATACCTATGACGTGGCGGTGTTCAGCAACGAGATGGACGGCTACCAGATACTTAAACCGTCGGTCAATCAATACAGCGGCAAAAGACTGCTGCTGCCCATGCCGGATCCCCAGAACATAATCATCCGGGTGCTTTTGCGCAGAGAGGCCTCCGACACCATCTGGGGCGTTCAGTTTATCTGGAACACCTATTCCGCACTGCTCAATTCCCGGAACATGATCCTGACCCAGGGCGGAGGACACTTTGATAATTTTGTTAACTGACCGTTCCGGAAACGGCACGGCGATCCATCAGGAAAAGGAGGGAGAAAATGAAATCACTGTCTGCCATCTTTCGCAATCCATACGCTAAAATATTCATAGTCTATCTTTGTCTTGTTTCGCTGGTGGGAATGAACGGCGTTTTCTCCCGCTATACCTCCACAGACAGCGCTTCGGATTCGGCGGGCGCCGCCCGGTACGACGTGGTGATCTATGACGGGACCGATTCCCAGCACCTTACACAGATTGATATTGATCTGTTTGCCACCGCCAGACTCAGTGAGCCCGAAAGCATGGAGGAGGGCACCTATGAGTTCAAGCAGGTCAATATCATCAACCGGAGCGACTGCCGTATCCTGCTGAGTGATTTTGAGCTGACTTCCCCGGAAAACTCCGCATATACAAAGCTGCTCATGAACAAAAGCTCCGGAGAGCTTGATTCATACCTGGAGGCGCTGAACAACGACCGTCCCACGGGTATACTCTATTATGTCAACAAACCCGTGGCGGAGCTGGCTGACATAGATCAGTTCAATTCCATTATTGAACAGCAGAACGCCGCCACCGTTGCAGAGCTGAACCTGGTGCAGCTTTCCCCGGGAGAAACAAAGACCTTCTATATCGTGGCGTGGGCGGAGCATGACAATCTGTACAAATCGGACGCCGGACAGCAGGCGGACGCTATCTCTCACAAGACCCCCACCCAGCTCAGTCTGAGACATGAAGAATTCAGGATCACCCTGCGGTCGGTCCAGGCAGACTGACGCAAAAATAACGGTACGGTATCTGTGCCGCAAAAGGAGGATGAAAAATGAAAATCAGATATTTGAGTAAAAGGAATCTGTTCCTCCTGCTTATGGCCCTTGTGATGACGGCAGGTCTGACGGTATCGGTAGTCTTTTCCCGTTTCACCTCCGATCTGCAGGAATCGACACAAATTGATATAAAAGAATTCTATGCAGCCGCCCGGCTGTACACACAGGACCAACAGGGTCAGAAGGTTGAAATACCCCTGCATACGGAAGGGGGACTTCAATACTATGATCTGACCATAGATCAGCTTCAGGACCTGAAGATGGATCTGTCCTATATCGGGTCGGCAAGGACCCGGCTGCGGTTCAAGCTGGATATAAGCTGGTTCAAATATGTCACGGCAGACGGAGAACAAAAGGAGCAGCTTATCTTCCATAAGTATCCTCTGCTGCAGCTCCCCGACCAGATCTACAACAACGTAGAGCGTGACAACTGGATATATGTCAAGGATATTCTGCAAAGCGACGAGACAACGGAGATAACCATACCGGCGATACTGTCCTTTGAAGATCAGGGGGACCTTGAAGACCCGGTTTCCCAGAACGATATTTCAACACATATCCGGATATTTGTAACCATCGACTGCGTACAGTTCAACCGCGCTCTGGCGCTCTGGAAAATCGACAGGTTCCCGTGGGTCCCCGAGGAAACTCCCCAGGATCCTGATGATCCATAGTACGGAGAGAAACCCTGAAAGCAGCAGCTGCCGCGAAGCGATAACAAAAGAAAGCGCCGACCGAGCCGACAGGCGAGACCCGGGGGACATCGATGTCTGTTATACTTCAACACAAAAACGGAATACCTGAATTTTCCGAAACAAAATGCGCCCTCCGTTCAGGACGCATATCACCGATATTTGACGCAGAGCCGATATTCACACAAAATAAAACCGGAGCCGCTGCGGATCACAAAAGGAGGCTGAAGTATGTACGGAATGAAGCATCAATCAGATAAAACTCTTTACCCCGGAATGAACGGCACTCTCCCTCCGGAAATGAAATCAGGCACCCGTATCGACAGGTGGATATACCACTCTCCCCTGCTCCGCAAAAGGCACAAGCCCATAGGCGCACTGCTGATAATACTTACGCTGCTGGCTCTTGTATATCCGGTATATCACGCCATTGACCTGACATGGATACATCCCTCTTTCATAAAAGAGGAATACGTCACCGCAACCGTCACAAAATGCACCGAAAAGCCCGATACCCGCTCCTATCTGTCCGACTACAGCGGAACGCCGCTGTACGTCTATGATATAGAGATAGAATATGAGTACAATGGTCAGAAGCGCACCGCAGTAATGAGTGACCAGAAAGCCCCCCGTACTCCCGGCACCACATATCAGCAGGAGATCGACACAAGTCCCTCCCGCGGATCATCATTGTCCCAATTTCCGGCCACGGCGGCCTGGTTCATAGTGTTTTTTTCACTGACCGCATCGGCATTTTTCTTTATCATATTCGGCCGATATATGCGGTACGGCCGTGTGGAGAACGCAGGAGACTATGTAAAATATCGTGACAAGATAACCCGCAGCAAAAAGGACAAAGAAGCAAAACCCCATCCCGACTCCGAGCCTGTGGAATACTTCCGTGACGAAAACGAGGATCCCCGAAAGCCTGTGGAACTGTTCACTCCGGGGCTCAGGCAGGAGGACGGTTTTTCTGAGGATATCGTTGCATCCTATGATCCGGATGAAGCGGAAAGCATTGCCCGGACCGAAGACCGCTTCCGTCCCTATGATCCCGATGATACATTCCGGTCAAAGGGCTTCTTCTATACCGGACCGGATGACGAACCGTAACTGCAATTTCCGGACAAACATAAACCCCCTTTTGGTAGTTCTATTTCAGTCTACCATAAGGGGGTGGTTTTTACTATTGTCCGTTTTTTCTGGACCTGTTCATTCGGACGGTCGGGAAATTTTATTGTGTTATCATAATATGGTCAGTGAATGAACCTGCCGGCCTTTGCGCCGCTGCCGGGCAGACGGACGCGGTCGTTGATCTCCTTTACCTCGTCTTCGTTCTCAAGGGGAGCGGAAACGGGCATTTCGCTGTATCTTGGTATATTGGCGTCAACACGGGAAAATATCACGTTCCTTACTCCAAGGCGGTCGCCGCAGTACAGGTCGATATCCTCCGAAACGCTGTCAAAGTCAACTTCATTGAACAAATCCCTGTCATCGTTGAACTGTTTCATACTTTTCTTCACTCCCTGATCTTTCATACTGTTTCCCGATCAAAAGCTGACACAGTCTGCTTTTAATGGGAGTTAAGTATCAGTCCTTTTCATTATACTACATTTTTTCTTTTTTTCAAGACATTAGGGAGTTTTTTGGCACCGGACGGGAGAAAAAAAGTGCAGAAAACAAATAGCGTTTTTTGTGGAAATAGCAATGAAGATGTGGTAAAATAATCATGGCACATTAATATCACACATCACCGAAGGGATGATAAACATGAAAATACTGCACACTGCGCCAAAGGATGACGGGTTTTTTATGCCCGCCGAATTTGACCGGCACAGCGGCTGCATAATGATTTTTCCCCACAGACGGGATTCATGGCAGAACGGGGCCTATGCCGCAAGAAAAGCCTTTTCGGAGGTCATCGGGATAATCTCAAAAAGCGAGAAGGTCACCGTCTGCGCAAGATATGAGGATTACGACTCCGCCCGCTTCATGCTGCCGCCGGAGGTTCGGGTGGTGGAGATGGAGTCGGACGACTCCTGGGCAAGGGACGTTGCACCCACCTTTGTCACCAACGGAAAAGAGCTGAGAGGCATCGACTGGGGCTTCAACGCCTGGGGCGGACTTGAAGACGGACTGTACTTTCCCTGGGACAAGGACAACAAAATGGCCCGCAAGCTGTGCGATATTCTGAACGTGGACACATACGACAGGCGCGGTTTTATCCTTGAGGGCGGTTCGATACACAGCGACGGTCAGGGGACCGTACTCACCACCGAAGCCTGCCTTCTCAGCAGGGGGCGGAACCCTTCGCTTTCAAAGGATGAGATAGAAAAAAGCCTGCTCCTGAACCTTGGCGCCAAAAAGGTGATATGGCTGCCCCGGGGGATATACAACGACGAGACCAACGAGCATGTTGACAATATATGCGCCTTCACTGCCCCCGGCGAAGTGGTGCTTGCGTGGACGGAGGACAAAAGCGACCCCCAGTATGAAATGTCCTGCCGCTGTCTTGAAGCACTTGAAAACACCCCTGACGCAAAGGGCAGAAAAATAAAGGTCCACAAGCTCCCTCTCCCCCGTCCTGTCACAATAACGGCCGAAGAGTGTGACGGACTGGACGACATGGACGGTCAGCCTACCCGGACCCCCGGCGAACGTCTGGCGGCGTCCTATGTGAACTTCTATATTTCCAACAGTCATGTAGTGGTACCGCAGTTCGGAGACGAAAACGACGGCAGAGCGCTGGACATCCTGCGCCCGCTGTTCCCCACACGTCAGGTAGTGGGAGTATATGCAAGAGACATTCTTATCGGCGGCGGAAACATCCACTGCATCACCCAGCAGATACCCGCCGTTACAAATAATCAACAGGAGGCACTGTCATGAGCAAAGTAACCGTTGCAGCCGTACAGATGAAAATGCGCTGCCAGCCCGAGGACAACATATTTACTGCAGAGAACCTGACCCGTCAGGCCGCCGCAAGAGGCGCAAAGGTGGTCCTTCTGCCGGAGCTTTTTGAAACAAAATATTTCTGTCAGGAGCGAAACTATCTTTATTATCAATTGGCAACTACCCTTGAAGAGAACAAGGCGGTAATGCGTTTTTCCCAGGTGGCAAAAAGCCTTGGCATAGTCATCTGCGTCAGCTTTTTTGAGCGGGACAAGAACAACACCTATAACAGCGCCGCCATGATAGACGCCGACGGCACCGTCCTTGGTGTATACCGCAAGACCCACATCCCCGACGACCAGTTCTATCAGGAGAAGTTCTACTTCACCCCCGGCGACACCGGTTTCAGGGTGTTCGAGACAAGATACGGGAGCATCGGCGTGGGTATATGCTGGGACCAGTGGTTTCCGGAGACAGCCCGCTGTCTTGCCCTGATGGGTGCGGACATGATACTCTACCCCACCGCCATCGGTTCCGAGCCCATACTGGACGTTGACAGTATGCCTCACTGGCGCCGGTGTATGCAGGGACATTCCGCAAGCAACGTCATCCCCGTCATCGCCGCAAACCGCGTAGGCACCGAAGCTGTCATCCCCTGTCCCGAAAACAACAACCAGCGTTCCGAGCTGTGCTTTTACGGTTCATCCTTCATCACCGACCCCACAGGGGAGATAATCGCCTCTGCCGACCGCACCAGCGAGACCTTCATCCTTGCGGACATTGACCCGGCGGAAGCCTACGATCTGCGCATGAGCTGGGGACTGTTCCGCGACCGCCGTCCGGAGTGCTATGGGAAGATATGCGGGAGGAAATGACGAATTTTGTCCTCAGGAACAAAACATAATATGGATATCTGCTTGATCAGACAATAACATCATAGAGTTATCTTGTTGGTTATTCTTTGTATTCCATCCATACTCCTTTAATTGGCAAAGTTGTTGTTCACCTCATCCGTCACGGCGTTGCCGTGCCATGTTCACCTCATCCGTCACGGCGTTGCCGTGCCATGTTCACCTCATCCGTCACGGCGTTGCCGTGCCACCTTCCCCTCAAGGGGAAGGCTTTGTGCCTCCCTCGCTAAGGGATGGGGATGGCACGAAGTGGCGGAGGGACTTGATTTGTACGAAGTGAAGGATGGAGTTTGCATAGTCGGAGATGTGAATACCGGAGTGTAGTCATTCCGCTGAGCTGTGTGGTTTTTCACACATGAAAATATTGCAGACTAAAAAGTTTTCATTCAGCAAAGCGAAAAGCTCTAATTTCACTTTCCACATTCCAAATTCCACATTAAAACTCCTCACTCTGTCCTGACTTTACAACTCCCAACTCCTCACTCATAACTCCTCACTCCTAATTCCTAACTAAAACAACAATGTGTCTTGTGTTTTGATAAAGCAAGCCGATGCCCGTATATCAATATCAAATGCAATACCCGATCCATAATATCCGCATTCAAAAAAGCTGCAGAGGGACTAACCTTCTGCAGCTTTTCTACGCTGTTCTCGTTTACGTTATTCAATTGACATTGTCGCCCGGGCGTTGAGGGACGTTGTGGCAATGTTGCCCGAAAGGTATTCGTAATACGCCTGGGAGCCCACCATTGCGCCGTTGTCGCCGCAAAGTGACAGGGGCGGATAGAAGCACCGCCAGCCCCGGTTTTTACATTCCTCGTCCATGCGCCGGCGCAAAAGAGAATTTGCCGAAACGCCTCCGGCCATGACCAGCGTCTTATATCCCAGATCGGATGCCGCTCTGACAAAGTTGTCCGTAAGACTGTCAACAACGGCCTTGCGGAAGGATGCGGACAGATCCGGAACCGGCAGGGTGTCGCCCTTCTGGGATGCGTTGTGGATAAGGTTTATAACGGCGGTCTTGAGGCCGGAAAAGCTGAAATCATAGGGCGCTCCCTCTACCTTGGGATGAGGCAGCTTAAAGGACAGGGGGTCGCCGTCTTCGGCGGCCTTGTCAAGATGTATTCCCCCGGGGTATGGCATACCCATGGTGCGGGCGGCCTTGTCGAAGGCCTCACCTGCGGCGTCGTCACGGGTCTTGCCAATTATCTTCATTTCGGTATAATCCTTTACCTCAACGATGTGGCTGTGACCTCCCGAGACCACAAGACACAGAAATGGCGGTTTCAGCTCCGGATGGGCGATATAATTTGATGCAATGTGTGAGCGCAGGTGATGTACCGGAACAAGGGGCAGCCCGGTGGCCATTGACAGTCCCTTTGCAAAGTTCACTCCCACAAGCAGGGCGCCTATAAGTCCGGGTGCATGGGTCACGGCAAGGGCGTCAATATCCTTGAAGTCAAGCTTTGCGTCTGTCAGGGCTTTTTTTACAACACCGTTTATGGCCTCGCAGTGACGCCTTGAGGCTATCTCCGGCACAACTCCGCCGTAGAGCTTGTGTTCTTCGACCTGTGAAGCCACAACGGAGGAAAGCACGGTGCGTCCGTCCTCCACAACGGCGGCTGCCGTTTCGTCACAGGAGCTTTCGATGGAAAGTATCTTCATATTTCAGTCCTTCTTTGAAAATATCTTGGTCATTATCAGGGCGTCCTCCCGGGGCTGACGGTAAAATTCCCGCCTGCGCCCCATCTCTTCAAACCCCATCTTGCGGTAAAGGTCAATTGCGGGATAGTTTGACGCGCGGACCTCAAGGGAGATAAAGTCGGTCCCCATTGCGTCCGCTGTCATAATGGCGATCTTAAGGAGAGCCGTTCCCACACCCTGACGGCGGAACTGTTTGCTGACGGCGATGTTATTGATGAAACAGCTGTCCGCCACAACGCTCACTCCGATATATCCTATGACCTGTTCTTCTTCGATGGCGACAAAGAAATAGGCCGTATCGTTGTCAAGGGTCTCCTCTAAGTTTTCGTAGGTCCAGGGAGTTGAAAAGCATTCCTTTTCCAGCTCGGTCACAGCCTGCAAATGCTCCCGCTCCATGCGCATGAGTGTAAGGTGGAGCATTACTGTCCCTCCTTCAGGGTGCCGTTTTCCATTTTCTTTTTCAGGATGCGGCAAAACTCGTCGATGGACTCCTCAATGAACTTCCGGCAGCGGCGGTAGGTAACAAGGTCAGAACCGTAAGGGTCCGGCACTCCTCCACCGAGGATGTATATTTTTTCCTTGGGAATGCCGATGGACATAAGTGTCTCGGCGTGTGTTTCCGTCATCACCACATAGATATCCGTTATTCTGACATCCCTCTCCCTGATAGGGCGTGGCTTGTGGTGACTCAGGTCGATACCCACCTCGTTGCACACTATCTCGGCGTTCTTTGATACGCCGGAATCGCTGATGATCCCCAGGGCGGCGCTGCTGAAAATACTGCTGATGCCGTACTCTCTTGATTTTTCTTCATATATCGCCATAGCCATAGGGCTGCGGCAGGTATTTCCCGTACAAACAAATAATATATGGAGCATAATGTACCTCCTGTGGCAAGTCATCCCTTTGCGTCATACCATGTTCTTCCGATGCCGGCGTCCGCTGTCAGCTTTACCGATAGGGAAACCGCATTTTCCATCTCCTCGCTGAGCAGGGCTGCGGCTCTTTCGGCCTCCTCCTGGGGGGACTCGACAATAAGCTCATCGTGTACCTGGAGTATCAGGCGGGACTTCATGTTCTCCTGCCTGAGACGGCGGTACACCCGTATCATTGCGATCTTTATAATATCGGCTGCCGTTCCCTGAATGGGCATATTGCGGGCAACACGCTCGCCGAACATTCTCATGTTATGATTGGACGAAGCAAGCTCCGGAAGGTACCTTCGCCTTCCGAACATGGTGGAAACATATCCGTCCTGCTTGGCCTTTTCTACCACGCTTTTCATATAATTATCAATCCCCTTGTAAAGGGAAAGATAACCCTTTATATATCTGTCGGCTTCCTTTACGGATACACCGATATCCTTTGACAGAGAAAACGCCCCGATGCCGTATACTATGCCGAAATTCACGGCCTTTGCCCGGTTCCTGAGTGTGGGCGTCACCATCTCGTCGGTAATGCCGAATACCTTTGCGGCAGTGGAGGTGTGTATATCCTGACCGCTGCGGAAGGCTTCTATCATGTTTTCGTCATTTGCGATATGTGCCAGCACCCTCAGCTCTATCTGAGAGTAGTCCGCATCCACCAGCACACAGCCGTCGCCTGCGACAAAGAATTTTCTCAGTTCCTTTCCCCGCTCTGTCCGGACGGGAATATTCTGCAGATTAGGCTCTGTTGAGCTTATGCGTCCGGTGCGTGTTTCTTTCTGGTTGAAGCTGGAATGTATCCTTCCGTCAACACCGATGACCTTTACAAGGCCGTCGCAGTAGGTGGATTTCAGCTTTGTCAGCGCCCTGTAGTTAAGTATCTCGTCGATCACGGGATGATAGGCCCTCAGCTCTTCAAGCACCTCGGCATTGGTGGAATAACCGCTCTTTGTCTTCTTTTTTGCGGGAAGTCCAAGAGTTTCAAACAGCACTCCCGCAAGCTGCTTGGGAGAGTTAATATTGAATTCAACCCCTGCGTGTTCGTATATGGAAGCCTGCAGACGGTCTATCTCCTGCTGCAGCTGCCTTCCGTAGGACACTATACCCGGCTTGTCCACACCGAAGCCGGCGTTTTCCATTGCCGCAAGCACCTCGGCAAGAGGAAGCTCTATCTCCTGCAGCAGACGGGTCTGACCCTTGCTTTCGATCTCGGATGCAAGTCTGTCAGCAAGAGCAGGCAGCAGCGCTATCCTGTTTTCCTTTTCGCTGCGGCGGGGTGTGACCCCGTACTCCTGAACAAGCCTCTCCATTGAATAATCGGAAGCGTTGGGATTGAGAAGGTAAGCCGCAAGTCCAGTATCAAACACCATGGAACGACACTCACAGCCGGCCTTCAGGGTTGCGGCAAATATGGGCTTTGCGTCATCCGTGCGCTTTTTTATGCTCTCATCCGAAAGAAGTCTGTCGGTAAATTTCGCAAACCCCGGCATCAGAGAATAAAGCTCAAATACTCTCTTTCCGTCCGTCAGGGTCATGGAGGTTATTATCTCGCCGTCCGTCTCCGCAAGTATATCCACGGCGCCGTTTTTCAGGCTGTCATACAGTGCGTCAAGATCCTTTGACTCACACCATTCAAGGACCGGCTGAGGTTGTTCGCTGACCTCCGGTTCAGGAGCAGAGATCGCCTCACCCTCCAGACCGAATTTTTTTATCAGCGAGAACAGCTCCAGACGAGCCATGGCTCTTGCGGCGGCAGGCTTGTCCGAGGGTCCCGTAAGATATTTCTCAGGGTCGGAGTCGATGGGAGCATCGGTGCGTATCGTGCCCAGCATAAGGCTGAGATATGCGCTGTTCTTTCCCTCCTCCAGCTTCTTTTTCATAGCCGGCTTAAGCTTATCCGAGTCAAGATTATTATATATTTCGTCAAGGCTGCCGAAGGTCTGGACAAGCTGCTGAGCGCCCTTCTGTCCGATACCCGCAACACCGGGTATACAGTCAGAAGTGTCCCCCTGTATCGCCTTGATGTCGATAAGCCGGGGCGGCGTCACTCCGTAGACCTCCATTATCTTTGCTTCATCATAGAGGGTAACTTCGGGCTTGCCGAATTTTGTGGAAGCTATCCTGACGCTGACGCTGGGGGAAACAAGCTGGAGACTGTCCCTGTCACCTGTTGCGATCATACATTCACAGCCCCGGTCGGTACAGGACTTTGCAAGAGTGCCCAGAATGTCATCCGCTTCAAAGCCCTCACAGGTCACGATGGTATATCCCATCAGCTTCAGCAGCTCCTTAAGCGGTTCAAGCTGGGAAGCAAGCTCCGGCGGCATACCCTTGCGGTTTGCCTTATATCCGTCATACGCCTTGTGCCGGAAGGTAGGCGCTCTCAGGTCAAAGGCCACCGCCACACCGTCAGGCTGACTTTCACCCAGCAGCTTCAGCAGGGTGGTCATAAACCCGTATATTGCATTTGTATACTGACCGTCCTTGGTGGTCAGGGGTTTTATTCCGTAAAATGCTCTGTTCAGAATACTGTTGCCGTCAATTACAAGCAGCTTCATCCGATCATCCTCCTGTTTTGACGCAGTCATTACGCCATGCCTGCTCACTGCAAATACAGACACAAAATATCGTTCTTTCGCTTTCATGCAAAGCTATCCCATATTGCACAGAGCCGGTCATCCCGCAGTCCGCACGAATAAAAAACATTTCATGTGTCTGTATATTCGATGTCAGCATCAGATACCGTTTGACGGTCTTATGCTGTCCATGATGCCGATATTTTTTCCGTGGCGTATATACACCCTGGGAACACGCTTTCCCACAAGGCATACCAGTTCGTAATTTATAGTGCCGGTCAGCTCTGCCATCTCGTCAAAGGACATGGTATTGTTCCTGCCGTCGCCGATAACGACCACCTCATCTCCCGGACGGACATCATCGATCCCCGTCACGTCTATCATGAGCTGATCCATACACACCCTGCCGATGACCGGCGCCTTATGTCCCTTTACGGTCATATATGCCCTGTTCCCAAGGCTTCTTGTGTAGCCGTCGGCATAGCCTATAGGAACCGTTGCGATCTTTGCGGGCTGCTTTGTGACATAGGTACCGCCGTAGCTGACAGGGGTTCCGGGCATTACTGTCTTGACCATTGCAACAACGCTCTTTATCTGCATTGCGGGAACAAGGTCAAGTCTTCCGCTCAGCTTTGACGAAGGCGAAAGTCCGTACAGTATTATTCCCGCCCTTACACAGTCATAATGAGCATCGGGATAGTCAATGATGGCACCGCTGTTTGAGCAGTGTACAACTTCAAAGCCAAAGCCGTCAGCCTTGAGCCGTCTTACCGCTTCCGAAAAACATCCGAACTGCTTAAGTGTGGCCTCTCTGCCCTCTTCCGCCTCATCAGACACGGCAAAGTGGGTAAATATCCCTTCGCTTATAAGATTCGGCATATTGAGCGCATTTTCCATCTGGCGCACGGAGTCCTCGTCTCTCTGACTGTCCTGATACATGAACCCGATACGGCTCATTCCGGTATCGACTTTTATGTGTATCCTGACATTTACATTCTGTTTTACGGCCTCATCCGAAAGCTCCCTTGCGTATTCCTCGGAAAAGACCGCCTGACTTATATTGTTGTCTGCCAGCTCTCCTGCAAGTCCCGGCGGGGTAAATCCCAGTATCAGCACAGGCCTTGTTATCCCGTTTTCCCTGAGCTGCATGGCCTCTTCGATATTGGACACGGCAAATCTGTCGGCCCCCAGCTCCTCATACAGCTTCCCAAGGAAAACCGCGCCGTGTCCGTAGGCGTCCGCCTTTATTACGCACATCACCTGCGCCCCGGGTCTTGCGGCCTTTTTTATCTCAAAGAAATTATGTTTAAGGGCATCAACATCCACCTCTGCCCATGTTCTTCTCAAGAATTCTCCCATCAGAAATCCTTCTTCCGTTTTACATTTTCTGCCGCAGCCTTCACTACGACAGTCTATACATAATACATTTTACTCCATCTCCCCCCTCCGTGTCAACCGGCAAGCTGCCGGTCCCGATTCGCGGCGGTCGCTCCACTACGTTTCGCTCTGGGCTCGGAGAGGAAAGTATTATTCCCGCGGCTCACGGCACGTCATATACCTTCGTCGTCCGCCGACGTGACCCTTAAAGGGTCACTTTCCGGCTGCTTGCTTCTGAACATTATATTTAATGCGCTGTTTATAGTTTATCGTGCCTGTTTATTCGGAGTTTATCGAAATTCCAAATTCCACATTATTCAACTCCTCACTCCTAACTCATAACTCCTAACTGAAAATAAACTTGTGGTTTAAAATGTAAATCCGCAGGCAATATTCCCGTAATGCAGGTCTTAACGGTTGATTATTTACACGACAAGTTGCTTGTTTTTTGGGCTTTTATACGATAAAATATAATCAAAGAGCAACCCGAACAAATAAGAGCGCCAAGCAAAGTAAAGGATGTGTTGATATGGCAGACTTCAGTCTTTTGAATCCCAACGGAGTAAAAACCAATTCAAAGCAGCTCAGTCCCGAGGCTGTGAACGACCTTTCCGTAGATTATATCTGTGAAAAGCTCTCGGGCGAGGTGTTTGAGCAGAATATAATCAAGAACATCATGATAAACATGGAGTGCGATCCGGAAGTCATCCGCTACCGCAGGGATGTGTTTGACGATATCTATCATTATCCCCAGCTCAGAGAGGGTATCAAGGGACTGCTGGAGGAGCTTGCATACCTTAAGGACCTTGAAAAATCCGCAAAGGATTCCGCCGCTTCACCGGTGTGGAGACTCATCAACCGTCTGCAGGAGCTGGATATATACATCAACTGCATTGAAGGTATCCATAAGGCTCTGTCATCCCACGATATTCACTCGGAGGGCCTTAAGAAGCTGAACGAATTTGTCGGTTCCATCTTCAACGAAAGCGGCTTTGAATATCTGAAAGAGGATATCAAGGGTCTTGTAAACGAGGTCAGCCAGGTCAAGAGCCTTACCCTGGGAATAAACCTCGACAACCGTCTTATGCCCGTTGAGGTGGGTGTTGTTTCCATAAATGATGAAAAGTTCTCAAAGCCCCGTTTCCTGAACAAGTTCCTGGAATTCTCTTCAAAGAACTACATACATCACGGAACAGCCTTTGACGGCATGACAAAGATCCACACCGTAGGCAAGGTCAGCGGTGAGGACCCCCTGATGTCAAACCTTACCCGTATAGTAACGGGTATGCTGGGCAGCACCGTAAAGCAGCTCAACAACAAGCTGTCCCGCTATACCAACGTAAGCGGCTACGGTCTAATAAAGATGATACCCGAGTTTGTGTTCTATATCCGCTGGGCGGACTACTTTGAGCAGGTAAGGAATGCCGGCATACCCCTTTGCAAGCCTGAGATACTTGACATAAACGAACGTTCCATGCACGCCACAGGTCTTTATAACTTCAAGCTCGCCATCCAGAAGGTGGGCGGCAAAAAGATCGATATCATCGGCAACGATTTTGAATTCACAAAGGAACACGGCATATACATCATGACAGGCCCCAACAGGGGCGGAAAGACCACATTTACCCAGGCAGTGGGTCTTGTGTACCTTATGGCGCAGTGCGGACTTTATGTTCCCTGTGAGAGCGCCAGCCTCAGTCCGGTGGATTCCATATACACCCATTTCCCGGCGGACGAAAACAAGACCGTTGACCTTGGACGACTGGGCGAAGAGTCAAAACGTATGAGTGAAATATTCGCAGAGGCCACCGACAAGAGCCTGCTTCTCTTTAACGAATCCCTTGCCACCACATCCTTTGCGGAGGGTCTGTACATTGCAAAGGATGTTGTACGGGCACTGCGCTATCTTGGAGCAAGGACTGTCTTCAACACCCATATGCACGAGCTTGCAATGACGGTTGACGAATTTAACAGGAACATCAAGGGCGATATGGATGTTGCAAGTCTTATCACAGGCATTCACGAGGGCAAGCGTTCCTACAAGATATTCATTGCTCCCCCGGAGGGCGTCAGCTACGCCCAGGATATTGCAAGAAAATACGGCGTGACCTTTGACCAGCTTATGACACGCATAGACACCGAGGCAGAATAATAAAACACAGGCAAAAACGCACGGTACGGAGAATCCCTGTACCGTGCGTCTGTATTTATAAATTATTTCAGAACATAACCGATCTTCTTCATTGCCTTGTCAAGGGTGCGCTGTGAGATGCGGAGAGCGAACTCTGCGCTCCTGCGGTACTGCTCAACAAGATAGTCCTTGTTTTTGATGTATTCGTCAAAGCGCTCACGGATGGGACGCAGCTTTTCCACAACGGCCTCGCCCACTGCCAATTTGAAGTCGCCGTAGCCCTTGCCCTCAAATTCTGCGGTGATCTCGTCTGCGGTCTTTCCGGTAACACAGCTCATAATACCGATAAGGTTATTGATGCCGTCCTTGCCCTCGCCTACACAGACCTTTGTGTCGCTGTCGGTAACGGCCCTCTTGAATTTTTTGATGATGACCTCGGGCTTGTCAAGAACGGCGACCCAGGAGTTTACGTTTTCATCGGACTTGGACATCTTCTTGGTGGGATCCTGAAGGGACATTATCTTTGCGCCCACCTGTGATATATATGGCTCCGGAACTCTGAAGGTATTGCCGTAGATGCCGTTGAAGCGCTCGGCAATGTTCCTTGCAAGCTCCAGGTGCTGCTTCTGATCTACGCCCACAGGCACCATGTCCGCCTGATAGAGCAGGATGTCCGCCGCCATAAGGGACGGGTAGGTAAACAGACCTGCGTTTACATTGTCGGCGTGTTTCAGGGATTTGTCCTTGAACTGTGTCATGCGTGAAAGCTCGCCGAACTGGGTGTAGCAGTTCAGAATCCATGCCAGCTCTGCGTGGGTGTGAACATGGCTCTGGATGAAGAAGGGACTTTTTTCGGTGTCGATTCCGCAGGCCAGCAGAAGTGCATAGGCCTCAAGGATATTCTGGCGGAAGGCCTTGGGGTCCTGACGGACGGTTATCGCATGAAGGTCAGCCACCGCAAAGATGCAGTTGTAGTCATCCTGCAGCTTTACCCAGTTCTGAATTGCTCCGATATAGTTGCCCAGGGTTATGGTGCCGCTGGGCTGGATTGCGCTGAATATTACTTTTTTCTTTTCGTTGGTTACTTCTGACATTACAGTATCTCCTTTGCAAGCTCTCCCAGAAGCCTGATACCCTTTTCAAGCTGCTCGTCGGTGGGAGTTGAGAAGTTGATGCGGAAGGAGCTGCACTGCTCCTTTTCATCCGTCAGGAATGCGTTTCCGGGAACGACACAGACCTTTCTGAGAACGGCCTGCTTACAGAAATCTATCATATCCACACCGTCAGGCAGCTTGCACCAGATGAACAGTCCGCCTTCGATGGGCTGATATGTGATCTTGTTGGGAACAAGGTATTTGTCCAGCAGCTCCATACAGAAGTCTGCCTTCTTTTTGTATATCTTTCTCAGGTTCTTAAGGTGACCCTTGAAGTCGCACTTTGTCATGAACTCATGAGCCACGATCTGCGCCCATGAATTGGTATGAACGTCCTCGCCCTGCTTGCAGACCACCATCTTCTGGATGACCTCCTTGGGAGCGATGACATAGCCAAGGCGCATACCGGGGGAAAGTATCTTTGAGAAGGAGCCGGCATATACAACGATACCGTCCTCGTCAAAGGACTTGATGGGAGGGATGTTCTCGCCGCTTATCCTCAGCTCGCCGTAGGGATTGTCCTCAAGGATGATAACGCCGTACTGCTTTGCAAGAGCGTAGATAGCCTTGCGCTTTTCAAGACTGGTGGTAACGCCTGAGGGGTTCTGGAAGTTGGATATGATATAGATAAAACGGACATTCTTTTCGTTTTTGAGGGCGCTTTCAAGAGCCTCAAGGTTCATGCCGTCCGGCTCCAGGGGAATACCGCACAGACGGGCATTGTAGGAGCGGAAGGAATTGAGGGAGCCGATAAAGCTGGGAGCTTCACAGATAACGGTATCACCCTCGTTGACCATGGATTTTGTAAGAAGGTCCATGACCTGCTGAGCGCCGGAGGTAATGATAAGATCGTCAAAGTCCCTGCCCACGTTATACTCCTCCAGCATGAAGTCGGACACTGCCTTTCTCAGGGGAGGATAGCCCTCCGTAACACTGTACTGCAGAGCGGCGATGGGGTTTTCGGTAAGGATGCGGTTTGAGATCTCGGCGATATCCTTTACCGGAAAGGCCTCGGGAGCCGGATTTCCCGCAGAGAGGGAGACCACTGTGGGGTCGGCTGCATACTTGAATATCTCTCTTATTGCAGAGGGTTTCAGAGTTTTTACACGGTCGGAAACGATATATTCCATGACAACAACTTCCTTTTTCAAAAGATTTCCCGTCTATTGTAGCACATTTCTTTATCCGGTGCAACAATCAAACGATTTTTTCTGCAAAAACAGCGTCAGTATAAGAAATATAAAATTTTACTTGATTTTGTTGTGAATAAATGTTAATATTAGTATGATCAAAAATCTATAAAAGGAGTACATAATATTATGAAAAACACCAGTCGGATTCTCATAATCGCAGCCGTTTTACTGTTGAATACAGTTATCATGTCATCCTGTTCCAAAGAGACAAAAACAACAGAAGTCAATTATCTTCCGACTTACAACACAGATGATTCAACAGCAACCAAAGACAGCCATACCGAAGAAGACTCATCAACAGAAAGCCTCAATGATAGCTCTGACAGTATCGACACATCTGTTGAAGATACAGAGAAGGTTGAATTTGATACATCTGCAACAATATCCGAAACAGTCATTTACGATGAAAACGATGTGAAAATTACTTCCAAGGAGCTAAAATATTCATCTTACGATATCCAATTAGATCTGATGATTGAAAACAACCGCAAAACTCCGATCAAGGTGTATTCTGCGACCGGTGCATATTCAGCGACTGCCATCAACAAGTATCATGTTCCGGAGGGCTATTGTGCCAGTACTATTCCCTCAGGTAAAAAAGCAGTAGAAGATCTTAAATTCTCAATAAGCGAGCTGCAATTGCTCGGTATCAACGGCATAGGCGAAATAAATTATGGTTTTTGCATAATGGCCGAAGATGAAAGTGGCGATTTGAGTAAAGAAACGACAATCTATAAAGGTGTAAAAAACATTAAAACCTCACAGTATGAAAAATACAAAAACGATAAGCCTTCTATTAAAAATCTTGTAAAAACAGAAGGTCTGACGGTAAAAAAAGAGATAACTGAAAATATTTATTCCAATGACGATTATTCCATTCCTGTTGCAATGTTAGTCGAAAAGAACGGGTCCGAATTGCTTATCATTGAATTTGAAAACAATTCAAAAGAAAATGCAAACTTCCTGATAAAAGACATGACAGTTAACGGCGTTACAGTTTCCAGCGGCTCTTATGACGGAAATCATGCCGTTCCAGGGGGAAGGTGTTATGTGACTATTAATATTGATTCTCTTATGAACACTGAAAGAAAAGCTGTTTTTGCTGATGATCCCATAGATTCAATTCGTTTCAACGTTGATGTAAAAGATGATGAATATGAAAAATCGCAGACAACTATAAAGGAAGCAGAATTGAAGCTGACAGATTCAACTGAAACTCACGATTATATAGATAATCTTGTTTATGACAAAAACGGGCTAAAAATATCCTCAAAGGGACTATCACCCGACCAGAATGAAGAACGAAAGAATATTCATCTGATATTTGTTGTTCAGAACAATACAGGTAAGGCGATCAATATAAGAACAAAGTATGATTCGTTTTCGATCAATGGCATTATGACAAACGGAAGTAATGACTCAGGTAATTTTGCAAACGGCAAAACCGGAATGATCAATATGGAAGTCTATGAGACGAGCTTAGAAAAACTGAAAGTCAACGATGTTAAGGATGTAAAGGATGTGGAGCTGACCTTTGAGATAAAGGATGAAAACTACAACGACATTGACGAGGTCACAGTCAAGCAGCATTATGATTGATATTCTGGTCTCGTTTTCGGGCTGACAGTTTGGCTTTCCGATGATTTTCGTTATTTCTGGCCGGAAGAACATAGAATCAACAGCATACCATCTTGTCAAACAACAAAAAAGAGTGTATAATAGTCCTTGTTCAAAAAGAAAAAAGGAAAGGCGGGATCATTATGCTCAAAAAAGGTGAGCTTGTATCCTTCAGATCGGACATCAAGATCGTAGACTGCACCATCCGCGACGGCGGACTTGTAAACAATTTCTATTTTACGGATGAATTTGTAAAGGACCTCTACCAGACCAACATCAAGTCCGGGATCGACTATATGGAATTCGGCTACAAGGCCTCCAGGAAACAGTTTGACACAAGCAGATTCGGCAAGTGGAAGTTCTGCTCCGATCAGGACATTATCGACATCGTCGGCGACAACGACACGGGTCTGAAGATCTCCGTTATGGCAGACGTGGGCAGGACGGATTTCAGAAACGACATCATCGACCGCGCCAACAGCCCCATCGACATGGTGCGCGTGGCAACCTACATAAACACAATACCCTCGGCTCTTGAGATCGTTGAGTACTGCAACAAGAAGGGTTATGAGACCTCCATCAACATTATGGCCATCTCAAAGTCAAACGATATGGACCTGGACGACGCCCTTGAGCTTATCGGCAGAAGCTGTGTTGACAACATATACATCGTAGACAGCTACGGTTCTCTGTATCCCGAACAGATGCGCCGCCTTGCGGAAAAGTATCTGAACATTGCCGACAAATACAACAAGCGCATAGGCATCCACGCCCACAACAACCAGCAGCTTGCCTTTGCAAACACCATCGAGACCCTGACCATGGGCGTCAGCTACCTTGACTCCACAATATGCAGCCTTGGCCGAGGTGCGGGCAACTGCGCCACAGAGCTTCTTTTGGGCTTCCTCAAAAACCCGAAGTATCACATCTCTCCCCTTCTTGACTTTATCAGCAAGCACATTGTCCAGCTCAAAGAGGAAGGGCTTATCTGGGGATATGACATCCCCTATCTTCTAACAGGCCGTCTTAACCAGCACCCCCGTGATGCCATCCAGTTCACCAATGACCACCGCACGGACTACAAGGAATTCTATCATTTCCTTTTTGACAAGGACATATAAGGCAACACCGCACAAAGACCGCCGGCAAGCTGCCGGTCCCATGTTCTTTTTGGTAACTCAATATAGTATTGGCAGTAAATGTGTTCCCAAAACAATGTTGGGTGCGGAGGCTCTCCGCCGGCTTAGCGCCACAGCTCTGCATAAGTTCCGCCAACCAATCAGTGTTCGCCTTCGGCTCCACTTCTTGTGGCGTCACTTAATCTGCTTGATCTTTTGCCGTCATCTTGCACCAAAATCCCTTGAAATACGTCAGTATTCCCGCGGTATTTTGATACAATCTGACGAAAAAATCTACCGCGCTTCACGGGCACTATCTCTGTGCGGTATTGCCTTAAATGGATTATCCCTTGGTCTTTCGCATACACTCCCGCATGGCTTTGCCCGCTTCTTCGTTCCGTAGTGTTCTTTCCGGTCCTGACTGTAACACGTATCAAGGATTTATGAACTCCGGCAAAGGTCTTTGTAAGGTGCTGCCTTAAACCACGTCACCCTTTTATGCCGTAGAACCCGCCCTGCATATATGAGAACCAGAAAAGCTCCCGCGACCTGAAGCCCGTTCTTTCAAGCAGGTCAAGGTGTTCCTTTATGGTTATGGGGAAAAACTCTTTGCCGTATCTTGCACTGTGTGCTTTTACTTCCTCCGACGTCCGTCCGGATCTCAGCTCATATTCCTCAAGCCGGCGCAGCATGATGGCCTTTCCCGCTTCGGAAAAGGGAGCGGTGTTTTCAAAATATATGAATATCCCGCCGGGTCTGAGGGCGTTATAGCATTTCTTTACCGCAAGCTCTCTTGTTTCCCTGTCAAAATAGTGATGTGACTGTATCGCGGTCACAACGTCGAACCTGTCCCGGAAATCCAGCCCCTCCGAGCCTGTACGGACAAATTCGCAGGGGCGGCCGCTGAGCTTTTGATTTGCGTCATCCAGCATTTTTTCCGACGGGTCGCACAGAACAAGCTCCGAAAGCTCCAGCCTTTCACAGGCCTCAAGACCGAAGGTACCGGTCCCGCAGCCCGTGTCAAGAAGGGCAAGAGGACCCTGTCCGCAATGAGCTTTGATGACCCCGAATATCTGTTCATACATCAGATCATAAAGGGGTATGACCCTGCGTACATTGCCGTCATAGTCGCTGACATTAAAAGCGGATCTGTTGTCCATATTGACCGTCCTTTCGGTTATTTATTGTCCTGTTCTTCACTGCGTCTGAGTATCGTGTAAAGGGCGTTGGTGAGATCCCGGTAATGGCGTGGGAAATTCTCCGACCCGCTGGCGCTGATCGTGCGGCCACCATTTATCGATGCGGAGAACCTGAACATTTTTCCGTCAAGCACTCCCTTGGGGTGACTGCCGTAAAATCCGTCCCAGCTCGGCACTTCGCAGCTTTCAAGCAGCTCCGTGATCTCGGCGGCGCTGCAGACGGAACGCTGACGGAGAAACTTTTTGTCCTCGTTGTCGATATACCTGATATCGTAGAGGGATACTTCCGCCGTATCTTCCCTGCAAATTATTTCATAGACATAGGACCCTCGCATGGTGATCTCTTCAAGGGTGACGGACTCAAAATCGGTTACGGTATTGCTTTTGGAAAACATGGCTGTTCCTCCTTTTATTCTGAATGTAATTCCTCCGGTCAATAGGCCGGCTTTTTTATGTAAGAAATGGTCAGATCCCATTTCGGGCGTATCGGTCATTGTCTTTTTTGTCCGGACAAAACGACCCTTCCGGACGTGAAATGCCCCGTCATGTATCAGACAGCAGATACTGTCTTACCTCCACCAGAGAGGGAAGGACGATGTCCGTCAGCTTTGCCGTCTCTTCATCAGGCTGTATCAGATCCGGCACCATTATCACGAAGCCCCCTGCGGCATTTGCGGAACGCACTCCGTTAAGGCTGTCCTCGATTATAACACAGTCCCGGGGGTCTTCGCCCAGTTCCTCTGCCGCCCGCAGGAAGATGTCCGGGTGCGGCTTGCTCCGGCTCACCATGTCGCCGCCGATGATTATGTCGAAATATTCAAACAGTCCGGCGGCTTTCAGCTCAAGTATAACGGTATCCGTTTTTGTGGATGAGGCAAGTGCGACGGGGACTTTGCAGTTTTTCAGAGCCTGCAGCAGCTCCCTTGCTCCGTTCTTCACGGGAAGCTGACCGTTACGGGCTTTTTTTCTGAACCGTCCTGTGACTTCGCTCCAGAATTCCTCCAGGGGAAAGTTATCTCCGTACGCCTCACGGTATATTCTGAGGGTACTTTCGGTATTGACTCCGATGCACTTCATAACCACCGGTTCTATGTTCTCGGCGCCGTAAATCTCCGCCGCTTCCTTGCAGCACTGCAGATACAGACGTTCCGAATCGAATATAACACCGTCCATGTCAGATATGACCGCTTTGTGATACTTCATATATGCTCTCCTTCCGGAATATGTCACGCTTTGTCTGATATCATTATACAATACACCAGACCGCATTTCAATGGCTGCCGTCCCCTATGCCCGGAATTTGACTTTGCCGTCGTTCTCCGGGGAAAACCCTTTTTTGGCGGAAAAAGATTTCTTCCCCGGACCCTCCCGGGGAAACCCCTTTTTTGGAAAAAAGGGTTATTCCCCGGACCCCTTTCCAAAAAAACTTGTGTTTTTCCTGTCAGCGAACAAAAGAAATGGGTGTAACGAATTGAAAATTGATTTATGTTTTCCGTAGGCGGTGGCAAAATCTCAGACATACTCCTGAACCGGTCACATCCGTTAAAGCCGATACGAACCGGCAGAACTATTGCTGCCGGAACTGATATAGAGGCGTGTCTGATGCGGTTCCTTGGCTTCGGCATACAAAAAATCCCCCGCAGCGCGGAGGATCATCTGTAGATTATTCTTATTTGCCGCCTTTTTTGCTCTTGCCTTTTCCGGAGTTATCCGTGGTAGGCTCTTTTTCCTTAGCAGAAGGAGCGGTATTGTCCTTTGTGGTTTCCGATGACTTTTCAGTATCGGCGGCCTTTTCATCCGCAGGCGTATCGGAAACGGTGGTGCTTTTGGCTGCTTCTTTTTTTTCGGAGATCAGAGCTTCTTCTCTCTGCATCTTGAGGAATTTCTTTTTCAGCTCTACCGAAAGATAGGGACGGATAAGTTCGAGAGTTCTTTCGTTGGGAGTCATCAGAAGAACGGCGGGTCTTTTTCTGATCTTGTCGTGGATGATGAAGTAGTATGTATCAAGATTGTTGTCGTCAACTGCAGCGTGAAGGAATTCGGGGTACTTTGAGGGATCTATGACTCTCTTGCCCGTTTTCGGGTCGATAAAGCGTCCCATGTCGTCTATGTTCTTAACGTCAAAGTAGGTGATGTTGCGGCGCTTTGATTTGCCCTTGATCTTTGCTATCCTCAGCTCGCCCACAACAAAGGTGTATTCATATTCAACACGGGAGTGCTTGATGAGGTAATAGATGAGGTAGCCGCCCAGTCCCAGCATTGTCAGAACGATGGGGAACAGCCAGTCGGCTATGGTTACCATCAGTACGATGCTTACAACAATAGCGGTGATGACAAGTATAAGTCCTCCCACAAGTCTTGACATTGTTGCGGGGGACATCTTCCTTTTGACAGCCTGTTCATAATATGTGTCCATGCTGTCAAGCTTCATATAGTTTTCCATTCTAAACACCTCAAATACAAATATGCTTCATTGTATCATGTACGGGTACAATTTTCAAGAGCTTTTTTATGAATATTATCCAACAAAAAAGCTAAAATCTCCTCAAAACAATAAAAAATCCGTCACATTAACAAATTTTTACATTACATTAGTCTAATATGCAACAAATTGTTCAAAATATCAAAAATGATGAAAAAAACTGTATTATTTAATCAAAAAATGTGGTATAATATATTCATTAAACAGCCACATCACTTTTTTCAACCCCCTGAAAGACAGGGAAAAGGCCATTTTTGGCTTGTTTACAGAGATCGTCTGACAATGAGGGAGGGGTGTCCGCTCCCGTACGGCAAGATGATCACATGAATGTGGTTTAAATCATCTTTTGATGAGAATGTGTTTTGAGTTTCTGGCAAAGGAGGTACGATATGCAGATTGCAATATGCGACGATGACAAGGACTTCCGAAGCGAACTGAGGGATATGATCCTTGACTTCCGGATCGAAAAACGATTTGCCGCCGACATTTTTGAATATGACAAAGCCGAAGACCTGCTTGACAGCGGGGTAGTATTTGATCTGATTTTTCTTGACCAGCAGCTTCCCGGCGTCAGCGGGATGGAGGCCGCCCGCAGCCTTCGCAGGATTAACTGTATGTGCGGGATAATCTTTGTCACCGGATACCCCCAGTTTGTATTCGATTCCTTTGAGGTACAGCCCTTCAGATTTTTTGTAAAGCCCGTGGGGAAAGAAAAGGTGGCAGCAGCCATTGACAGCTACATACAGCAGAACAAGCTGCAAAGTCCCATTATTATCGTGCAGGACAACCGCCGTTTTTCCGTCGATTCCCGGGATATTATCTATCTTGAGGGCCAGGGAAAATACTGTCTTGTCCGCACAAAGGACGAGACCTTCCGCAGCTCCCGCACCATATCCGGTGTGCAGCAGCTTTTGCCTGTTCATTGCTTTTACCGTATCCACAAGTCCTATGTGGTCAATATGTACTATGTCTCTTCCATACAGGGAAGCGAGGTGGTCCTGCTGAACGGCGAACGAGCCTCCATCTCCCGCAGCCACCTTAAGGATTTCCGCAAAAGTTATGCGGAATTTGTAAAGAACTATTATGTGAGGTTATGATGCTTTTTCTACAGATAAGTACCTTTATCGGATTGATGCTGTGCCATTTCTGCGTTATGCTGTGGTCGGTCAGAATATGCGGGGCTGTTATCAGAAAGATCCCTTATGCGGTCTCTGCAGCCTTTCTGTTTTCTGCCGTCTTTGCCGTATGTATCACGTCCGACTCCCAGAGGCTGATTTTGTGCGACTATACGTTTCCACTGCTACAGATGATCGTTCTCAGGTTTTCCCTCAAAAAGATCGGCTTCGGAATCATTGCGGAGGAATGTGTCTGCTTCTTTCTGATAAACATAATTGTCAGCTTTGCGGCCCGGGCGGGACTTTCAAACGACAGTATAAGCTCGTGTGTTGTCGATCTTGCCGTTACCGCACTTTCAGCAGCTATTTGTGTCGTACTGTGTTCCCGACTGTTTAAAAGGCGTATCCGTTACATAAGCAGGATGACTCCCCGCTATCTCAGGGTGCTGATGCTGGTAACAATGGGCTGCTGTGCGTTTTTGTCGGTATCGGTGATCGAGCTTTCAAGCCGGAATAATGACGACATGATGAAGGCGTTCAAATATACCTTTATCGTTCTTATTATCCTGCTTACCTTTATGGTAATCTTCCTGATGCTTTCCGTCAGCTCGAGCCGTTACTCAAAAAGAATAAATGACAGCTACCGCAGTCAGATCAAAGCCCAGTCGGAATACTACATAAAGCTGTCCGAATCCATTACCGCCATGCGCAGGTTCCGCCACGACTACAATAATCTCTGTATAGGTCTTGAACATCTTATCGAACAGGGGCGCACCGATGAGGCGCTGGCCAAAATGAGAGAGCAGCACAGCCGTCTGAACAAGCAGTTGGTTCCCTTCAATACGGGCAACAGCATTGCCGACGCACTGCTGTCCGACAAGTCCTTACGGGCGGAACGCTCGGGTATCAGACTGGTCTTTGAGGGCAGTGTCCCGCCGAAGGGTATCGACCCCACGGATCTTTGCATAATCCTGGGCAACCCTCTTGATAACGCCATAGAGGCCTGTGAACAGCTTGACAATACCGAAAACCGTATTATCAGCATAAGCGCAGCCTGCGGAAGCGGGTGCCTATTTATTGATATGACAAATCCCGTAGAGCGTCCGGTGGATGTTTCGGGGGATACCATACCCACTACAAAGCCCGACAAGGAAAACCACGGCTGGGGACTGTTTTCGCTGCGCTATACCGCTGACCTGTATCACGGCAGCGTGACCTATGAATGTTCCGATCTGAAATTTCACATTTCCATATCCCTTTGTCTTGACACGTCATCCGCTGCGGCCGAAAAAGGCTGATCGATGTATCAAAAACAAACTTCTCAGGCACGACAGCAGACCTGTATCACGGCAGCGTATCCTATGAATGTGTTGATATGAAATTTCACATTTCCATTTCCCTTTGTCTTGACACGTCATCCGCTGCGGCCGAAAAGGCTGATCGATGTGTCATTATAAGAAATGCCGCAGGCACGACCCGTGATCGCGCCTGCGGCTGTTTTTTGTTTGGATGCTGTTAGTCCGGCAAATTATTCTGCCGATACCCTGCGGCTGTTTGCTTTGGGGCTGTTGTATTATTCTTCGTCGCCGCCTTCGTCGCCTGCGCCCTCGTCGCCGCCTTCATCGCCTTCGTCGCCTGCGCCTTCGTCGCCGCCTTCATCGCCTGCGCCCTCGTCACCTGCGCCCTCGTCGCCTGTGCCCTCGTCGCCTGTGCCTTCATCGCCGGTGCCTTCGTCACCTGTGCCTTCGTCGCCTGTGCCGTCGTTACCTGTGCCGTCGTCACCTGTGCCGTCTACGATCACTGTGCCGTCGATGGTAACGTCAACAGTGCCGTCACCTGAGCTGGTCTGAGTAGTGGCTGCGCCGCTGGTCTCGGTAGTTGCGGTGCCTGCGGCAGCAGTGATATACGGTGCAAACATACGGAGTGTAGCAGCGGCAGTCTCGTTGTCTTCGACGGGTGAAAGTGTAAATACGGTCTCGAGGCCGTTTATCTCAATTGTTGTGGTGCCGTCGCTGGCCTGAACCATTCTTACGGCACAGGACTTGCCTGCATCGTCGGTGATGGTAAATGTGGTAATGGATGAACCGTCCTCGCCCTGGGTCTTGCTCTCATCGCTGGGTCTGCCGTATACGGCAAGATCAACTGTTCCGGCTTCTTCGCCGTGGGTGACAACAACAAGGGCCAGTCCTTTATCTGTTCCGTTGTTGATGGTTGCAAATCCAAGCTCATAACCCATGGGATCTGCGCCCTTTGAGAATATGCCTATTTTGTCGGCGGTAATGGTGCTGAGGTCAAGGATCTCACCGTTCGCAGCGGGAGTGCTGACTTCTGTTGAGGTCTCTGTTTTGCTCTCGGTGGTGCTTTCGGTGGTGCTTTCGGTGCTCTCGGTTTTGCTTTCTTCGGAGCTTTCTACGGTGCTTGCAGCGCTTGTGTCGGATGCTGCAGAGGACTGCTCATCCTTTTTGTTGTTGCAGCCTGCAGCAACGCAGGTCAGCATTGCAACGGCCAGTGCTGCGGTAAGGATCTTTACGATAGTGGATTTCATGTTGGTACTCTCCTTATTATTTTAAAATTGGGACTTTTCCGTCCGGTAATATAATACCATAAATTACTAAAAAAATCATCATTAAAACGAATGAATTCTGTGAATAAAACGGCATGACCTTGGTTATAAAGTGATAAAGAACAAGAATGATTATCATTACTTTGACATAAACGGAAAAAACAAGGGAATATTATCATAAAAGAAAATACGGTGCCTGAAAAGACACCGTAGAATTGCCCTGTCATCGACAGGGTGAGTGCGGGTAACAGGACTTGAACCTGCACGGATCACTCCGCAAGAACCTAAATCTTGTGCGTCTGCCAATTCCGCCATACCCGCATTTATATAAATATTTATTGAAACGAGAAATTATTCTTTGTCCGGCTTCTGAATCGGGGTCAGGACCATTTCTGTTTCAACGCGATCTGCTGATATCGTTTATTGATTCGTTCAGGTGAACTTTCACATAAATCAGTATGAGCAGATATACAGATCATTACAAACAAAAACTCCCTATTTTTAAACGGCGGGAGCTGCCGATGCAGAGCGTTCTGCCTGACCTGCGATCCTATTATACCACGGCTTTCCCGAATATGCAAGAATTATTTTATACAAGGAGCAAAGCTCCGACAAGCTCGCTTGATTGGAGCGAGCAACGTCTGGGCAGACGTCGTGGAGCTTTAGCACCTGCGGGCGACGGTGGGGTATTTTAATACTGTTTCCGTTTAAAAGCTGACACTTTTAATCGGAAACGGCGCCGCCCGAGGCTGCGCCCGTCTGTGCATACGCACAGATGACGTCTCATGCAAACTCCGACGCGCTGACGCGCTAATAAAAGCAGACTATGTCTGCTTTTAATGGGAGTTAAGTATAACCCGCCACCGACGGACGTAATGCACCCGCCGCCTTACAAGGTGCGGGTGTCCGGTGGATACCGCTGCGCAGCAGCACTGAACGAGCGCAGTGAAACAAGTGTCCCTGGGGTGCCGGCATGCGAAACCGGAGTCCCGATAGCGAAGGGTGAATTACGTGAAGCTCAGCGAAAAAAGCTTGACAAACGGCGGGATTGTGTGGTAAAATGAAAAACTGCAGGCGAATGTCCTGCGGCGTTGGAAATCGCTGTTTATTGTTCATAGAAAAGCTTTTCTATGGTGAATGATTACGGCGAAAATGAATAACGCATCGTTCTGCGGTCCATGCTTTGTTTGTGGCCGCCGGACAAAGATTTTTAAAGCAAGGAGGTGCAATGAATTGCCAACATTTAACCAATTGGTTCGCAAGGGCAGAGAAGTATCTGAGAAGAAGGCAAAGGCTCCCGCGCTGCTGAAGGGCTGGAACTCAAAGAAGCGCAGAGCTATCGACCAGAACTCCCCTCAGAAGAGAGGCGTTTGTACCGCTGTAAAGACAGCTACCCCCAAAAAGCCTAACTCGGCTATCAGAAAGATCGCCAGGGTAAGACTGTCAAACGGCATCGAGGTAACATCATATATCCCCGGTGTAGGTCATAACCTTCAGGAGCACAGCGTTGTTCTTATCAGAGGCGGCCGTGTTAAGGACCTCCCTGGTGTTCGTTATCACATCATCCGTGGTACACTGGATGCACAGGGTGTTGCAAAGCGTATGCAGGCTCGTTCCAAGTACGGTGCAAAGCGTCCCAAGGCAGGCAAAAAGTGATCCGGCAGCTTATTCCGGAAAAATTCAAAGGATTATTTGACTTAGCAATACAGAGATGTATTTTCATATATAGAACAGCCTCTCTGTATGGCACAACGGAAGCAAATACCTTTCGAGTACCTATGAAATCACCCGTGTGAAGGAGGGAAGTAAAATGCCAAGAAGAGGTAATGTTGCAAAACGTGACGTTTTGCCCGATCCGGTCTACAACTCAAAGCTCGTTACCCGTCTCATCAACAACATCATGTATGACGGCAAAAAGGGCGTTGCCCAGAAGATAGTATACGGTGCTTTTGAGATCGTCAACACCAAGACAGGCAAAGAGGCCGTTGAGGTCTTTGAGCAGGCAATGGAGAAGGTAATGCCCACTCTTGAGGTAAAGGCACGCCGTGTGGGCGGTGCTACCTACCAGGTTCCTATGGAGGTAAGACCCGAGAGAAGACAGACCCTGGGACTGCGCTGGATCTCGAAGTATTCCAGACTCAGATCCGAAAAGACAATGAAAGAGAGACTTGCCGGAGAGATCCTTGATGCTGTTAACGGCGTCGGTGGTGCTGCTAAGAAGTGTGAAGAGACTCACAGAATGGCAGAAGCAAACAAGGCATTTGCACACTACAGATGGTAATGGCAGCTCTCTTGCTGCCTGACAGCGTGCGGCTTTGCCGCAGAAAGTAAGGAGGATTCAAATGGGAAGGCAAGTATCACTTGAAATGACACGAAATATCGGCATCATGGCTCACATCGACGCCGGTAAAACAACAACAACAGAACGTATTCTTTTCTATACCGGCGTCAACCACAAGATCGGTGAGACCCACGAGGGCGCATCGACCATGGACTGGATGGCTCAGGAAAAGGAAAGAGGCATTACGATCACATCAGCTGCCACAACTTGTTTCTGGGCAGGAAGCGACGGTACCAAGGGCAGCCACAGGATCAATATCATTGACACCCCCGGTCACGTTGACTTTACGGTCGAGGTCGAGCGTTCACTGCGTGTACTTGACGGCTCCGTAACGGTTCTCTGCGCAAAGGGCGGCGTTGAGCCTCAGTCTGAAACCGTATGGAGACAGGCTGACAAATACAGGGTGCCCCGTATGGTATACGTCAACAAGATGGACATTATGGGCGCCGATTTCTATAACGTAGTTCAGATGATGAAAGATCGTCTGAAGTGCAACGCTGTACCGATCCAGCTTCCGATCGGTTCCGAGGATACCTTCAAGGGCATCGTTGACCTGGTTGAAATGAACGCAGACGTATATTATGACGATCTGGGCAAGGACATGAAGGTCGAGGATATCCCCGAGGATATGAAAGAGCTTGCTCAGAAGTATCATGACGAGCTTATCGAGCATGTCTGTGAGCAGGATGAAGAGCTGATGGAGAAATACTTCGAGGGTATCGAGCCTACAAAGGAAGAGATCAAGAGAGTTATCCGTCAGTCTACCATCGACAACACCATGGTCCCCGTGACCTGCGGTACATCCTACCGCAACAAGGGCGTTCAGAAGCTGCTTGATGCTATCGTGGACTATATGCCCGCTCCCACAGACGTTCCTGCCATCAAGGGCATCAACCCCGAGACAGAGGACGAGGTAGAAGTACCCTCCTCCGACTCTGAGCCCTTTGCAGCTCTTGCATTCAAGATCGCAACCGACCCCTATGTTGGAAAGCTGTGCTTCTTCCGTGTATATGCAGGTACCCTGAACGCAGGTTCTACCGTATATAACTCAACAAAGGACAACTCCGAGCGTATCGGACGTATCCTTCAGATGCACGCCAACCACAGACAGGATATCGAAACCGTTTATGCCGGTGATATCGCTGCCGCAGTCGGTCTTAAGAATACAACCACAGGCGACACTCTGTGCGATCAGAGCCATCCTGTGATCCTTGAGTCAATGGAGTTCCCGGATCCCGTTATCCGTGTTGCCATCGAGCCCAAGACTAAAGCCGGTCAGGAAAAGATGGGTATCGCTCTTGCAAAGCTTGCAGAAGAGGATCCCACCTTCAAGGCCTATACCGATGAGGAAACAGGCCAGACCATCATCGCCGGAATGGGCGAGCTTCATCTTGAGATCATCGTTGACAGACTTCTCCGTGAATTCAAGGTAGAGGCAAACATCGGTAAGCCTCAGGTCGCTTACAAAGAGACCATCCGCAAGAATTCCGACGTGGACGAAAAATACGCCAGACAGTCCGGCGGTAAGGGCCAGTACGGTCATGTCAAGATCAGAATGGAGCCCAACCCCGGCAAGGGCTACGAGTTTGTCAACGCCGTTGTGGGCGGCGCTATTCCCAAGGAGTACATTCCTGCCGTTGACGCAGGTATCCAGGGCGCAATGCTCTCCGGTGTTCTTGCAAACTACAATGTAGTTGACGTAAAGGTAACCCTTTATGACGGTTCCTATCATGAGGTAGACTCATCCGAAATGGCCTTCAAGATCGCAGCATCAATGGCCTTCAAGTCCGGTATGAGAAAGGCTGACCCTGTCATCCTTGAGCCTATCATGAAGGTTACGGTAACCGTTCCCGAAGAGTACATGGGCGACGTTATCGGCGACCTCAACTCACGCCGCGGCATGATCCAGGGCATGGAGGCTGTTGCCGGCGCCCAGAGGATCGTTGCAATGGTTCCCCTTTCGGAGATGTTCGGTTATGCTACCGATATGCGTTCCAAGACACAGGGACGCGGTCAGTATGTAATGGAGCCCAACTCTTATGCAGAGGTTCCGAGAAACATTGCTGACGATATCATCACATCCCGCAGCAAAAAGGGTGAGTGATGTATTGATTTGACATAAATCAATAAAAAATTATCAAAAATGCTTGCATTTTGGACTTATTGTTGGTAAAATAAGTCCAAGTGCAACGCTTATAAATTATATTACACTTAGGAGGTAATTCCCAATGGCAAAGGAAAAATTTTCCAGAACAAAGCCCCATGTCAACATTGGTACTATCGGCCACGTTGACCACGGTAAGACAACTCTTACAGCCGCTATCACAAAGGTACTGAACCTTGAGGGCGACGCTGAGTTCGTTGATTACGCTAACATTGATAAGGCTCCCGAAGAGAGAGAGCGTGGTATTACTATCAATACCGCTCACGTTGAGTATGAGACTGCTAACCGTCACTATGCTCACGTTGACTGCCCCGGACACGCTGACTATGTTAAGAACATGATCACCGGTGCTGCTCAGATGGACGGCGCTATCCTCGTTGTTTCCGCTGCAGACGGTCCTATGCCCCAGACAAGAGAGCACATCCTGCTTTCACGTCAGGTTGGCGTTCCCTACATCGTAGTATTCATGAACAAGACCGATCAGGTTGACGAC
>JBGUWL010000102.1:0-15597 GCA_045221075.1 Acutalibacteraceae bacterium
CGTGTTCAGAGCGAAACGCAGTGGAGCGACAGCGCGAACAAGGGACCGGCGGCTCGCCGGCGCGAAGTAGGGTGCAGCGTCACGCTGCACTTCCGCCTGCACTCCTTAATATAATAAATATCAACATAATAATCCCCTTGAAACGATTAAAAATATGTCATCCACCAAATCATAAAGGCTTGTAGTAAAGCCTATTGACAATAATATACCGCTGGTTTATAATGTTGACATCAACAGCAAGGGCGCTGTAGACCGTGATCCGGCGGTCTGCTGCGCCCTTCTTACATTTCAGAAATGGAGCGAAAAAGGATGAAAGTACCTGAGATCTTTGGCAGCCTTGTGTTCAACGACGCCGCAATGAAGGAGCGTCTCCCGAAGGGAACCTACAAAGCACTTAAAAAAACCATTGAAGAAGGAAAAGCGCTTGACATCAATATTGCAAACGTAGTGGCTCATTCGATGAAGGAATGGGCGCTGGAGCACGGCGCTACCCACTACACCCACTGGTTCCAGCCCATGACCGGCATTACCGCCGAAAAACACGACAGCTTCATCACTCCCACCGAGGGCGGCGGAGTCATCATGGAATTCAGCGGCAAGGAGCTTATAAAGGGCGAGCCTGACGCATCCAGCTTCCCCTCAGGCGGCATCCGCGCTACCTTTGAGGCAAGGGGCTACACCGCGTGGGACCCCACTTCATACGCCTTCATAAAGGACGGTTCCCTTTGCATCCCCACGGCCTTCTGCTCATACACCGGCGAGATACTTGACAAAAAGACCCCTCTGCTCAGATCCATGGAGGTCATCAGCAATCAGGCCCTCCGTATCCTCAGAGCCTTCGGAGACACCGAAACAAAACGTGTTGTTACCACTGTTGGTCCCGAACAGGAATATTTCCTTGTTGACAAGGAGATCTACAAAAAGCGCAAGGATCTTACCTACTGCGGAAGGACTCTCTTCGGTGCAAGACCTCCCAAGGGTCAGGAACTGGACGATCACTATTTCGGAACCATAAGACCCAGGGTATCCGCCTATATGAAGGAGCTTGACGAAACCCTCTGGAAATACGGCATTTACGCAAAGACAAAGCATAATGAGGTGGCTCCCGCACAGCACGAGCTTGCCCCTGTCTTTGATTCTTCAAACATTGCCACCGACCACAACCAGCTCACCATGGCTACAATGAAGGACATCGCCGACAGACACGGACTTGTCTGCCTGCTCCATGAGAAGCCCTTTGCAGGTGTAAACGGCTCAGGAAAGCATAACAACTGGTCCATGAGCACAAACACCGGCAAAAACCTTCTTGACCCTTCAAAGAATCCCCGCGAAAATATACAGTTTCTTGTTTTCCTCGCCGCTGTTATCAGAGCTGTAGACGATCATCAGGATCTTCTTCGCATTGCTGTGGCCAGCGCAGGAAACGACCACAGACTGGGTGCCAACGAAGCGCCTCCCGCAATTCTTTCCATGTATCTGGGTGACGATCTTTCCGACGTGCTTCACTCTGTTATGTACAATAAGGAATATACCAAAAAGGACGCTCCCATCATGGAGACAAACGCAGACGTACTTCCCAACTTTGTAAAGGATACCTCGGACCGCAACCGTACCTCGCCTTTTGCTTTTACCGGTAATAAATTCGAGTTCAGAATGGTGGGTTCTGCCGAAAATATCGCCTGCACAAATACGATCCTCAACACCATCGTTGCAGACGCTCTGTGCGACTACGCCGATGTACTTGAAAAGGCAGAGGACGTAAAGGCCGCCGCCGAGGAGCTTGTAAGAGACACTCTCCGTCAGCACAAGCGTATCATCTTCAACGGCGACAACTACTCCGAGGAATGGATCGCTGAGGCAGAGAGGAGAGGACTGCTCAACTTCCGTTCCCTTCCCGATGCGCTGCCCCACTACACTGACGAAAAGAACGTAAAGCTTTTCGGAAAGCACGGCATTTATACCGAAGTCGAGCTTCGTTCAAGAACCGAGATCATCCTTGAAAACTACTCTAAGATCATAAACATAGAAGCGCTCACGGCCCTTGATATGGCAAAGAAGGACATTGTTCCAGCCGTCAATTCCTATATCAGGGATCTTGCCGAGACAGCCGGAATGGTAAAGGCCATTGACCCCGAGTATGTATGCCTTCCCGGCGTGGAGCTTATCAAAAAGCTGTCAAGTCTTCTGGGCTGCTTCCTGAAAAAGATAGACATTCTTGACAAGGCCGTTATGGACGCAAAGGAAGTGACCGGTGCCGAGGCTAACGCAAAGTTCTACAAGGACAAGGTACTTGCTGCAATGCAGGAGCTGAGAGCCGTTGCCGACGAGATGGAATCCAATATGTCCGCAAAACACTGGCCCTATCCTTCCTACGGACAGATGCTTTTCAGTGTCTGATCTGATACTGTTTTCCGATTAAAAGCTGACACTTTTAATCGGAAAAGTCGCCGCCCGAGGCTGCGCCCATCTGTGCAAATTCACAGATGACGTCTCATGTAAACTCCGACGCGCTGACGCGCTATTAAAAGCAGACTATGTCTGCTTTTAATGGGAGTTTAGTATGAAACAAGGGCAACAGAAACAAATAAGCACATCCCTTAGCTTCTTATGGAGCGGGGATGTGCTTTTGTTGTCAGTACCAATATAAGACAGCCCTGACGACGATCCTTGCCGCCCTTTCTGTCAGATAACAGTATTCCAGATCATTCTGCTGTACATGGCTCCGCAGGAACGCCGTGCTCATCTGAGGTCGCAGGGTGTGACACTACCGACTGCCCGGCGATCACATACCTCTTTCATAGGCTTCGATCATCTTTTTCACCATCTGGCCGCCAACTGAGCCTGCCTGACGGGAAGTAAGATCGCCGTTATAGCCCTGCTTAAGGTTTACTCCGACCTCGTTTGCACATTCCATCTTGAATTTTTCCATAGCCTGCTTTGCTTCGGGTACATTGATAGAGTTATTATTGCTGTTAGACATAACAAGTTCTCCTTATTCAGGGAGCCTATAAAAACCTTTTCACGGCGATCCTGATATGTTTTTTTCGCAAGCTTCGTTGTCAAGCCTTTTAATACAGCAAGTATTAATGCAGCTTCCACCTTGTCTGCGAAAAAATACATGTTCGTGATCTTGCTCGTGTCCCGGTTTTTAGAGAACCCCTTTATTCATTCACAGCCGTGAGAGCATTGCTTTTTCGACTGTGATATTATTATTCTCAGGTTTTTTGTGCTTATTACGGTTTATGTCTGGAAAAATGTGTTGTATTTGGAAGCCTTAAAATAATTAAATAAATCATTAATTTAATGTTCATTATATTTTCATAGCCGGTAAATATGAATATTTTACAATAATAACATCAAAGAAAACAACGCATAAACCCCTTACAGAATACCGGAGGTGTTCATTATGAAACTTCTTATCGCAGAACAGGACCGGGATTTTGCCGGATCCTTTCGTACCCTGCTGGAATGGTACGGACACGATGTTACGACCGTATATGACGGCACCCAGGTCATCACAAAGCTTGCCGGACACAGCTATGACGCAGCCGTGATAGACGGCATGATCCCCAGGGTCAGCGCATCGGAGCTTGTGGAGGCGCTGAACAAAAAGAACATTCCGGTGATAGTGATGTCCTCCGGAAGCATTACGGCAAACACCCTGTCATCCGGCAGGCTTGCAAACGCATATATTCAGCTTCCCTTTCTTCCGAAGGAGCTGCTTGCACTTCTGGACAGTGTTGAAAAGAACTCGTCCAGCGGCGAAAAGCTGGTTTTTGAGGACGCCGAAATAAATGTTTCCGCTTACGGTCTTTGCGGTACGGTCCCGGTGACGGAGGGAGAGATCGAGGTGTTCCGGTCTCTCATAAACAATAACTCCATTGACCTCAAATCAAAGGGACCGTGTATCACCGCACTTAATCACAAGCTGGAGCAGCTTCACAAAAAAACCCGCATCAGATATCTGATAAACGAGGGATACAGGTTGGTGACGATATAATGTACAAAGCGAGAAAAAAATTTATACTCTATTCAGGGATCTCAATAATTCTTTTTTTGGTGATACTTCTCTCAGCCATCAATATCTATAATTTCACAATGGCAGCGGAAGACGCCGACCGGATCACCCAGCGTATTGCCGACAGGCAGGGAAGACTTGACGATCCGTCGAATGAAGGTATGTCTCCACAGGACGGTAAGTCCGCTCCGCCGGAAGCATCCGGAACGGAGGCCCCGCCTGATGATCCTTCACAGACAGGTCAGCAGGGTGTACAGAAAAAGCATTATGACAGACCCATCCGGATCAATAACGGCCGCGTGGGAACAATGGGACCGGATTCTGCCGAGATGGATTCCTCCCTCCGCTACTTCACCTTCGCCATAGACGAGAACGACAATGCGGTCCCCATAGATTTCCGTATGTCCGCCCTGACCGAGGATGAAGCGGAGGAATGGGCAAGAAGTCTTGCAAACAGCTCGATCGGCTGGACCAACGGCACATACCGCTACAGGGTCTATTATGACGGCACCACTACCTATGTTACGGTGATAGACCAGAGCCGTGAACTGTGGCCATGCTACAGGATATTGTTCGTATCCATCGGAGGAGGAGCGGTGCTGATAGCGGTAACCCTGCTTGTGCTGATACTTCTGGGTAAAAAGATGTTCAGACCCTTTGAGGAGGCAGACTATAAACAAAAGCAGTTTATAGCCCGCATCGAGAACGAATTCAAAATGCCCCTCACCGTCATCAATGCCGATACCGAAATGCTTGAACGCACCTACGGCACGGACGAAAGAACAAAGTCCATCAACAAACAGGTCAAGCGCATGATAAAGCTTGTAAGGGAGCTGGGTACCCTGAGGATGTTTGAAGAGGCCGACAGTAAAACAACGGTGGTTCTTTCCGACATACTCACATCCATAATAGAAAACAGCCGCTCCCGTCTTGAAGAGAAGGGACTGACCCTGACGCACGACATCGACCCCGACATAAAGATCGAAATAAACGATGAGGCCATAAGCAGCGTGATATGCGAGCTTCTCGAAAATGCAGGAAAGTTTGCAAAATCGAAAGTATGCTTTTCCCTCAAAAAGCACAAGGACAGGATAGTCCTTCTGCAGACCAACGATACGGACCTTCCCGACGGGAACTGCGATCAGATATTCGACCGGTTCACGATCCTTGAGAACGCAGGTGAGAATGCCGGCTCGGGACTTGGTCTTTCCCATGTAAAGGAAATAATAAAGTCAAACGACGGCAGAGTCAGCGCCCGGGTAATAAAGGGCGTCATGAACATAACCATTGACCTGTGACCGGAGGTGAAACACATGGCAGCAGAAAAGAATCCTATCGTTGTAATGAAACGATATGAGATGAAATACCTTCTCACTCCGCAGCAGACGGAATACTTCAAGGAGAGCGTGAAGGATCACATGAAGATCGACAAATTCGGTCTCACCTCCATAGCTTCCCTGTATTATGATACCCCAAGCTACCGCCTGATACGCACCTCCATCGAAAAACCGCCCTTTAAAGAAAAGATAAGGCTTCGTTCCTACGGCCTTGCAACGGAAGAGTCTCCTGTGTTTTTAGAGCTTAAGCGCAAAGCCTACGGGATAGTCTATAAGAGGAGGGTACAGTCAACGATCCCTCTGGTCAACAAATTCTTCTACGGTGAAGGCGATATATGCGCCGGCGGTCAGATCAACAGGGAGATCACCACCTTCCGTGATTACTACAAGGTACTTGTGCCTGCCTGCCTGATAATTTATGACAGAGTGGCGTATTTTCAGCCGGACGGCGACCTTCGTCTCACCATCGACCACAACCCCAGATACCGTTTTGAGGATCTTGACCTGACCACATCAATGGAGGGCAATTCACTGCTTGATGAGGGATGGACAATACTTGAAGTCAAGGTACAGCAGGCGGTCCCCCTCTGGTTATCCGCCATACTTGACAAGGGCAGGATATATAAAGGAAGCTTTTCAAAATACGGACAGGCTTACCGCCAGCAGCTTCTTAAAGTTCAATAAAGAAAGGGATGCAGATCATGTTTGATACAATTTATAATACCGCACAGGTTTCGGCTTCACAGTTTTTTATTATGGCGGCAGCCTCGTTAGTTTCAGGATTTATTTTTTCATGGCTGATGTCCTTCAAAATAAGGGCAAAGAGACGCTTTTTCATAGTGACCGCAGTTGTTCCCTTTGTAGTATCCGCAGTGATAACCTTTGTCAGCGGCAACATCGGAGCAGGCGTTGCAGTTGGCGGCGCATTCAGTCTGATAAGATTCAGGAGCGCCCCGGGCAGCGCGGACGAGATAACCTCTCTGCTCATCGCAATGGGTTCAGGCATCGCCTTCGGTATGGGTTATGTGGCATACGGTGTTATCATACTGCTGGGTCTTGCGGTGATATTTCTGGTACTTTCTCTCCTGCCTATATTTGAGCACAAGGGCATGAGTCAGGAAAGACTTCTCAGGATAACCATTCCCGAATCCCTTGAATATTCCAACGCCTTTGATGACACCTTCAAGCACTACCTCAAAAGCTATGAAAACGCAGGCGTAAAGACCACCGGTATGGGATCCATGTTCAGACTTTCCTTCAAGATAATCATGAAGGACCCATCGGAAGAAAAGGAAATGATAGACGAGCTGAGAACAAAGAACGGCAATCTTGAGATCTCTGTACTGCCATATACAGAGCCTCAGAACCAGTTGTAAAGGAGTGTATCGCCATGACCAAAAAGATAACAGCATTATTCATATCTCTTCTTCTTTCGGCGTTTGCGCTTACGGGCTGCAATTCGTCACAGGAAATCTCATCATCCGCGGTATCCATCACCGCATCCGAAGACAGCGACGTAATCACCGTCGCTTCCGGAAACGAACAAAGCGCATCAGATTCTTCTTCAGATTCTACCGGAGATCAGAGTGATACCGGATCCTCAGACAATTCCGGACAGACCGTCGCATCGGATATGTTCTCTGACGGAGACTATAAAGACGTTACGTCAGAGACACCCAACGCAGAGATCACTCTCTCCGGCACATCTGCGGAGATATCCGACTCCACCCGGGGTTCATATTCAAGCGGTGTCCTGACTATCACATCCAAGGGAATATACAAGGTTACCGGCAGCTCCGAAAATGTCAGCATTGTGGTCAATGACAGCAGCAAGTCCGGAAATATCTACCTGATACTTGACGGCGTGACCATGACAAACGATTCCACAGCCTGCATCAATGTCCAGTCCGCAGATAAGGTCATCATCCAGTGTACCGGCACAAACAGCCTTACTTCATCCTCCACAAGCTCCTCGCTGAAAGAGGACGGGGCAATCTATGCAAAGGACGATCTTACCATCAACGGCAGCGGAACACTTTCTGTCAGCTCCGGTCTGCACGGTATCGTTTGCAAGGATGACCTTAAGATAACCGACGGAACGATCACTGTGGATGCTTCATCGGCGGGATTGAAAGCAGGTCAGTCTGTTAAGATCGGAGGAGGTACCGTAAATATCACCGCAGGTCATGACGGTATCCACCTTGACAATGACGATAACACAAGCAGCTTTTACTTTGAAAAGGCAGCCCTTACTGTCACTGCAGGACAGGACGGTATTTCCGTAAAGGCAGGGGACGACAACGCCGAATTTACCGGTTATGTTACTCTCAACGGCGGTACCATAAATATTACCACCGCTTCCGGTTCCGGCGCAGACAGCTCAAAGGACAGCAATACTTCCCAGAAGGGTATCAAATCCGACGGTGATATCACTGTAAGCGATACCGTCCTGACCGTATCAGCGGCTGATGATGCGATACACGGAAACGCCTCCGTAACCATCAACTCAGGCACAGTCAAAGCTGCTTCCAGTGATGACGGAATAACCGCTTCTGAGGAACTTGTAATAAATGGCGGAACCGTGGAAGTCACAAAGTCCTATGAGGGACTTGAAGGCAAGAACATTACTATCAACTCCGGAGACGTAAAGGTCTATGCAAGCGATGACGGTCTGAACTGTTCCGGCGGTTCGGATACCACATCACAGGATGACTCTCCGTGGAACAGCAGCGGCACGGACGCAAAGCTCACTATAAACGGCGGCAATGTATATGTCAATGCTTCCGGCGACGGACTTGACAGCAACGGTTCTATCTATATCACCGGCGGCACGGTGATCATCGAAGGTCCGTCATCAGCCGGCAACGGAGCGATTGACAAGGGCGACGGAAACGGCTGTGTTGCAGAGATAACAGGCGGTACGGTCCTTGCCATAGGTACCAGTGATATGGCGATAAACTTTGACAGCGGCACTCAGTGTTCCGCACTGGTATCCCTTTCCGGAGATGAAGGAACCGTGATAAGCGTTGATGACGGCAGCGGATTTACCTTCACAGCCACAAAGAGCTATTCTTCTGTCGTATACTCTTCACCCTCGCTGACACAGGGCGGAACCGTGACTATAACCTCCGGCAGCGAATCTGCACAGGCAGACTTTAGTTCCTCTCTTTATTATTCCGAAGTGACCGGAATGGGTGGAATGGGCGGTCAAGGAGGCATGGGAGGACCCGGACGATAAACCGCAGATGATCAATAGGCATTATTCCGAATAGATTCCGACCGGATGTTACAAGGAGGATATCCGGTCGGTTATTTGTGCCGGTCTGACGCGTCAGCGTTTCTGACAGAATAATTCTTTTATCTGTCAATGATTTCTCCATGACGGTTCTGGAGAATGACAGAATAAAACAATTAAATTCCTTGTGATGCCTATTCGGTATTGCATTTTTTTGAATTATAAGCTAAAATATTAAATGGAGTAATTTGTTATTCCGCAGAAAGTCGTTGATCCGCCTTTACGGAGGGATCATTGACACGTCATAAGGAATGATTTTTCTTATTGCCTTATGACTTACTGAAAAGAAAACAAAAAGGGGAGTATTATTATGTCTGAACAGAAAAAAGTGGCAGTCATTATGGGAAGCGACAGCGACTTTCCCACGGTCTCGGGAGCCATAAAGACCCTCAAGTCCTATGAGGTGCCTTTTGAGGTCCATGTTATGTCGGCTCACAGAACACCCGCTGCCGCCGCAGAGTTTTCAGCAAACGCCCGCAAAAACGGATTCGGTGTCATCATTGCCGCAGCAGGCAAGGCCGCTCATCTTGCCGGTGTGCTGGCTGCTCATACCACTATACCGGTGATCGGTATACCTATCAAGTCATCCACCCTTGACGGACTTGACGCACTGCTAGCAACGGTCCAGATGCCCACAGGTATTCCTGTTGCAACGGTCGCCATCGACGGCGCCGCAAACGCTGCTATACTGGCCGTACAGATACTTGCCCTTTCTGACGATACACTTGCAGAGAAACTCAGTCAGGAAAAGATCAGCATGGAGGAGGGCGTCTGCAAAAAGGATGCGGCTCTTCAGCAGAAGGTCATGGAGCTAATCAACGAATAAGGAGACTATACTATGTCTGAATTACATGATGAATGCGGCGTGATCGGTATTTATACCACTGACCCCTCCGTTGACATTGTTGAAGAGACCTATCTTTCATTATATGCTCTGCAGCACAGAGGTTCTGTGGGTGCAGGCATCGCTGTCAACAAGGACGGTACCATCACATACTACAAGGACCATGGAATGATACCCGAGGCACTGCCGGAAAAGGAACTGAACCGGCTGGGCAACGGTACTATTGCTCTCGGTCATGTAAAGTATTCCTCCGGAGGAACTCCCGTTGACCACGAAAACCTTGCGCCGCTGGTGATGCGTTACATAAAGGGCCAGCTTGCTCTGTGCCTTAACGGTGCGCTGACCAATTATCCCGAGCTGAGGGATGACCTCAATCAGGGCGCGGCGATCTTCCAGTCAAACGGAGACACGGAGATAATCGCATATCTTATTGCCCGGGCACGAATTGACTGCGCCACTATCGAAGAAGCGGTGCTTAAGGCGGTAAAGCGTCTGAAGGGCGCCTATGCCATTGTGCTGATGTCTCCCAGCAAGCTTATCGGTGTCCGTGACCCCATGGGGATACGCCCCCTCTGCTACGGAAGGATAGGCACAAGCTATGTTATCGCATCCGAGTCCTGTGTCTTTGAAAGCATGGGCGGAGAGTTCATCCGTGACATAGATCCCGGCGAAATGCTTGTGATCGACGAAGAGGGCGTCCACAGCTATAAAGGCAAGCCTTCTGAAAAAACGGCTCTTTGCGCTTTTGAGTATGTTTATTTCTCACGTCCCGACAGTGTGCTTGACGGAGTTAATGTCAATCAGGCGCGTCAGCGTGCGGGAATGCTGCTTGCAAGACAGCATCCGGTAGAGGCCGATCTTGTGTGCGGCGTGCCGGACTGCGGTATCGAATCCGCCATTGGCTATGCTGTGGAGTCGGGTATACCATACGCAACGGGTCTTATCAAGAACAAATATATCGGCAGAGCTTTCAACAACCGCAAAAGAAACTCCGAGTATCTTCTGCGCATCAAACTGAACGCTCTGAAAAATAACGTTAACGGAAAACGTGTTATCCTGATCGACGATTCTATCATCAAGGGCGGAACAAGCCGCCACATCGTCAATCTGATGCGTCAGGCAGGCGCTGCGGAGGTCCACATGAGAATAGCTTCACCGCCTTTCCGCTGTCCGTGCTATCTGACCAGCGATTCTACCTCAAAAGAAAACCTTATCGCTTCCACAATGACCACAGAGGAGATGTGCCGGTATATAGGCGCCGATTCTCTTGGATTCCTCAGTGTAGAAAGCCTTAAAGAGATTGCGGCAGAGTGCAGACTTCAGCTTTGTGACGCCTGCTTTACAGGAAACTATCCTCTGGATGTTTCCGACACGTCACGAGATGATAAGTATTCCAGAAAGATCAAAAACGAAGAATAACAGGGAGGCAAATTATGAAAAGCTACAGTGACAGCTACAAGGCAGCAGGTGTTGACGTAACGGCAGGCTACAGAGCCGTAGAACTGATGAAATCCCATGTTGCCAGAACCATGACAAAAGGCGTGCTTTCGGGCATCGGCGGTTTCGGAGGTCTTTTTGAGCTTGATACCACCGGCATCAGCAAGCCTGTTCTTGTTTCGGGCACGGACGGAGTGGGAACAAAGATCAAGATCGCATTCCTGCTGGACAAGCATGACACGGTGGGTATCGACTGTGTTGCAATGTGCGTCAACGACATTATCTGCTGCGGAGCAAAGCCCCAGTTTTTCCTTGACTATATCGCAATAGGCAAGAACTATCCCGAAAAGGTGGCAAAGATCGTATCCGGCGTTGCAGAGGGCTGCGTTCAGAGTGAGTGTGCTCTTATCGGCGGCGAAACTGCCGAGCATCCCGGACTTATGCCTGAGGATGAATATGACCTTGCAGGCTTTGCTGTGGGCGTAGTTGACAAGGTCAAGATCCTGAAGCCCGATACCCAGAAGCCCGGCGATGTAATGATAGCCATAAAGTCCAGCGGTGTACATTCAAACGGTTTTTCGCTGGTAAGAAAGGTATTCCATATCAATGAATCCGCGGTTGCCCGTCATTATGACGAGCTTGGTTCTACACTTGGAGAGACCCTTCTCACACCCACCCGTATCTATGTGAAGGCGATCATGTCTCTGGTGGACAGTGTAAATGTAAAGTCCGTCTCTCACATCACAGGCGGCGGCTTCTATGAGAACATTCCCCGCTCACTGCCCAAGGGTATATCTGCCCGCATAAAGCGCAGTGACGTTCAGGTGCTTCCCATCTTTGATCTTATTGCAAAGACCGGCAGCATACCCGAAAGAGATATGTTCAACACCTTCAATATGGGTGTGGGCATGACCGTTGTTGTCAGTCCAGAAGATGCTGATAAGGCTATTTCCGTTCTCAGAGCAGCCGGCGAAGATGCCTATGTTCTGGGTGAACTGACAGAGAGTGATGATGGAGTTATCATCGAATACTGATAAAAGGTGAATATCCAATGAAAAATATCGTTGTACTTGTTTCCGGCGGCGGGACTAATCTGCAGGCGCTAATTGACGCTCAGGAAAGCGGTCTTATCAAAAACGGCCGCATCACCTGTGTCATTTCTTCAAAGCCGGGTGTATATGCCCTTGAAAGAGCAAAAAATCACAATATTCCTTCCCGTGTGATCCCCCGCAGGGATTATGCCGATTCTGTAGAATACAGCAAGGCTATCCTTGCCGCGATTCAGGAAGAAAAGGCTGACCTTGTTGTATATGCTGGATTCATGACGATACTTGACGAGCTTGTTGTAAGGGCCATGCCCAACAAAATGATGAACGTCCATCCGGCGCTTATACCTTCATTCTGCGGCAAGGGCTATTATGGTCTTAAGGTGCATGAAGAAGCTCTGAAAAAGGGCGTTAAGCTGACCGGAGCGACTGTACATTTTGTGACCGAGGTCTGTGACGGAGGTCCTATAATCCTTCAGAAGGGGGTAGAGGTCATGGATGACGACACCCCCGAAACCCTCCAGAAAAGAGTGATGGAGCAGGCCGAATGGAAAATTCTGCCTCAGGCCGTTGCACTTTTCTGTGATGACAGGCTCGAAGTAAACGGATCCCGTGTTACCATACTCTAACCCAAAGAAAGGAAGTATATAAATGATCGAACTTACCAAAGAAGTTTCATCCACCACATACCCCGGCAGAGGTATTGTCATCGGTAAAAGCGCTGACGGAAAAAGCGCCGTTATCGGCTACTTTATCATGGGAAGAAGCGAAAACAGCCGCAACCGTGTGTTCGTTGCCGAGGGCAAGGATCTGAAGACCCAGGCCTTTGACCCTTCAAAGCTGGTTGATCCTTCCCTTATAATATACGCTCCCGTCCGCACCCTTGAGGGCTGCACCATCGTTACCAACGGTGACCAGACCGACACCGCAAGAGATTTTATCCTCAGCGGAAAGACCTTTGAAGAGGCTCTTCGAACCCGCACCTTTGAGCCTGATCCGCCCAACTTCACACCCCGCATATCCGGCATACTGAACTTTGCCGACGGCGGATTCTCATATAAAATGTCCATCCTCAAAAGCAACTGCGGCAGGGAAGAGTCTGCGCTCCGTTTCTTCTATGAGTATGAAACCCCTGTTGCAGGCGAGGGTCACTTCATTCACACCTACAAGTGTGACGGCAACCCCATCCCGTCCTTCGAGGGCGAACCCACCCTTGTAAGCATAGACGGAGATATTGACACATTTACAGATAATCTCTGGAACGCCCTGAATGAAGACAACAAGGTATCTCTCTATACCCGCTTTGTTGACCTTGCAACAGGTGAGTTTGAAGACCGCATAGTAAACAAAAACAAGTAATGCAAAGGAGAATCATCCATGAATGAGCTTGAACTGAAATACGGCTGCAATCCCAACCAGAAGCCTTCACGAATCTTTATGAACGACGGCACAGAGCTTCCTGTTACCGTTCTTAACGGACGCCCCGGCTATATCAACTTCCTTGACGCATTCAACAGCTGGCAGCTTGTATGTGAGCTGAAAGCTGCCACAGGACTGCCATCTGCGGCATCCTTCAAGCACGTCAGCCCCGCAGGCGCCGCAGTAGCAACGAAGCTTTCCGACACACTCAAGAAGATCTACTTTGTAGATGACCTGGAGCTTTCACCTATCGCAAGCGCTTATGCAAAGGCAAGAGGTGCCGACAGAATGTCATCCTACGGCGACTGGGTAGCGCTTTCCGATACCTGCGACAAGCAGACGGCTCTTCTGCTCCAGCGTGAGGTTTCCGACGGTATCATTGCCCCTGATTACACCGATGAAGCACTTGAGATCCTCAAGACCAAGCGCAGGGGTACATATAACGTTGTAAAGATCGACGCTTCATATGTTCCCGCCGCCATCGAGCGCAAGCAGGTTTACGGCATTACCTTTGAACAGGGAAGAAATGATCTTAAGATCGACGCCGATATGCTGAAAAACATCGTTACCGATAACAAAGAGCTTACAGAGGAAGCGAAGCGCGACCTTATAATCGCTCTTATCACACTGAAATACACCCAGTCAAATTCCGTATGCTATGCTAAGGACGGACAGGCCATTGGTGTCGGCGCCGGACAGCAGTCCCGTATACACTGCACACGTCTTGCAGGAAACAAGGCCGACATCTGGTATCTCCGCCAGTGTCCCAAGGTCCTTTCACTGCCCTTCCGTGAGGATATACGCCGTCCCGACCGTGACAACACCATTGACGTGTATATCTCTGACGATTACGAGGATGTTCTGGCTGACGGTATCTGGGAGCAGTTCTTCACCACAAAACCCGAACCCCTCACAAAGGAAGAAAAGAAAGAATGGCTCTCCACATTCAGCGGTGTATCCCTGGGTTCCGATGCATTCTTCCCCTTCGGCGACAACATCGAGCGTGCAAAGCGCAGCGGCGTTCAGTACATTGCACAGCCCGGCGGCTCCATCCGTGATGACAATGTAATCGACACCTGCAACAAATACGGCATGACAATGGCGTTCACAGGTATCCGCCTGTTCCATCATTGATATTACGGAGGTATTATATGAAAATTCTTGTTATCGGCAGCGGCGGACGTGAACACGCCATCATCCGCAAGCTGAAAGAAAGCCCCAAGGTAGACAAGATCTACGCAGCCCCCGGCAACGGCGGCATTTCAAAGGACGCCGAATGTGTGAATATCAGCGCAATGGACAAGCAGGGCATGGTAAACTTTGCTCTGAGAAACGAGATCGACCTTGTATTTGTTGCTCCGGATGACCCGCTGGCTGACGGTATGGTGGATGAGCTTTTTGCCCACGGCATCAGAGCCTTCGGTCCCAGGGCCAATGCCGCGATAATCGAAAGCAGCAAGGTCTTTTCAAAGAACCTGATGAAGAAATACAATATCCCTACTGCGGATTATCAGGTATTCGATGACCCGAAAAAGGCAATGGAATACATCGAAAAGAAGGGCAAATATCCTGTTGTGATCAAGGCTGATGGTCTTGCTCTGGGCAAGGGAGTCATCATTGCCCAGTCACAGGAAGAAGCCCGTGACGCCGTAAAGGAGATAATGGAGGATAAAAAGTTCGGTGATTCCGGAAATAACGTTGTTGTTGAAGAGTTTCTTACCGGACCCGAGGTTTCCGTTCTTGCTTTTACGGACGGTATCTCCCTTGTACCCATGGTTTCTTCAAAGGACCACAAGAGAGCCTACGACAACGATCAGGGTCTCAACACCGGAGGAATGGGCACCATCAGTCCCAATCCCTACTATACGGACGAGATCGCCGAGATCTGCCGCAAGACCATCTTTGAGCCTACCGTTGCCGCAATGAACAGCGAGAACCGTACCTTCAAGGGCTGTCTGTATTTCGGACTTATGATAACCCCCGACGGTCCCAAGGTCATCGAGTATAACGCTCGTTTCGGCGACCCCGAAGCACAGGTGGTACTGCCCAGATTAAAGACGGATCTTGTTGATATTCTTGAGGCGGTAATTGACGAAAAGCTGTCTCAGCTTAAAATAGAGTGGACAAACGAAGCCACTGCCTGTGTTGTAATGGCATCAGGAGGATATCCTCTTTCGTATCCTAAGGGACTTGAAATAACC
>JBGUWL010000103.1:0-41243 GCA_045221075.1 Acutalibacteraceae bacterium
CATAACGGTTACGGTTGTGGGAGCAACCAGCTCGATCTCGCAGTTGGTCTGGCTGTTCTGAGTTCTGTCATAATCTGCTTCGTAAACGCCCCAGCTGAGATCCCAGGCTGCATCCTTGCGGACCTTGAACTCATAGGAACCGGGCTCTACGTCGAAGGAACCCTGCATAATGCCGTCGCCCATGTCATACATTGCGATGTCGGCTGACCAATCGGTCATGCTGCCGATGACGCTGTAGGGTGATACTTCAGGCTCGGGCTCGGGCTCTTCTTCGGGCTTGCCGAGGAACTCGTCAGTGCCTGCATAAGAAAGAGTGATGGGCCAAAGCTCAATACCGTCTTCGGAATCGTCTGTGGTGTCAAGAGTTACCCTTGCGAGGAAGGGATCGTCACTGATGGTCTTGCAGTTGGTCTGGCTGTTCTGGGTTCTGTCGTAATCCTCTTCGTATACGCCCCAGCTCAGATCCCAAGCGCCGTCCTTGCGGACTTTGAACTCGTTCTCGCCAGCGCCGAAATAAACATAACCGGTTGCAATACCGTCTCTCATTACCATGGGAGCGTCTGCACTCCAGCCGTTGAAGCCGCCGATGATACCATAGGGAGAGATCTCCTCGGGACCGGTGTACTTAACCTGAAGGTTGCCGTCTGCGTCATAGTACATGAAGGTTACGGGCCATACCTCGTAGTCGTCACCTGTTGTGTCGAGAACAACGATGACATCGGAATCAGCAGCGAGAGATACGCTGCAGTTGGTCTGGCTGTTCTGGGTACGATCATAATCTTCTTCGTATACGCCCCAGCTCCAGTCCCATGCGCCGTCAGCGCGGACCTTGAACTCGTAATCGCCTGCAGGAACGTCTTCAACAACGCCTACATAAACGCCGCCGACTATAGCTTCTGTCATCTCTGCTGCGTCAGAAGCCCAGCCGTTAAAGCCGCCGATTACGCCCAGGGTATGCTCAGAAACGTCAAAATCATCAGCAGCAACAGATGTTGTGGTAGCAATAACTGCCATAGAGCTGATCATTGATGCGCAAAGAGCAATGCCAAGGATCTTTTTTGTCTGCATAAAATCTTCCTCCTAATTAAAAATTTATAAAGACCCCCAAAGGAGTCCTTACCTATTGAAATTATAAAACAAAAAGACAGAAAAATCAAGATAAAAATAACGAATTTGATTTTTTTATTTTACTTCATTTTTCCTTTTTGGTGATTTTGACGTGGGGTAACAATGATCTTATTTCCCTTTCAGAATAATCAAAAAATACATTGTTTATTCTGCACATTTCGGATTTTGGTTTTTTGTATAATAAACCGTTACTTTTGGTTACAAATTTATTACAAAGTTTTTGAGCTGTAATTATTTTCCTCATTTCAGAGCGTTTTTTAACCGCTATTCCACCTGTTTTCAACCGCATATCAACAGGCTCTCAACCAAAAATCTCATAATAGCTTCCGTCAGTCCGGCAGGTCCGATATTTTTCCTGTGTATTCAGCATGCACCGCCCCGTACCCGGAGGCCCGGCAGCCTGCTTTATCATTCACTGTGGTACCGTTCGCGTTGACAAAACCCGTATCTGCCTATATAATAATGTAAGACTGTCCAGGAGCACTTGCGTCCGCCGGACGTCCTTTTCAGAAATACAAAAGAACCGAGGAAGACACATGAAATACTGCACCAAATGCAAAAAACTGTATTTCAGCTCAGATGCCGAAGCCTGCGCAAAGTGCGGCAGGGACCTTATCAGCGACCCGAACCACCATTCCCCCGTTGATATCGTCACCGCAAACGGCTTTGAGCTGGAACGTATAAAGTCGGCTCTTACCGAGGCCGAGATACCCTTTACCGTTCAGGAATGTGAAAACGACACGGGCATACAGATACTCAACTCCGCACCGCCGGAAAACTGCCGGGTCTTTATTCCCCTGGGCTTCTATACCCAGGCGTCGGAGCTTCTTATGGGCATCGGCGCCCTTAAGGAGACCGAGGAGCTTTCCCGGGAGGACGAGGAAAGGCTGCTGGAGGAACGGATGAAGAACGAGGAAGAGATGTCCCCGAAGCAGCGGTTCTGGGTAAAGCTGCTTTCGCTGATAATCTTTATCGCTCTGCTTGCGGGAGTCATACTGCTGGCCGACCTTATCGGACGCCTTATCAACCCTGCCTTCTATCAGTAATATTTCCAAAAAACGAGCCGCCGCAGACAGTGAAACTAACCTGTTTGCGGCGGCTTTCAGTATATTCAGATGTGTTAATGCTCCGACAAGCCGGCCTGATCGGAGTGAGCGGCAAAGCCAACAGACGTCGGGGCGCTTTAGCTCCTTAGTCCGTGGGTGTGGGGATAATCCTCTTTACAACCTCGCTCAGAGCAACATCCATCGCCTGACTCCGCGGGTGGGGGTTGATCCACCACCGACGGACGTGTGGCACCCCCGCCTGCAGCGGTAAGGGACACTGACGTTTGTTATCTTACGGAAAATGAACGGCAGTCGGTACACCGGTCCGCCGTGGGGTCACATTCATGGGTGCCGATCTGTATACTGTCAAGGGAACAGTAATCCCTGTCAGAGCAATGATGACGGCAGCTTTCTACGCTGCAATGGATGCTCTTGTTGTACTTTTCCATTATGATCCTCCTTTTTGCCGCAGATGCGGTAAGAATAGTGTATCCGGAAGAATCATTTTTATTCGGTTCAGGTTTATTGGGTTCAATTTTATTCGGTTCAAGGATCATTTGACGTTTTCAGCCGAGTATCACTGCCCCAAGCTCCGATGGATGCTCAATAAACACAGCGTTCCCGAAGTGTTCCTCCATCTCCCGGCGTGTGCCGTAGCCGTAAAGACAGCCGATAAACCCGATACCCGAAGCTGCCGCCCCTTCGGCGTCGTATTTTGTGTCGCCCACCATGATGACACGCTCCGAGGGCTTTGCGCCCATGTTTTCAAGTGTAAAGGCTATCACCTTTGCTTTCGTGCGGCGGACGGTATCCGCAGTCGCTCCGCCGACAAAGTCAAAATATCCGTCCAGCTCAAGCATTTTTATTATGCGCTCTGCAAAGGGCATATATTTTGTGGTGGCAACGCCAAGACGCACCCCGGAACGCCTGAGAAGCTCCAGCGCCTCTTTCATGCCGTCATACACCCGGTTTTTGTATATTCCGGTCTCAAGGAAATTCCGCTTGTATATCTCGACTCCCTTTTCGGCGTCCTCGTGATCGAAGCCGCAGCGTATCAGACTGTCATACATGGGCGGTCCGATGAAAGCCCCAAGCTCCTTTTCGTCGGGCAGGGGACGTTCCATCTCTTCAAATATTTTTCTTACACAGAATAAAATGCCCTCTCCCGACTCACTCAGAGTTCCGTCAAGATCAAAAAGAGCAATATCATACTTTTTCATTTCCTGTTTTTCCCTTTTGTACTTCTTTTCGTAAGCATTATTACTGTAATAGCTATATGCTTTACATATAAAATCCGCTGAAATTCAATATTTTCTTTTGCTGTAAAGTTGACATCTTTACAAATTTATCACAAGCACAAATCCTGCAAAGTCTCAGAAAACGGTCTGTTTTCCCTCTCAGCCCTTCATGGTGAGGGATATTCTTTTGCGCTGGACGTCAACATCAAGCACCTTCACCTTTACGATGTCCCCTACTTTCAGAACATCGGAGGGATGGCGTATGCGTTTTGTGCTGATCTGGGAGATATGTACAAGGCCGTCCTGATGTACCCCGATGTCAACAAAGGCTCCGAAGTCTATTACGTTCCTTACCGTCCCCTTAAGCTCCATTCCCGGCTTGAGATCCTTGATGTCAAGCACGTCGGTGCGCAGCATGGGAGGAGGAAGCTCGTCACGGGGGTCACGTCCGGGCTTTGTAAGCTCCGCTACCATATCCATGAGAGTGGGCACGCCTGTTCCCACGGCGGCAGCGGCGTTTTCCGCACCGATCTCCTCTACCCTGGAACGGAGACCGGAAAGTCCTCCGTCGGTGATATCGGCGGTGGTATATCCGCAAAGCTCAAGCAGCTTCTTTGCCGCATCGTAGGATTCGGGGTGGACTCCTGTGTGATCCAGGGGATTCTTGCTTTCCGGAACTCTCAGGAATCCGGCGCACTGTTCAAAGGCCTTGGGTCCCAGCTTGGGGACCTTTTTCAGCTGGGCGCGGGAGGTAAAGGCTCCGTTTTCCTCTCTGAAAGCCACTATATTCTTTGAGATTGCCGAATTAACTCCCGACACCCTTGAAAGCAAAGAGGGAGATGCGGTATTCAGGTCGGCGCCCACGGTATTTACACAGTCCTCCACGACACCGTCAAGAGCTTCGCTCAGTCTCTTCTGGGGCATATCGTGCTGATACTGACCCACACCGATGGCCTTCGGCTCGATCTTTACAAGCTCGGCCAGGGGGTCCTGGAGACGGCGGGCAATGGAAACCGCGCTTCTCAGAGTAAGGTCAAGGTCGGGCATCTCCGCCGCAGCCAGCTTAGAAGCGGAATACACCGAAGCGCCTGCCTCGCTGACCACCATATAGGAAACATTGTCATCTATTTCGCCTATGCACTCGGCGGTGAACATCTCGGTCTCCTTGGAAGCCGTACCGTTGCCTATGGATATTATCTGCGCATGGTGCTTCTTTATCATCTGTTTGAGGGTCTGCTTTGAGCGCTCAGCCTGAGCGGCGCCGTGGGTGGGATATATCACCGCAGTATCAAGCACACGGCCTGTGGGGTCAACTACCGCCAACTTGCATCCGGTACGGTAGCCCGGGTCAAGACCGATGGCGGTCCTTCCCTTTACCGGCGGCTGCATAAGAAGCTGACGCAGGTTTACGGCAAAGAGCTTGATGGCCTGTTCGTCGGCTTTTTCGGTAAGCTCAGAACGCAGTTCACGCTCCACTGAGGGGAAGATGAGTCTTGAATAGGCATCCTCACAGGCAGCCTTTACAAGCTCCGAACATTCATTGTCCGAGGTGACCGTCAGTCTTTCGATGATATTCACGCACTTTGCGGGATCAATGTCAATGCTGACCTTGAGAAAGCCTTCCCTCTCTCCCCTGTCAACGGCAAGTATACGGTGACCCGCAACGGTCTTCACAGGCTCGCTGAAATCGTAGTACAGCTTATATACACTTTCGGCCTCCGGATCCGTGGCTTCTGTCTTTAATGAAGCATTGAGTCTTATTATGTTCTTCAGGCGTTTTCTGATCTCGGCATTGTCGGACAGGTTCTCGGCAATAATATCCATTGCGCCGGCAATGGCCTCTTCTGCACTGCCTACGCCCTTTTCTTCATTTACATATTCCTCCGCAGCCTTGTTTACGTCAATATTCTCCTGAGCAAGGATAAGTTCAGAAAGAGGCTCCAGTCCCTTTTCACGGGCGACTGACGCCCTTGTTTTGCGCTTGGGGCGATAGGGACGGTAGATATCCTCCACCTCCGACAGAGTTGCGGCGGCTTCAAGGGCCTGACGTATCTCGTCGGTCATCTTTTCCATTCCTTCGATAAGGCCGCTGACCTCTTCCTTGCGCTTGTCAAGATTGCGGAGGTATTCAAGTTTGTCGCTGATCTGGCGTATGGTCTGGTCGTCAAGAGTGCCGTGCATCTCTTTGCGGTACCTTGCGATGAAGGGTATGGTATTGCCCTCATCAAGAAGGCCGATTATATTTGAGGCGTATTCTTCCTTTATGCCGAACTCTTCGGCAAGCTTTTTTGCGTGATCCATTTATTTTCTCCTTTTATTCCAATAATACGCGGTGCGCGCCCGCAGGAAGTACCCTTGGGTATGTATGACCGCACCGGCACGTCATATATCGTCAACCTCCGCCGCCGTGCCGCACATAGCGGCACTTTCCGGCTACTGTAAACAAAGGTTTATAGTTCCTTCGCTGTTCATAGTTTTTCGTGCCTGTTTTTCAGTGAACTATGTCTCTGACAATAACCGACCCGAATAAAACCGTAACCGCGGCACAAAACTAACGGATGTCACTGAACCGGAGCGTGAAGTTACCACCGCAGCTCGCCGGTTCGTTATTCACTATTCACCGATCGACCGCAGGGAACGTTCCCCCCAACGACACTTGTCTCACTGTCCTCGCCGGCGGTCTTTGTGCGGTGTTGCTTTATATGTCCCCGCAGGATATTTTATTCACGAGGTCTGCGGGTCTTTTTCTTTTTGTCGAACCGAAAAACGGAAGGAGTAAAATCTCCTCTTGACCGCAGAATAAGTATGACGGTGATGGTGATTATTATGCCGAACAGTGAGAATATGATTATTCCCACCAGGAACGTGATCCGGTGATCTCTTGAATGATCCTCAAGAAAAGCGGCAGGAACATTTCGTACCGGCTCTATCACAACATCTTCGTCGTTTATGTAATAGCTGTATTCCGTCGTGTCATCATCCCGGGCAGGCTCCGCCGTCTCCGAAAATGAAGTCTGGGGCGAAGATGCAGCGGATGTCTGTACAGGTCTTATCAGGGGCTTGGGACGGGATACTATAACGATCTCCCCCTCAGTGCGCTGGGAGGGAAGTATGGTGCGTATGCTCCCCATCCAGTCAAGGGGATCATTGAGAAGATCCAGCTTCGGCTCGCTTGAGGCGGGATCCCCGGCCTGACCGCCGCTGGGAAGCTCTGTGGGTCCGCTGCGCTCGGTGGGTCTGAGTGACGATGTACCCGGCTGACTGCTCTCCTGAGCAGATGTTTTGCTGCTTTCCTCCGGCTGTGAGGATGTGGTCTCTCCGCTGCTCTGGTCGGCGTCAGAATTGTCGGTACTGCTTTCCTGACCCTCATCCGAGGAATCGACAACGGAGCTTTCTCCATCATCGCTGCTCTGGTCATCGTCGGAGGAACCGTCACTGCTGCCGTCACTGCTGCCGTCACTGCCGTCACTGCTGTCGTCGCTGTCGTCGCTGTCGTCACTGTTGTCACTGTTGTCACTGTTGTCACTGTTGTCGTCAGAGTCATCGGAAACGACAGACGAACCGTCACCGTCCGGAGAAACGTCCGGTTCATCTCCGGGAGACTGACCGTCATCCGGATCACCCGTAGGCTCGTCAGGGTCATCGGTAACGGAGCTGTCAGCCGTGGGCTCGTCCGGCAGTTCCTCCGAGGACAGTATCTCCTCGCCCACCGTATCGTCATCTTCGTCGGCTGCCACCTGTGTCACAATGCAGGTCATGAAGGTCAGCATAAGCAAAAGGGTAAGCAGAATGTATTTTGCGTTTTTCATAGCTTCACCGCCAATATCTATCTGATAGTACAAATCCGATAAGGAATTTTTGGTAGTTTTATCTCCTGCGCTGTAAAAAAGAACGCACTCAGTATATTATATCAGATGATACCGCTGAAAAAAAGACTTTTTACAAAAAAACCCCCAAAAATCTTTATCACTGTATATTTTTTGCGTCATTATACACAACGTATTATGCCGCTGTATTTCCCCTCACAAGCTATTGATGCACACACCGGACCTGACACGCGGCAAAGACGCTCACTCACCCTCCGTTTCATCCTTGGCTTCACCCAGCACACCGGCAAGCACCCTGCCTAAAAGAAAACCGGAATAGCGCGCCTCTTCAAGGGTGTTGGATTCGGCTCCCACCTCTATCAGAAGGGAACCGGTGTTGACGTTCATGTTATACATAAAGTCGGAAAAATGCACCGGCCGCATCATTCCTGGGTACATATCCTCCGCTTTTTTCTGTATCCGGAGGGCAAACCGCAGATTGTACTCCCAGTCGCTGAACTCGTCGCAGTCATCATAATTGTACCCCGCCAGAACCATCACCTGAGCCGCCTGCCGTCCCTCGGCGGTAAAGACCGGCTTCTGTTTTTCGGTGTCGGTGCCGATGCCGTCACGATGGATATCCAGGACCACCTTTATGGAAGGATACTTTTCAAGATAGCCCTCTATGGTCTCAAGACTCCTGTCATAGGCTCCGCTGTAGCTGGGGTGGTCGTGGAGGGTGGTGTCGTGGAGGGTCCTTATTCCGGCAGCCTCAAGCTGTTTTTTTATCTCTTCACCCACGGCGCAGACGTTTTCGGACCTGTCCGTTGACCTTGGGTAAAAGCTCTCGTAAAAATATCCCGTATCATAGGTAAGGTAGCTCTCCGATGTATGTGTGTGGTATATCAGCACCTGAGGCTCCTCCGTGTCCTCCATGGCAAACCCCAGCTCCGATTCAAGCTCGCTTTTGATGTCTATTTCCGTTGATGCGGAATTTCTCACCTGAACATTCCCATAGCTTTCGTTTCCCTCGGATATATGACACTCCTCAACGGGATACTTCTCTTCACCCTCGTGCTCCCGGTCATACTCATTTATCTCCTCCTCAGTCGCCTCCGAAGCCTCAAACCCGTTTTCATTCCGGTTATCCTGCTTTTTTGCACCCTTGTCCTTTGATGTGTCCTTCTGCTCCGGGGAGGATTTTTTTACTTCTGAGCTTCCGGAAACCTGCTGTCTGTTATCTGTGTCCTTTTCCTCTCCGGAGGTCTTAGCAGTCTCGGAAGCCTCATGCTCCTGATTCCGGAAGGCGCCGCTGTTCAGCACTGCCGCCGTCTGAAAGCAGGCCCGGTCGGCGGGCATGGCCATTTCCGCCGCCGCCAGCTCAACCGATGGGTTTATCCCCAGCTGTGACACCCTCATGCCAAGGCAGACCGCCCCCGCTGCCGTAAAAAGAATTGCCGCTGTTCCCGTACAGACCCGACGCCATTTCCGACTGTTTTTCATTGCAAAACTCCTCTGTCATCCCGGTACCGTCCGTCCCTTTACTTTAAAAGTATATGATACGTCAGACAGGATTATGCGGCGGTATGACAGGCGGTAATATAGAGTGTACCGTGAATGCACTTTCCCGGCTGGAATTCCGGAAATGGAGGGTATGATGTGCAAGACAGGTTTATGCAGCGGTGTGACACGAGTAAAAGAGAGTGTCCCGGGGTACACTTTCCCGGCGGGAATTTCGTAAATGGAGGGTATGACGCGGCAGACAGGTTTATGCGGCGGTATGACAGGCGGTAATATAGAGTGTCCCAAAGTACGCCATACATAAGAGAGTATTCCGGAAACGTCAGAAATTTAAGGCAGCACCCCGCATAAATCATCTTACGGCTCGGCACATCTGCTCTGCATCTGCGGCACTGTATATGTGCGGTATCGCCTTAGTCTCCGGCTGCCTATGAGGTCAGCAGGGACAGAACATCGTAATCCGTATCCGGCTGGAGGGCGCAGTTTATCGCCATGCCGATAAATCTTGAACAGCGCTCGATAAGAAGATCTATCTCCTTGGGAGTTACGATCATGCTGCGGCTTTCACGGGGAAGCTCCTGCAGTCTGTGGTCGCTGTCGTCACCGCCCATCAGGTTAGAGGCAAGGGTAACGGCGTCCACCACTGTCGGCACTCCCACAGCGATCACCGGCACACCGAGAGTCTCTCTGTCCAGTCTGACCCTGTTGTTACCCACACCGGAACCGGGAGCTATACCGGTATCGCAAAGCTGAACGGTATTCCCCAGCCTTGCAAGACTGCGGGCGGCAAGGGCGTCCACCGCAATGACCGCCGAGGGTCTCAGCTCACCGATAAGTCCCGTAAGCAGCTCGGAGATCTCGATACCCGTCTGACCCAGGACTCCGGGGGATATCACCGCCGCTCCCCGCAGGCTCTCCAGTCCTGTGCTTTTTGCAAGCTCACCCTTTATGTGCCTTGTGGGGAGAATATGGTCCATGGTCTCAGGTCCCAGAGCGTCCGAGGTTATGGACCTGTTCCCCAGTCCCGTCACCAGCACCATGCCTTCCTCCGGCAGCAGTGACCGGAGCTCTGCGGCAAGAGCCTCTGTTTTTTCCCTTGACGATGAATCATCCCCCGGGCGGATATCCTGTACCGTGATATAGCGTCCCGCAGGTTTTCCCAGCTCCTCTGCAAGCCTGCCGTCCCACACCTTCATCCGTGTTACGTTCATGCCGCATATAGTTTCTTCGGTTATATCGGCGCCGTACATTCTGCGGCGATAGGCGCCGGATTCTATTGCAAGGTCCGTCCTTACCATGATATTCCTCCGTTTCCTATTGTTACGGTCCGGGTCAGTATCCCGAAGAACCGGACATGACCGCCGTAAGGTTAGTATTTGCAGAAATGATGCTGATTAATACTATTATCAGGAAAAACGGTGCTAAAAATCCGAACGGAAAAATTCTCATAACGATACAGCGAAGTGTACCATGAGCGCTTTTTCTGCACCTGCCGGATGCAGGAATACTTTGTGTATGACCGGGGCGAAGTTATGACGGAATCAGCGTCAAGATAGTCGTCAATGATGTTTGATATCAGTATAATACCGAAGGGAGCAAATCCGGCAAAAGATACAAAAAAATCTTCTTATATACAATATTCCGGCAAAAATACTTGTTGACACTTTTGCGCGATAGAAGTATAATAAAGTCGAATGTGTACTGATATTCAGACCACGCTTTATCGCATTTGGAGGGTCTTTAATGAAAAAAGTCGTTTCCTGTCTTTTGGCACTGTCTCTTGCGGCATCGGCTGTCATGCTTTCTGCCTGCGGTGACAAAAGCAACAATAATAATACCCAGACTTCCCAGGGTTCCCAGGCTTCCCATACGGTCAGCAAAGCAGATACAAGCACCGAGGCTTCTGTGGACGACCCCGAGGTAAGTGTTGACAGCAGCAAACCAGGCATTACCGAAACTCAGCTGGCATCCCTTAACGAAAAGATCGCCGACAGTCAGAAAATGCCCGAGTTCACCTGCAAGTCGGAAAAGATCAACGCCTCCGAGATCGCAAAGAACAAGACCATTTCACTTATCGCCGAAAACTCCGGTTCTTCATACCACGCCATGCTTGAAAAGACCTTCAAGCGCACTGCCGAGCGCATCGGCTTCAAAAAGGTCAACGCCCCCGAGACTGACGGAACGGTATCAAAGCTGAATGACGCTCTCACCGCCTCTGTCAACGTAAAAAGCGACCTGATCTTCCTTTCCGGCGATATCCAGAAGAACGAAAATATTTCTTCCAACATAGAGATCGCCCAGGCAAACGGCATTGAGGTATATTCCTCCGGTTCAAAGGGTCTTGACGAGGCCGACCACTTTGTTGACTACACCGTGCCTATCAACTACGGCCGCGCCGGCGAGCTGATGGCGGATTGGGGTATTGTAAAAACAGGCGGCAAGATCAATGCCCTTGTGGTCAACTGTACCGATTCCGAGCTTTCCGGCTCCATATTCAAGGGCTTCAAGACCGAGTTTGAAAAGTATGTGTCCTCCTCAGACGGAAGCTGCACTGTTGTAAACGCAAACGCTCTTGAGATCGGAAACGGTCTTTCCAGCATGATAAAGTCCGCTCTCGACAAGGACTCTGCCATAAACTACATATTCGTATGTGACGACAATGCCATCAATGACTCTATCTCCGCCGCAGTTCAGTCTGGACACGATGTCAAGGTAGTCGCAACAGGCGGTTCCACAGAGGATATGGACTATGCCCAGAGCGGCAGTATCGAGATGCTGGTGTCTCACAGCTTTGAATGGACGGCCTACGCTATGCTGGACTATGCCATGAGAGCCATGAGCGACGCCGAGCTTCCGAAGGAACAGGATGTGCCCTTCCGTATCATCACCAAAGCCTCCATCAAAAAGGAATCCGATGAATACAGCGGTGATTTTGACACATACGCCGAGATCTGCTACGGCGATGCGTTTATCACAGGATATAACGGTCTCTGGGGACTGGCATGACAGGATACCTTGCAGAGATAGCGGATCATCCGGAATGTTCTCGGTCAACGACCCGCCGTACCGCCATGGGATGCAGGACGCGCCCGTGACGGAAGATCATCCGGTTCCGTACCCATAACAGACCAACACCAAAACGCAGACTCCATAAGGGGTCTGCGTTTTATTTGAGCGGGAACCTGATGCAGCGCACTGTACTTTCATAAGTCAATGCAGGGATTTCATAAAACTCAGCAAGATAATGTAGCTTGGATTCTCCGCATCCGCTAAAACTCCCGCCAGACGTACAACCCCTCTCATACTGTACAAAAGCAAATCCATGCAGGGCCATTTTTATGCACTGTTAACATTGACAATATGAGATAAAATATAATATAATTAACACAGACTATGACTATAATCATCTGACAAAATAAACCATTTATCAAGAGGTGGATATCAATGAAAATATGTGCATCATGCGGCGCGTCCATGCCTGACCAGGCAAACACCTGCGTTGTCTGCGGCTCAACGGAATTTACCATGCCGGCAAATGAACAGCAGAACAATTACGGCTACGGTCAGCAGTATGACAACGGATACGCTCAGCAGGGCTACGGTCAGCAGTATGACAACGGATACGCTCAGCAGGGCTACGGCCAGCAGTACGACAACGGATACGCTCAGCAGGGCTACGGCGGGCAGTATGACAACGGATACGCTCAGCAGGGTTATGGCCAGCAGTATGACGAATACGATCAGCAGGGTTATGGCCAGCAGTATGACGAATACGATCAGCAGGGCTACGGCCAGCAGTATGACGGATACGATCAGCAGGGCTATGCTCAGCAGTATGACAACGGATACGATCAGCAGGGCTACGCTCAGCAGTATGATAACGGATACGGTCAGCAGGGCTATGCTCAGCAGTATGACAACGGATACGGTCAGCAGGGCTATGCTCAGCAGTATGATAACGGATACGGTCAGCAGGGCTATGCTCAACAGTATGATAACGGCTACGATCAGCAGGGTCAGTATGCAGAGCAGTATGAAGAAGGCTACGACCAGCAGGGTCAGTATGCAGAGCAGTATGAAGAAGGCTACGATCAGCAGGGTCAGTACGCTCAGCAGTACGAAGAAGGCTACGATCAGCAGGGTCAGTATGCCCAGCAGTATGAAGAGGGCTACGATCAGCAGCAGGCTGCAGCCTACGAAGCCCAGCCCGAACCCGAGCCTGTAACGGAGCCGGCAGCAGAGTACGCTGCAGAACCCGAGCCGGAACCCGAGCCCGAGCCGGAACCCGAACCGGAGCCTGAACCTGAACCGGAGGCAGTGGTCATACCGGAGGCAAAGCCGGAAAAGAAGACCTTCACTCCCGTTGAAGAGAAGCCCAAAGAGCCGGAAGTAAACCCCTACGAGGTCTCGAAGAACTTCAAATTTGAAAAGAAGGAAAAGACCGAGCTTGACGAGATGTATGAACAGCAGGAGCAGGAAGGCTTCAAGAGCATCAAAAAGATACTCAGGCTCTTTACCGATACAAGAGATTTCACCGACGACTTCAACCCCGAGGACGCTGCAAAAACCAAGGGCATTTCCATTCTTGCAATGTTCGGCATAACATTCTGGACTCCACTGGTCCTGGCAAAGAATTCACTCTTTGCCCGTTTCTATGCAAACCAGGGTCTGCTCATGCTGATATTCAACCTGCCCTTTACTATCCTCTATCTCATTTTCAGCGGCATTGTGGGAGTCGCCTGCTCACAGACAGCTTCCTATGAGAACACCGCCACCGGACTGAGCGTTTTCGGATGGATCATGGATATCATCCTCTTTGCGATATGCTTTGCCATCCCCATCTTTGTTCTTGTACTTACCATCAAGGCAATACGCGCCGGCAAGGCAAAGGAAATACCATTTATCGGTTTCCTGAGGATCCTTAAGTAATTCCCGTTGTCATGCATTTTCTGTCCTGTGCATATCCTGCCGAAGCCGTGGTTCCGGCGATATACAAATATCAGGCAGAAAGAGCGGCAAAGATTATCAAGACCATCTTCAATGCTGGATCAGGACAGGAAATCAACTCAACACAAGCACCTATTACGGAGAGCTTTCACATGAAGGCTCTCTTTTTTGTCATCTGCGGAACCACGAGCAGAAGCTCTCCCATAGTTCAACTATCCTGAACCGGAAGCGATATCTCTCCCCGCCGGTGCTGTCTGATATATGATCAGGACAGGGATCAACTCAACACAAACATCAATCACTGAGAGCTTTCACATGAAGGCTCTCTTTTTTTGTCATCTGCGGAACCAGGAGCAGAAGTCCTCCCATAGTTCAACTATCCTGAACCGGAAGCGATATCTCTCCCCGCCGGTCATGACCTCGGCTTCTCCCCCATTCATCCCGTCACTGACGTCCTTTGCTTCTGCGGTGCTGACACATAACGCCGGATAAAGCACACACCACCAGTTATGACCCTTGCCGCTGCCGATAACCACCCTCAGTGCGTCATAGTGACCTGCCGGCAGGGTAAAGCCGTCATACTCCCTTGTGTCAAAATCCATGTCCGTCACATAGGCTCTGACGGTATAGTCGTACCCCTGCTCCCTGACAAAGCGGTTCAGACGGTCCTCTGTCTCCTCAATATGCTCGCCGGCGCATTTTATGCTCTCCTCCCTGCTGCCGCACTCGCCGAACATATCACCGCTGTATCTGAGCAGCTCATCCCTGACCATGAGCTTGAGGCGCTGATCCTCCTCACTGTCGGAGTTTGCGATGATGTGCAGCCGGAACACATCACCCCGTATCTCATCACACACGCCGAAAAAACCCGTCATCGAAAACAGCACACACAGGGCAAAAGCGCACCCCAGCGATCTGAATAACAGTTTCATATAAGCACCCCCGTTTTATTCTGCGGGGAGTATTGTCATATTTTTCCTGACATATACAAAAGCGGTATGCCGTTTTTTGGGCACACCGCTTTGATTTTTTATTCTGATTTATTCGCGCGTTTTATTGATTGTTGACGGGATAATTGGTAGAGGGGACCTCGGGCTGAAAGGGCTGCTGACCGTAAACGGGAGCAGTCTGCTGATAATTCTGATATGTGACCGGATACTGCTGAACAGCATATCCCTGGGTATATGCCGGAGGATAGCTGTATGAAGCGCCGCTGTCCGCTCTGCCTGTGGCCATGATATAATTATGGTCGTCTATGGACATGGTTATACAGGCTATTACAAAATGCATAATAGAATAGATCAGGAAAACGATGATGAATCCGATAAACGCAGGCCAGTTGTAGCTTTTCCATCCTGTGACCGCCGCACCGAACACGGAGAATATCAGGCTCAGAACAAACATGATCCCGGCCTCGATCATCGGAGCAAGGGATTTTCTGCGGGGAGGATCGATAGGGCTGAGTCCATTCTGCCTCATATAGGCGATCCGGTTCTTTTCATCAAGAGCGCCGGTAAGATGGAATACCGACAGGATCGGGGCAACAACAAACATGGTTATGAGAGAATAGATACTGAATGTGGCAAAGGGCAGCATATCATAGATATCCGAATAGCTGGAATATCTTGAATAGCTTGAATAGCCTGAATATGAGCTTTTATAATTGCTCGCCTGAACCGCAGCCATGATAGTGAATACCAGGGTAGCGATAATGAGCAGCGACGCCACTACAATAGCAAACACAAGAGGTATGATCGCACGTTTCTTTGGCATAATAACCATCCTTTCTGTCATGACGACAAAACATTTATTTTTCTCGGAAAATTATATCACAATCAATCCGTTCAGTCAAACTTAAGGGTTTCAATAATATTTCACTGAATCAAGGAAAGCAAAAGATCATCGGACCCCATTCTATAATATCATTCCCGAAGCTCGTATGTCCAGGTGTAGGTGCCGAAGCTGTTTCCGCAGAATCTGATCTCACACTGAGACCCCGCGACCGTACTGCTGCCTGCCGTTCCGGTCACCGAAAGTGTCCGGTAACAGTCTCCGTTGACATTACAGTCAAGATAATCGTTTCCGTCTTCATTTCTGAAGTGAGTGCCGGTCCACTGTACCCAGCAGGCATTCATATTGATCCCGCTTTTCGAGCCTGAGCTGCTGGCAAATTCATAGTTCTCCACCTTTACGCTCATTTCCAAGGTCAGGGGCTGTTCCGGTTCAAGAGTGGCAGGCGGCTGCTGACATTCAAAATACGCATCACAGCGGGCATAGTTTTTTCCGTCCTTGGAATAACCGCCGGAGCGTTTGAAACGGACTTTGTTGTCGGATTCGCCTTCATAGCTCACATCGATCTTATAGTATTCGGTATTGGTATCATCCGCCTCCTGGAAGGAGGAATCCACCAGTACCCATTTCATTCCGGCTGCCGCTGACTGTGCGGATACCTCGCCGGAGGTTTCGGACGGCAGGGAAGATTCTTCGGTAGGCTCTCCGGTAGACTCTCCGGCAGACTCTCCGGAGGATCCCGCCGCGGAGGATGAGGAGGGCGAAGCAGATGATGATGCCGTATCCCCCTTGCTGCCGCCGCACCCGCCGAGAGTTCCCGTAATAAGACATACCGCCGAGATCAGCGCAAAAACTTTCACATGACTTTTCACAACAGATTCAGGATATTTCATGCAGATCTCCTTTCAGAATCCCACAAGACAGGGCGCAGGGCAGGAAAAACCATAAGACAAGACATTTCAGTCACGTCTCACCCTGACGTTTTCTGTCTCTTCGGGCTGTTGATTTTTACAAAGTACATATTTTTTCATCATAGACAGCTGTTGTTTTGATTGTATCATCCATAATTATCTTTGTCAATCATTTTTGTTTTGTTCAGAATGACATAAAGTTTTAAGCCTGCAATAAGCGGGAGGTGATTTTTTCGCATAAACAATTGCATAGAGGACCACAAACGCCGACCGGCGATATACCCATAAGGATATACCGCCGGTTTGTAAAACAAAGCTATACGAGCGTTACTATATTGATAGTCCTAAGCAAGTCACCATCATGTTATATTGAACCGCCGCAAACTTCGCAGTATTTTTGACTGAATCTGTTTTCTGCACTACACTTGGGGCAAACCTTGAATTTTGCATTTCCGCCGTTAGCGGTTGGATCTTTGATCTGGGCATTGTCCGCCGGAACAGCATTCGGCAGACCCATCCCGCAGTTTTTGCAGGTATATTCGGATGGATCGTTGACGGTACCACATATCTGACATACCTTTATATAATTTTGTTGATTTGTAACGGCGTTGTGTGTTTCCGCTGTTGTTGCAGGAACACCGAGTGGAGTTCCCGACGCAACCGCCGGCGCAGTGCCTGATGCCTGATTTGCGTTCGTTCCCCCGCTCATATAATAGAGATATTGTGCGCAAAATGAACTATTCTCTACCAGTTCTCCAAATGCCGCTACCAGCAGACCTGCAAGATATGAGATCAATCCGCCTATTCCCAAAACACCTATTCCTACAAGAATAAAGAACCCGTCATATTTTGATAATCTGAAAACAAGAATGGACAATATTATAATAAAGATAAGATTGATAACAAATATTGCAGTCCCGATTCCCTTTAATACTGCCTCCTTTACTATTTCATGGTAATTACTGCTTTGTCTTGGTGAAATTATTGGATATAAACGCCATACAAGCGATAAGCACTCCTACTGCGGCAATAAGAACGAAAATATATTCCGTTCCGAAATTGATACCGTATGTCACCGGATTCGATATCTCAAACGACCACTTGTATTCTATAGTCCACATAAAAAGCGGAACGAAGAACATACATAATGTCAAAAGGAAATCGGCAAATACCGTTATTAAACGAAGAAGATACATCCTTGATACCCATGCAGCAATTGTCAGAACAAAGGATATCAGACACAGAATCGCAAGAACCAATACAACAACCTCTAAAACGGGCTGTAACTCATTATGCTCACGAACAACTCCGCCCAGAGCGCCCAGATCAATTTCATCCAGGTCCTGCTTGTAGATAGATTCATGGATGTAGCTTTCGAGTTTCGTATTTAACTCATTGAGAGTATCGGTGTTTTTGCGAATATCACTGCTAATACCACTTTCTTTTGACTTGAGTTCATCAAGTTTTTTCTCGGCTGTATTAATATCAGGCACACCGCCTTCACCGGCTTTTATTTCTCCGGATTTTATCTTGCCTATAGTTTCTTCTAACTGTTTGATCTCATAGTTTACATCAGCATCTTCCTTGCTGAGTTTATCAACCTTCTTCTGCTGTGCAGTTGCTTCTGAATCAAGCTGTGAGATATGGCTTATCATTTCATCCACATCATCGGACGCTTTGTTCTTTTCTTTCAGATCATTCAAAAGCCTGATCGCTTCCTGCGCAGTAAAGTCGCCGTTATACACAGCCTCTTTGGTGTTTATTTTTCCGCTTTGAATGTTTGCATCTATCTTGTCACGTTCGTTGGCAATGCTCATATCCTTTTTGATAGTTTCAAAATAGTCAAGCTCTTTTGTTCCGGGATGAGTAACTGTCTCAATTATACTGACTGTCCTTGAACCGGGCAGTATCAGGCATATTACCGCAAGCAATGAGAACAATATTATCACAACTGAAGCAGGTGATATCTCAAGTATTCCTTGACCCGTTTTTTGTTTGACAGAAAGACTGGCTCCACACTTTTTACACTTGCCAACATTAGTACCGTTATCTGTTCCGCATTTTTTACAAATCATAACAGTCACTCCCTGAATATACAAAATTATCTCAATTTGAGATAATTAAATTATAACAAACTGGTATATTTTTGTCAAGAGGTGAGAATGTATAATTAGATTAAAAATGCTCAGAAAGCAAAAACATATATCACAAATCAAAGCTGCGATGGAGCTGAACATTGCTCAAAACACTCTGAGCCAGTATGAAACAGGAATAAGAGAACCGGATCTGTCAACTCTGAAAAATCTTGCAGATTATTTTAATGTTTCTGTTGACTACCTTCTGGAACGGACCGATAACCCTGAAATAAACAAATAAAGCGATATGCCTGACGACATATCGCATGGTCTGATATTATTCTCTTAATTACCTGAAACAGCTCTGCTTACTTCTGCTCCTGCTGCCACGGCTTTACAAATACGGTCCTCTCGTTTGTGTATATCACCATCCCGGGCTTTGCGCCGTTGGGCTTGCTGACATACCGTATGCGGGTGTAATCCACCGGTATCTTGAACGCAGACTGCGCGTCCTGTCCGGTACCTGCGGCTCTGCTGTGAGCGGCCGCCAGGGATGCAGCAAAAAGTATGGTTTCTTCGTCCGGCTCGCTGCCCTTTGAAAGTATCACAGCGTGAGCACCCGGCACACCCTTTGCATGGAACCAGAGATCGTTTTTTTCGGCCTGCTTCAGGGTCAGGTGATCGTTTTGTCTGTTATTTCTCCCCACAAGTATAGTGAATCCGCTTTCTGACACAAAGCTGAGGGGAGGTACAGGAGCCTCCGTCCTGCGTTTTGCTTTCCCTTTTGATCTGATATACCCCTGTTCCGTAAGCTCTGAGCGTATCTCGGAAAGCTCCTTTACGCTCTCCGCCCTTGAAAGAGCATCCAGCACCGAGGATACATAATCAAGCTCATCCTCGGCCTTTTTTATCTGGACCTTCAATACCTGTTCGGCGGTCTTTGCCTTGCGGTATAGTTTATAGTACCTCTGGGAATTTGCCGCAGCCGACAGCGACGGGTCAAGGGGTATCGTTATCTTACCCATGTTCTCATCATAGAAATTGTCGGCAGTCAGCTCATCAGCGCCCTTTTCGATACGGTACAGATTTGCCTGGATAATGTCCCCGTAAATACGGTACTGTTCACGCTGAGAGCACCGGCTCAGCTCGTCCTTCTGGGCGTATATTTTTTTTATTGCCCTTGTGGCCGCGTTGTTCATGAGCCGGTTCAGGTCCTCCGACCGGCGGCGCATGGTCTCTATGGCGTCCCGCCTTGCATAATAGGCGTCAAGAAGCTCGGAAAAGCTGGCGGTCTCCTTCAGGGACCGACCGCTGCCGTACTGCTGTATCGGCTCAAAGGTAAAGTCGATAGGCTTTTTTGTCTCGTCCGTGATAATATACGGTTCTCCGGAAACCTCCCTTACGGCGGCAATGGTACGCTTGAGGAAAAACCTGAGCCTCGTTGTCAGGTCTTCGTCCAGCTCGTGTGAAAACACATCTCTTCCCCTTCCCGTAAGATGCTCCCATTCACGGCAGAGTATGGGCGACACACCCTGCACCACCGTCAGAAGCGCCTTTGACAGGGGCATATTTTTCGGCAGTGCCCTGACCGCATCAATAATGTCGTCGGCATTTTTTTCAAGCACACACAGCTTGTCCTGTGCCGGCGGCAGCTCATATCTCATTCCCGGCAGGACAAGACGCTGGGAGGACATTGAAGCGTCCACCCTTCTGAAAGCGTCAATAATTATCCCTTCCCCGTCAAGCAGGACAATATTGCTGTACTGCCCCATTATCTCAACCGCAAGAGTCATGGTCACGGTGTCCCCGAGTTCGTTCAGCCCCTCAAAGTCCAGCATCAGAAGCCGTTCCAGGCCGGGCTGGCGTATGTCACGGAGCCTTGCGCCCGTGAGCTTTTTTCTCAGCAGCATACACAGCATCGGCGGGGTCTTGGGGTTTTCGGGAGAAGTTTCCGTCAGGTGTATCCGTGAGCTTCCCGCCCGGGCGGACACAAGCAGCTTTTTAACACCCTCACGGGAACGCAGGGTAATTATCAGCTGGTCCCTTGAAGGCTGGTATATCTTGTCAACCTTTGAATCAATGACAGAATCTGTCAGTTCTTTTTTTATGTGTCGTAAAAATGCTCCGTCAAGTGCCATATTTCCTCCATGGGTGCATGAAGCACCGGATTTTATTCCTTATACTATTTTCCGATTAAAAGCTGACACTTTTAATCGGAAAAGGCGCCGCCCGAGGCTGCGCCCATCTGTGCATACGCACAGATTACGTCTCATGCAACTCCGACGCGCTGACGCGCTATTAAAAGCAGACTATGTCTGATTTAATGGGAGTTTAGTATGATCAATAATTTACGGTCAGGAAAGTCCGGCCGGAGAAAAATCTCCGGTCACGGTGCTTCTCCTGACCGTTTGCTTTTTTTCTTCAAGATAACCAACTACAGAGTATGTGTCCACCCAAAGCTCTCCGCACTTTTCGTCCGTCAGCATAATGCCGAAATGCAGATGGGGGACGGAAATACCCTCGGTGTTTTCTTCTTTGCTGTAGCCGGTTTTTCCGACATAGCCTATGACATCTCCTGCGCTGACCTTCATGCCCTCCCGGAGTCCGGATCGATACGGCCGGTCTTTTCTGAGATGAGCGTAGTAAAGATACCTTTGTCCGTCGGTGCTCCGTATACCGATTCGCCAGCCTCCGTACTCGTTCCACCCCAATGCTTCCACCGTACCGTCTTCAACTGCAATGACGGGCGTACCCTCCGAACAGAATATATCATGACCAAGATGCTGCCGTTTTCCTCCGTATGTCCGTTCATCCCCGAAATCGCTGTAATGCTCACAGTAAAAACCGTCTGCCACCGGAAAATATCCCTTTCCTCCTGCGATTCCGTCCAGTACCCTGTGGTACAGTGTACTGTATGCTTCAAAGTCCTTTATGTCCGCAGCTATCAGCTTTATGCTTTTTCCGCTGTTCAGGTCCGATGCAAGTTTTTGCAGATCTTCGTCCCGGTATTCCGAAAAGTCGCCTCCGTACTGCGCCGCCGTCAGCGCAAGCAGGTCAGTTCTGACGCCGCTGTCCTCAGACCTGAGGGGGACAGTCATGGCTTTTCTTATTGCCGGGATACTTGCATCAAATGTTCTTACATCGTTTATTGCGGTATTGTTTTTATGGCTCAGCATACCGGTTGCTGCCGCTCCCATACAGAGACAAAGCACGGAAACGATAAGAAAGACGAGGCTTTTTTTGCCTCTGAGAGATTTCATGCACTTTTTTCCCTTGTACACAGTCTATGAAGTATGCGCTCGGATGTAAAGATGCCGTCGCCGTCGCTGCATTGTACAGGGATTATATCCTCCGCTTCCTTTACGCCGCAGAGGGAATAGAGTGCCGAAAGGAAATAGATGTCATCCATTCCGTCGGGCTTAAGACGGCGGTATTTATATGGTACGACGACCTCGTAGCTGTGGATCACCGTGTTTCTCAGGGATACCGAAGGCGGTTCAGGTGCAAAAACGACGGCGTCAAGGGGTAGAGGTAAAGTGATATCAACGGCTGTAGAGGAGACCAATAGCTGACAGTCGGTAAGAGCATCGATGGTGTTGCTCACGATCAGGGACATTCCGTATTCATCCATCAGCCTGTCCGCTTCTCTCTCATAGAATCTTGGGGTGTTGGTCACAACGGTCAGCTCCGGAACGTGTCTGAGAAGCTCCTGGGCTATCATCGGATGCTCTCCGTCCGGGTCATAGTAGGCAGTCCTTATCTCACCGGAGGATTCATTGATATGTTCCAGGAGACCGCAAACATAGTTTGTCATAAGCTTCTGTGTCAGCTCATTGCTCTCAAACCGTTCAAAGGGCGTGTCCGACAGGTCGGTATCCTTGCTGCAGAGTATGGTCTTACTGCAGCCGATGGTATAGGGATATATCTTTTTGAATCTTATCCTGCCTCTGTATTTTTTGTATCTGAGCTGCAGAACGCTAATCTTGCTCTGCTTTTTTATTCTTGCGTTCAGCTCATAGGGTCTGAAGAGTGAGCGCAGCCTTCGTGAAAATCTGCCGGAACGACAGTCTTCAACATCAAGTGTAATCAGCATTTTATCACCGCTTTCAAAGTATTGATATATTATATGCGGCGGTGTTCTGATAAATTACAAAAACGACCTGTTCCTACAGATAAGAACAGGCCGCTTTTGTCACTCTGATGTCTCGCTTCCGTCAGTCCGGTCGGTCGCATCCTTAACGGCTTCACCGGTGTTGTTTGCAATGCTCGACACGCTTCCGCCAAGATTGTCGGCAATGTTCGATACCGCATTGCCCGCATTGCTGGTCACGTCTGACACAACATTTCCCGCATGATGAGCGATATCGTTCACGGTGTCTCCGACTTTTTCGACAGGATTGTCGGCTTTCTGACCGTCGTAGGGAACAAGGTCGTCATCATCCCCGATAATACCGTTTCCGTCGGTAACAACACCGTTCTGCGCAGGTACTCCCGCAGCTCCGGCATTAGGGAGCCGGGAAGCCTCTGCGGAAGAAACGGTATTTTCCGGACGCTGTTCGTCCTCACCCTTGCAGCCCGTCAGTCCCACACAAAGTGTGGTCAGGACGCAAAGCGTCAAAATTAGTTTTTTCATATTGATCTCCTTGTGGAAAGAGTTCTGTATTTCTGCTTTCCTTTCTTTGACAGGAAAGGAGCAATATTATTGTTTTCAAAAAATCATTGATTATTCAGAATAAAAATTCTTGACCGCCGGTGCCCCATCGGGTAAAATATATTCAGGATAAGAAGGAGGGCTGCACATGAAAAACACCATAATTACCGTTTCAAGATGTTACGGCAGCGGAGGACGTTCCATCGGCAAAATGATCTCACAGACTGCCGGCATCCCCTGCTATGACAGGAACCTGATCTACCTTGCATCTTCCGCATCCGGGATAGACCCTGAGGATATTTTACGGAATGACGAAAGAGTAAAAAAGGATCTTTTCAATATCGAAATTCCGGACGAATCAAACAGGTACGTGTCAAAGGAAGACATATTTCTTTCCCAGTCACGGGTGATCCGGGACCTTGCCGATAAAAGTAACTGCATCATCATCGGTCGCTGTGCGGACCATCTTCTCAAAAACAGTAAGCACAATGTGCTGAGGGTCTTTGTGTGGGCGCCTGAGCATGTCTGCAAAGATACGGTAATGAAGAAGTTTAACGTCAGCGAAGCCGAAGCCGCAAAGACCATACGCCGCATTGACAGGCACAGATCGGATTATTACCGTTATCATACCGGAAGAGAATGGAACGATGCAAAAAACTATGATCTTTGCATCGACACCTCCAGATTTGATTACGACAGAGCCGCCGAGGTTATACTCGCCTGCGCAAGAGGGATATTTCCCGACTGTTCCTTATGAATAAACACAACAAAAAGCCTGCCGTAAACAAATACAGCGGGCAATTTTTGTGGCATGTGGTATAAGTTTTTGTCGGATCACAGGAAGTGAGCTCTCAGCTCGTCGCCGGACTGAGTGCAGAGATAAGCAGGGGGAACGTCAAGGACTGTCTTACAGCCTCTCTGACCCTCGTCATACATTCTCTTGACAGCCCTTGCATAAGCGATAAGAACGCTGGTAGTAAACTCGGGGTTAGAGTCAAGAGTCAGTCTGTATTCGATAATGTGCTTGTTCTCCTTGTTGAGACCGGTCTTGCCGGAACGGAAAACAAAGCCGCCGTGAGCCATACCGCTGTGGTTCGCTTTGAACTCGTCCTCGTCTATAAAGTGAACGACAGTATTGTAATCTGCAAAGTAGTTGGGCATTTCTTTGATCTCTTTCTCGACTGCTGCCGCATCTGCGCCGTCCTCAAGCACAACAAAGCATTCTCTGAGGTGCTTGTCACGGGTAGAAAGCTCCGGATCGCTGCCGCTTCTTACCGCTTCAAGAGCGGATTCCACAGGAATTGTATACTGCTTTGCGTTCTTTACGCCCTTGATGCGTCTTACAGCGTCGGAATGACCCTGGCTTACGCCCTTGCCCCAGAAGGTGTAGTCATTTCCGTCGGGAAGGATAGCGTTTGCATAGACACGGTTCAGCGAAAACAGACCCGGATCCCAGCCCACGGATATCATGCCCACATGACCGCTTTCCTTTGCGGCCTTGTCAACGTTTGCAAAATGCTCCGGTATTCTTGCGTGGGTGTCGAAGCTGTCGATAACATTGAACATAGCTGCATACTCGGGAGTCTGAACGGGCAGATCGGTGGCGCTGCCTCCGCACAGGATAAGCACGTCAATCTTGTCCTTCCACTGTGCAATGTCGCTGACGCTTACAACGGGAACATTCTTTGTCAGGATCGTAACACCGGCGGGATCACGTCTTGTGAAGACAGCAGCCAGTTCCATGTCTTCAGCGGCTGCAACGGCGATCTCAGCGCCTCTGCCAAGGTTGCCGTATCCAAGGATACCTATTCTTGTTTTTTCCATAAAGATTTCTCTCCTTTTTTCAATTTATGAAATAATTATAAAAACATTTTTTTATATTGTCAATAATTACAGAAAAAAATCTTTAATCACATTGCTTTTCTTGTAAGAATTGTTGTTTTGAGTTATAATAGAAGCATAAGGGGTTCTCTAAAAACCGGGACACGAGGCAGTTTACGGCAGTGGATTTTTTCGCAGACAAGGCGGAAAGCCGCATTAATACTTGCTGTATTAAAAGGCTTGACAACGCAGTATGCGGGAAAATCCACAGTAAAATGCCCGTGAAGGATGTTTTTAGAGGTTCCCATAAATCATATAAGGAGGTCAAAGAATGACCATAGCACTTTGTATTGATGACAAAAACGGGATGATGTTCAACCGCCGCCGCCAGAGCCGTGACAGCGCTCTTATCAGCGACCTGGTGGAGCTGTGCAAAGACAAAAGGATCATTGTCAACGAGTATTCACTTCCGCTTTTCAGGGACTATCCCCAAAGCGTCATAACTGACCCTGATCCCCTCGGAAACGCAGGGGAGGACGATGTATGTTTCATCGAGAATATTTCGCCGGATGGATATCTTTCACAGATCGATTGTGTGATACTCTACCGATGGAACCGGCATTACCCTTCTGACAAAAAATTCACAATGTCTCTGTCCGGGTTTACCCTGCAAAGTCAGAAGGAATTTATCGGCACTTCACACGACACCATCACCCGGGAGGTGTATGTAAGATGAAGCAAAAGTCCCTTCGACGTCCTTTCGGGCTAGTACTTGTCTTATTTCTGATATTCCTTCTGCCGTGCTGCGCTCCTCAAACCGTAGTGACAAATACGGCTTCCTCAAGGCCGGCGGTATCAACTGCAGAGGGAGCATATTCCGTTGATACCGTTCCTGATTTCAGCGGGGACGCATATATCGCAATAAACGATAATATGCCTTATTTTTCTGAGTCCGATTACAAAACCGAAGCCTACGAAAGCTACAGTCCTCTTGACAGTCTCGGACGCTGCGGGACAGCCCTTGCCTGTGTGTGCAGAGAGACGATGCCGACGGAAAAAAGAGGAAACATCAGCAAGGTGAAGCCCTCCGGATGGCACAGTGTTACCTATGATTTTGTTGACGGAGGCTCGCTATATAACCGATGCCATCTTATCGGCTTCCAGCTCACTGCAGAAAACGCTAACGACCGCAACCTCATCACAGGCACACGGTATCTGAATACCGAGGGTATGCTGCCTTTTGAAAATATGGTGGCTGACTACATCAAAGAAACAAACAATCATGTGATGTACCGTGTAACTCCCATCTTCGACGGGGATGATCTTGTGGCAAGGGGAGTTGAAATGGAAGCCTGGTCCGTTGAAGACAACGGTGACGGTGTATGCTTCAATATCTATGCCTATAACAATCAGCCCGGGGTCATTATAGATTATAAAGACGGCAGCAGCCGCCTTGATGACGGCGTTTCCGATAATTCCAAAGTTAATAACACCTCAAAGCAAACCTCCAAGGAAACTTCAAAGCAGACCTCAAATCAGTCGTCAGATCAGTCGTCAAAGAGCGCCTCTGCCGAAGCCGCAAGGAAATATGTTCTCAATACCAAGAATAAGAAAGTTCATCTGCCGGACTGCGAGTCCGTGGGCACTATCAAGGACGAAAACAAAAAGACTGTCAGAACAACACTGAGTGAGCTTGAATCCCAGGGCTACAAACCCTGCGGAAACTGTCTTTCGGGGTCATGACGGGGGAGCGGTATCTACAAAGTCATTACTGCCAAAATGCTGAAATTCAAGCATGACTTCCTTAAGCTTGCCGTAAAAAGCCTGACGTTCTTCGTCAGAGAGTCTGTCGTCCTGCAGCAGTCCCCGAAGTTCGTTTATGAGCCAGACCGAGCGTTCCTCTTTATATGTTTCTCTTAATAGATCAAGGTAACGCTCATCGTCCTGGACTATAAGCAGGTTGCTGTCTATTCCGAAAAGCTCTGCCAGCCTGTAAAGGGTAGAGGCTCTTCTGGGATATTTCTGTCCCAGCTCATAATATATGTATGTGCGCTTGCTGATGCCCACCGCTTCGGCCACCTGCGCCTGTGTCAGTTTTTTAAGTTGTCTGTATTTTTTGCATTTTTCTCCGAATGTCATTTGTTTCACTCCAGTTTGTTTTATTCAGATTATTGTGATGGTGGATGTTCAGGCTCGGGGAAGTATAACTCATGGAGGTAAGTATATGAAAATAAGAGTCGGTCACGGATATGATGTACATAAGCTTGTGGAAAACAGGAAGCTGATTCTTGGCGGGGTAGAGATACCATACCAGAAGGGACTTCTTGGTCATTCGGATGCGGATGTACTGGTCCACGCAATAATGGATTCTCTGCTCGGAGCCGCTGCCCTTGGGGACATCGGAACGCATTTCCCCGACAACGACCCGGCTTACAGCGGAGCCGACAGTGTAATGCTCCTTGTCCGTGTGTGCGCCCTGCTCAGAGAAAAGGGATATTCAATATCCAACATTGACGCAACGGTCATCGCCCAGCAGCCAAAGCTGAAGCCCTATATCCCGCAGATGCGGCAGCACATTGCAGAGGCGATGGACATTGACCCGGATTGTGTCAGCATCAAGGCCACAACTGAGGAAAAGCTGGGCTTTACGGGCCGCATGGAGGGCATATCTGCCCATTGTGTCGCTCTTATCTGTTCCGGATGATATTCTGACATACAGCTATTTCATCCCGGCAAAGACATAGCATCCCTGTTTTACAGATGGATCACAATAGGAAAACAGTATTAATTCATCGAATGAAAACACGCTGTACCCATAGACGGGTATAGCGTGTTTTGTTATTGTCTCATGTCATTCAGAAAGTACGTCTTACCGGAATGTTTCTTCCGTTAAGATAGTCCTTAAGCTCACCTATGGATATCTCCCCGAAGTGGAAAAGCGAGGCTGCAAGAACAGCGTCGGCCTTTCCTTCGGTAAAGGCGTCATAAAAATGTTCAAGACTGCCTGCGCCGCCGGATGCTATCACAGGTATACCTACGTTTTCCGAGACGGCTCTGGTAAGCTCGAGATCATATCCGTTCTTCACTCCGTCACAGTCCATGCTGGTGAGAAGTATCTCTCCGGCTCCTCTTTTTTCGGCTTCAACGGCCCATTTTACGGCATCCTTGCCGGTATTTATCCTTCCGCCGTTTATAAAGACGTCCCAGCCGCTGCCGTCGTCACGGCGTTTTGCGTCAATGGCGGTTACGACACACTGACTGCCGAATTTGTATGAAGCTTCGTTTATGATCTCAGGGCGATGGACCGCGGCGGAATTGACCGATACCTTATCCGCTCCGGCTCTGAGAATTGCGGTAAAGTCCTCAACGGTTCGTATACCGCCGCCGACGGTAAACGGGATGAACACACAGTCCGCAACGGCTCTCACAATGTCAACGATTATATTCCTTGCATCGCTGGAAGCTGTGATGTCAAGAAGCACAAGCTCGTCTGCGCCCTCTTTGTCATATATTCTGGCACATTCAACAGGGTCGCCGGCATCCCTCAGGTTTACAAAGCTTGTTCCTTTTACTACTCTTCCGTCCTTTACGTCAAGACAAGGGATTATTCTTTTTGCATACATACCGGCTCACCTCCTTGTGATGTCCGCAAAGTTTCTGAGCATCTGCAGCCCGACTTCGCCGCTCTTTTCGGGATGGAACTGTGTTGCAAAGATATTATCACTGCTGACGGAAGCGTCAATCTCAGTTCCGTAATACGTCTGTGAAGAGACGACCGCTCTGTCGTCAGCCCTGAGATAATAGGAATGAACAAAATAAACATAGGGGTCGCCCTTGATATCTCTGAAAATACCGTCATGCTTTTTGATGTCAAGGGAGTTCCAGCCCATGTGGGGGATCTTCAGGGTTCCGTTGGCGTTGGGTATCCTTCTTACAGTGCCTTTGAGCAGTCCCAGCCCTTTTACGCCGGGACTTTCTTCACTTTCCTCAAAAAGAAGCTGCAGACCAAGACATATCCCCAGAAGGGGCTTTCCTGTTCCGATATATTCTCTTACGGCCTCGGATGCGCCGCTTTTGTTCATACAGTCCATTGCATCCGCAAAGGATCCCACTCCCGGCAGAATGGCTCCTTCGGCTTTCATGAGCCTTTCGGGGTCCGAGGTGATAACGTTTTCACAGCCGATAAAATTCAGAGCCTTTACAACACTCTGCAGATTACCCGCACCATAATCAATTACAGCTATCATTCTTCTCACTCTTTCCTTTTGATTTCTTTTTTTATCGTATTATAACACAACACGATCCAATTCGCAACAAAAACAGACCTGTTATTGACACAATAAGATTTTGCTGGAAATAATAATGTTTCATACACTGAACAATTATCGGACTCTGGCGTTATAATTCCGTTTTTTTTTCAAATACTATTACTGCTATCAAAAAAAGGGGAGCTGAGCCTTTTGAAAAAATATGTCTTGCTGGTGCTGACAACATTGATATTACTGTGTGCCATAGGGATGTCCGGTTATGCCCTGAGAACGGAGCCTGCAGAAGTAAGTACGGCAAAGGTGTGTCTGCAGGAGGTTGAAAACACCATCACGGCAGGCGGCAGGCTGCAGTACCGTTCAGGCAGGGAGGTCAGAAGCTTGTCCGCGGGCATTGTCCGGTCCGTCAGCGTAAAAAACGGGGACGACGTAAAAAAAGGCGATCTTCTGCTGGAGATGTATCATATCGAAGATAAATACATCAGTATGCTTTCGCAGCTTACCGGACTTGAGGACGGGAATGCTGTCGCTTCGGCGGTTTCGGGTTTCGGCTCCTACGACAGTATTTTGGAGCGTGTCAAGGAATACTGTACTATAGAAAAGATTTTTTCTCCCTCCGACGGCAGAGTTTCGTCACTGGATCTTGCGCCGGACAGCATTGTGACAAAGAATAAAGTCCTTCTCAGACTGACCAGCCAGCAAAAGCTTGAGATCCCCATAAACATCAGCGAGACAGAGATCGAAAGGGTAAAAACAGGCCAGAAGGCAGAGGTGACATTCAGCGCACTCCCCGGAGAAAAGTACCGGGGCAGTGTGACAAAAGTTGCAAAGGAAGCCTCCCAGACCTCCGGACTGACAGGAAAGGAAACCACGGTGGAGGTCACCGTGACCCTTGACAAAAACGACAGTCGGCTGCGCCCGGGTTATACGGCATCCTGCTGTGTTGTGACCTCAAGGGATAAGGATGTGATAATGCTGCCCTACGATGAGATACGGACGGATGAAGAGGGAGATCATGTTATGAAGGTCGTTAACGGACGGGCAAGACGTCAGAGTATAATAACAGGTACCGAATATAAAGAGGGTGCGGCTGTCACGGAGGGGCTTTGCGCAGGAGACGTTATTATCCTCTCGGGACAGCAGGTGACAGAAGGGCAGAAGGTCATAATTAAAGACGGCGGTGAATAACTTGGGAGCTATCTTTTCCGGAGCGGTAAAGCTCCTGTTCAGAAAAAAAGTCAGGACGATACTCACAATAGCGGGAATAATGATCGGCGTTGCGTCGGTTATTATCATCAACAATATAGGTCACTGCGGAAACGACGCCCTCATCTCGGAGATAGACAATCTTGGAATGGGAGGTCTTTCCGTTATGTCAAAAAACAATTCGGCGCCTCTTTCGGAGAATGAGCTGGATACGATACAGTCCCTTTCCTGTGTCAGCTCCGCAATGCCCCTTATGTTTGAGTCCTGTGACGCTTACATCCACAGGCAGAAAAGCCAGATCTATCTCTGGGGTATCGACAAGTCCGCTCCGGATGTGGTGGATCTGCAGCTTGTAAGGGGCAGGATGATAAATGCAGGGGATATCTCATCTGCCGATAAGGTCTGCCTTATAGACAAAAAGATGGCCGAGAGCTGTTACGGGACCGACAATATTGTCGGAAAAAGACTGACGATAAACAGTGGGGGCAGCACATCGGAATACAGGATAGCCGGTGTTGTAAAAACCGGCAGCGGGATACTCGAAAGCATGATGGACAGCTATATCCCGTCATTCATGTATATACCATATACGACCCTCCGGATAAACCTGGGGACCTCGGACTTTACCCAGATCGCCGTAAGGGTGGAGCGTGATTTTGATGATGAGGCGGCCTCCGAAACGATAATCAGGACTCTTGAACGTACAACAGGCTATAAGGGCGGATATATGGTGACAAATCTATCTCGTCAGAAGGAGAGCATCAGGAACATTATCGACATATTCACTCTTGTGCTGAGCTGTATCGGAGCCGTGTCTTTGTTCGTTGCAGGGCTCAGCATAATGAACGTCATGCTTGTTTCAGTAAACGAAAGAAAAAGGGAGATAGGAATAAAAAAAGCCATAGGCGCAAAAAAGAGCATGATAGTTCTGGAATTTATGTCCGAGGCAGTCATCATTACACTTCTCGGCTCTGCTGCCGGAATAGTATTGGGGACCATTATATCCTGGGCAGGTGCCTCCCTGTTAGGGTTGACGATTACTCCGGGGATTGATATAATGTTGATAACAACAGGCTTTGCGCTGATCGTGGGAGTTGTCTTCGGTATATACCCGGCGTTCAAGGCGTCTCAGCTCAGGCCTGTGGAGGCTTTGCGCTCAGTCTGACGGAGGTGTACTGATGGCGGAAAAATGGGTCGTCAAACCGAATCTTCCCGGATCGTCCGTGTGCTGTGTCATAACGGCACAGGGCTGCAGCGGTCTTGTGCAGGCGCTTTCCGATATGGGCATCCGCACTGTGTGCTGCGCTCCGCTTCCGGGTATCAAAGGCTCCGAAGCCAGTCACGCCGATATGTCCTTCTGTCATGTGGGAGGAGATATGCTCTTTGCTGCCCGTGACCTGTCGGATGCCACTAAAACTGCAGTAAAGTTGGAATCTCCCCGGCTTATCTATACAAAAAAAACTGTCACTGCAGAAGATCCCCTTCTGAATGTATGTATTGTGGGCAGTACCGTTTTTGCAAACGTCAGAAGGACCGACCCAGGTTTACTTGATCTGCTGTGTTCCCGGGATTATTCAGTATGCCATGTGAACCAGCGTTATGCCCGCTGTTCCGTGGCTGTGGTATCCGAAAGAGCGATCATCACATCTGACGAGTCTGTGATATCAAAAGCAAAGGAGCTGGACTTTGATGTCCTCAGGATATCCCAGGGTCACATATTTCTGAAGGGGTATCCCTATGGCTTTATCGGAGGCTGCTGCGGACTGTTAGGTCCGGATATTCTCGCCTTCAGCGGTAATATATCCCTTCATCCCGACTATGATAATATCCGCTCCTTTGCCCTTGACCATCATGTACATATACTTTCACTGACCGATGGACCGCTCTGTGACGTGGGCGGTATACTTCCGATTAAGACAAACCAACATCATTGAGCAGATCACGAAAAAAAATTTGCGGGAGCATTATTCCGGAGGTGGGTCATGTACAGCGACAGGGAACTGAGGGACGCAGAGGAATTCAGAAGGGGAATACATAAAGAAGCCCTTGGCAAGGCCAGAACGATAGAACCAGATATAGATCATGTCATTGACATCCATCCGGTAGAGGACTATTTTTGTCAGGTATGGGAATATCCCGGGGCATGGTATACCTATGTTTCCATACCAGAAGGCTTCCGCAGCCGGGATGCGTATGTGGATTCCATTGTCAGGGCTACAGTTGAGCATTACCGCAGCAGCAGAAATAACAACAACTTATAACGCCGTTAACCTTTCCGATGCTTTACAGGACTGCATGGTCAGTCCTTTTATTTTTTGATGTACCATAAGGGGCTGATGCCTTGCTTATCGGAATTCCGCATATGACCCTGATGGATCGGGAAGTGTTTTCAGTTATTATGCTGCCGGTGCCGTGCCCCTTTTCTGCTCGGTATCACCGCAGCATTATGCTCCTGCTATGCTGTATCCATATACCGGATAGCAATGTGTCACGAAATATCACACACCACGTGGCCGGTATATGAAAAAAGTTTTAAAGAGTGAACGGCAGCGGCAGCTTGCCGCTTGACATAAGTGGGTTTTAAGAGTAAAATAAACTATATAGTTGTGTTCGGAAAACCTTTTTTTGTGCGTAAAAAGGTAAATCACCATTATATCAAATATTTTAACGGAGGTAAAAGAATAGTGCTTTCAGAATTTAACAGAAAAGGTGCGCCGTCAAGAAACGGGAACAGGGGTATCTCAGGCTCCGGGTTCACTGGGAATAATAAGAGCGTACAGAAAAGAGGTGCCGTCGGCAGGTACGTGGCAAAAAAGAACCTGTCCACCGGTGCTTTCCACAAGGTGTCAGATCAGATGATCGGTACGGGAGAGGCTGTGCCTGTGATGCGAGCCCAGACTGAGAAGCGCAGCGGCTCACCTGCTGCAAGAAACGGACGTAACGGCTACCAGAAACCCACCGGGGAGTTTCAGCCGAAGAGACGCTACAACAATGCTGCGGACCATTCCGTCAAGGTCACATTCCTTGGAGGACTTAACGAGATCGGAAAAAACATCACATTGTTTGAATGTGACAACGATATGTTCCTTCTGGACTGCGGAATGGCTTTTCCTGACGGAGATATGCTGGGTGTAGACCTTGTTATCCCGGATTTCACCTATGTTGAGCGGAACAAGGACAAGATCAAGGGTGTTGTTCTCACCCACGGTCATGAAGACCATATAGGCTCTCTGCCGTATCTTCTCAAAAGGATTAATCTTCCCGTGTTCGGCACGCCCCTTACTCTGGGACTTGTTGAGAGCAAGCTCAGAGAGCATAACCTGACCGGCAAGGCAAAGCTGAATACCGTTATGCCCGGTCAGCGCATCAAACTGGGCTGTATGTCCATTGAATTCATCCATGTAAACCATTCGATACCGGATTCTGTTGCCATCGCTATCCATACCCCTGCCGGAACAATAGTTCATACCGGTGACTTCAAGATCGACTGCACTCCCACAACAGGGGGTATGATCGACCTTGCACGCTTTGCCGAGCTGGGAAAGAGCGGCGTGCTGGCGCTGATGGCCGAGTCCACAAACGTAGAGCGCCCCGGCTATACCATGACGGAACAGAAGGTTGCTCAGACTTTTGATCTGCTGTTCAAGGAGGCGGAAAAGAGCCGCATTATCATTGCGACCTTTGCTTCAAACCTCGGAAGAATACAGCAGATACTTGACTGCGCCCAGAAATACGGACGAAAGGTCGCTTTTTCCGGCAGAAGCATGATAAACAACATGACCATTGCTTCGGAGCTGGGATATATCAACGTGCCTGACGGTCTTATTATAGATATAGATATGCTGGGCCGCTACTCAAAGGAAGAGATAGTTCTCATCACCACCGGCAGTCAGGGCGAAACAATGTCCGCCCTTTCAAGAATGGCCTATTCTGACCACAGAAAGGTCGAGGTTGGTCCTGAGGATTACATTATAATATCCGCAAATCCCATACCCGGCAACGAGAAAGCCGTGGGAGCCGTTGTCAACGAGCTTATGAAGCACGGCTGCAAGGTAGTCTACGAGTCCATGTACGAGGTACATGTTTCGGGTCACGCCTGTCAGGAAGAGCTTAAGATAATGCACGGACTTACAAAGCCCAAGTATTTCATTCCCGTTCACGGCGAGCAGAAGCACCTGATAAAACACGCTCAGCTTGCAATGTCCATGGGTATGAACCGTTCCAACATCTTTATCGGAGACATAGGCAATGTTGTAGAGATCAACAAAGACTATATAAAGCAGCTTCCCAGTATTCCCGCCGGCAAGGTCCTTGTTGACGGTCTTGGTGTGGGAGATGTGGGCAGCATCGTTCTGCGTGACCGTAAGCATCTGGGTCAGGACGGACTTATCGTTGTTGTTGTCACTCTGGATTCCGAGGACGGACATATTGTTGCCGGACCGGATATCGTATCACGAGGCTTTGTATATGTTCGTGAGAGCGAACCTCTTATGGAAGGTGCCCGCCGTGTTGTAACGGAGACCCTTGAGGACTGCAGCGCCCAGGGCATCCATGAATGGGGCGTTATCAAAAATACGGTCAAGGACGAGCTTTCAAAGCTTCTTTATGACAAGACAAGAAGAAGTCCGATGATACTTCCCATAATTATGGAGGTATGATGTCCTTTCCCACTCTGACTTATCTGAAAGCTCAGGGTTCCGGCTGTGCAGATGCAGCGAAAACATTTTCTTCCGGTGGTGAATCAGCGTGAGAAAAAGAGAAAACAGAAATTATGTGCCCCCACTGTTTGCGGTGTTTGCGCTGGTTATGTTCATCATGGCCTTCCTGTCACTGCGATACAGTCTGTTATTGTTCCTCAGCGAGCTTGTTCTGGCGATCACAGCAACGGTGGTCGTAATAATGAGTATCATAAACCTCAAGAAGTTTATTTCAAGTGTCCTCACAGGTTCCATCAAGCGTATCTTCAAGGACGAATCCCGTTCCATAGACGATATAAGCCTTCCGGTGGTGATACTCGGCCCATACAGTGAGATCGTTGCAGCAAATGAGCTGTTTGTAAAAAACGTGTGCGGCGGTGAGGACCCGCTTGGTGACCACATAAAAAAGTATCTTTCAAACGATAATCCGGATTCCGTATATGATACCAACGGCGCAGACACACAGTACAATAACAAATGGTACATTGCCTTCGCCGTAAGGCATGAGTATGGATCGATAGTATATTTTATTGATGACAATACCTACAAGACAAATTCCGATGAATATATCGAATCCCGTCCTGTTGTGGCAATAGTTGCATTTGACAACAAGGATGAGCTTGAGCGTGAGACCGACAACAGCGAAGCCATTCAGGTCACAGTTGCGGTTGAGCAGGAGATCGTTCACTGGGTCGCGTCGACCCGGGGTTTCTACAAAAAGATCAGCGGCGGTCGGTATGTGGTCGTGATGGAAGAGCGCGACATAAAGCGCTTTGTTGACGAAAAGTTCAGGATACTCGACGACATCCGCAGCATCCGCATCAATGACAGGATGAACGCCACCGTTTCTATCGGCATCGGACACGGCGCAGCATCCTTCAAAGAAAATGAGCAGTGGGCAAGACAGGCTCTTGACATGGCTCTCGGACGGGGCGGCGACCAGGTTGCAATAAAAAAAGCCGATTCCTACAAATTCTTCGGCGGTGTTTCAAAGGGTATAGAAAAGCGTGACAAGGTCCGTACCCGTGTTATTGCCGCTACACTCACCAATCACATCAACAACAGCAGCAATGTAATAATCATGGGCCACCGTTTCTCCGACCTTGATTCAGTCGGTTCCTGTATCGGAATGTGGAGCGCAGTAGTCAAGGGACTACACAAAAACGCCTATATCCTCCTGAACCGTCAGCAGACCTTAGCAAAGTCCCTTGTGTCGGTGTTTGAAAAGGCGGGCTTTGACAGTATCTTCAAGACCGAGGACGAAGCTCTTGATCTTCTTGACGATCATTCGCTGCTTATCATAGTTGACACCCACTCTCCCAACTTTCTTGAATCAAAGACTGTTTATGAGAGGTGCAGCAGGGTAGTCGTCATTGACCACCACAGAATGATGGTCAACCACATCGACAAGGCCCTCGTGTTCTATCATGAGCCCTATGCCTCTTCGGCGTCGGAGATGGTATCCGAGCTTGTCCAGTATCTCGGTCATGATTCTCTCAGCAGGCTTGAAAGCGAAGCGTTGCTTTCGGGCATCATGCTTGACACAAAGAACTTTGTACTAAGGACCGGCGTCCGTACTTTTGAGGCGGCGGCTTATCTGAGGAGCAACGGAGCGGATACGGTGGAAGTGAAGCGCATGTTCTCCAACTCCATCGACACCTACAAGGTCAAATACAAGCTTGTCAGTGAAGCTGAGATCTTTAACAACTGCGCCATTGCCAGCGCGGACGAGGATATACCGGATATCCGCATCGCATCCGCACAGGCGGCGGACGAGCTGCTTGGCATAGAGAATGTAAAGGCATCCTTTGTCATGTACAAGACAGGCAGGACCGTCAATATTTCAGCCCGTTCACTGGGCGATATGAATGTCCAGATCATTATGGAACGTCTCGGAGGCGGCGGTCATCAGACGATGGCGGCCTGTCAGCTTGAAAACACAAGCATTGCTGAGGCCCGTGAAAAACTGGTATCCATCATCAGCGAGCTTGATATAGCCCGTTATGATTTCAATAAATGATAATATAGAAAAGAGGAAAACAAATGAAAGTAATTCTGCTTCAGGATGTAAAGGGAACAGGAAAAAAGGGAGAGCTTGCAAACGTCTCTGACGGATATGCCCGCAACTTCCTTCTTCCCAGAAAGCTTGCAAGAGAGGCTGACGCTCAGGCTATGAATGAGCTTAAGAACGCCGAACAGTCAAGACTGCACAAGATCGCAGTAGACACCGAAGAGGCTCAGAAAAACGCAAAGACCCTTGAAGGACAGGTCCTTGAAATTACCGCAAAGGCCGGTCAGGGCGGAAAGCTTTTCGGTTCCGTCACCAGCAAGGAGATCTCCGGAGCCATCAAAGAAAAGTACGGTCTTGTGATCGACAAAAGAAAAATTATTCCCGAAGGCGACATAAAAGCCTTTGGTACATACAACTGTGAAGTAAAGCTGTATACCGGCGTTTCCGCAAAGCTCAAGGTAATGGTCAAGGAGCAGGAGCAGTAATCCCGGTAAGAAAACAAAGACCTTCTGTAATTCGGAGTTCTGATGAATTCCGAATTATTTGTGTTCTGCGGCTGAAAAAGCATCTGCAAAGATACATATGATCCGCATTATTCAGCGGCAGACCCGTGTTACCGCACATCTCCCGGCGCAGCGGGAAACAGGAGATGATATAAATGAGTGAAAAACCAATTACAACCATGACCGACGGCTACAATCTGCCCTACAGTGCAGAGGCGGAGCAGTCAGTGCTTGGCTCAATACTGCTGGATTCCGATTGTCTTGCCAGAGTCATGGACATACTTCCGTCAGGAGAATTCTTTCATCTTTCGGTGCATCGTGAGATCTATTCCACTATGCTGGAGCTTTTTACCCTCAGCAAGCCGGTGGACCTTATCACCATCCTCGACCGGCTGAAGGGAAAGAAGGATATCACCGACGGCGATACAAAGAGCTATCTTATGCAGCTTGCAGAGATAGTACCCTCCATATCCCGTGTGGAAGAATACGCCCGTATCGTCAGGGACAAGTACCTGACCCGCAGTCTTATCGTTGCGTCAAGGGAGATAATCGACGATGCCGGACATCCTGTGGATGAGGTATCAAAGCTGATAGATTCCGCCGAACAGCGTATTTTTGATATCCGTGACGGCAAGAGTACCAAGGGGCTTGAACCCATCAGCGACGTTATTCTTGAGACCTTTGACCGTCTTGATATGCTCAATTCCGACGAAAGCGAGCTGTACAAGGGAATTCCAACAGGAATAGGTCTGCTTGACAATGTTATCACCGGACTTAACCGTTCCGACCTGATACTTCTGGCAGCCCGTCCCGGCATGGGAAAGACCTCCTTTGCTCTTAATATCGCAAAACACGTTGCAATGAAGTGCAAAAGAAAAGTAGCGTTTTTCTCCCTGGAAATGACAAAAGAGCAGCTTGCATCACGATTACTCTCAATGGAAGCCCTGATATCCGGCACCACCCTCAGAACAGGAAAGCTCAGCTCCGAGGAATGGGTCAGACTCATCGAGGCCGGAGACGTGCTCAGCAAGTCCCAGATATATCTTGACGATACCCCCGGTATTACGGTCCCGGAGATCAAGGCAAAGCTCCGGCGGCTCAAGAATGTTGACCTTGTTCTCATCGATTATCTTCAGCTCATGTCGGCTTCACGCCGTATAGATAACCGTGTTCAGGAAATATCTGAGATAACCCGAAATCTGAAGATCCTTGCAAAGGAATTCATGGTACCGGTCGTTACTCTTTCGCAGCTTTCCCGTGCAAGCGAACAGAGAGCGGAGCACAAGCCCCAGCTTTCCGACCTGAGAGATTCCGGTTCCATCGAGCAGGACGCAGATATAGTTCTGTTTCTCTATCGTGAGGATTATTACAAGACCAACGAAAATGACAGTGATGACGCCGACAAAAACTCCGGCGAATGTATAGTTGCAAAAAACAGACACGGCGAGACCCGTTCCGTTCCCCTTCACTGGCAGGGCGAGTTTATGCGCTTTACTTCTGTGGTACAGGATAATGAACACTAAAGCAATCGAGACAATAAAAAAATTCAATATGCTCCGGAAGGGACAGGGGATAATCGTAGGGCTTTCCGGCGGTGCGGATTCCTGTGCGCTGCTCCTTTTTCTCTGTTCAATAAGGGAAGAATATATGTTAAGGCTATATGCTTGTCACGTAAATCACGGACTCAGAGGAGAAGAAGCTGACAAGGATGAAGCCTTCACAAAAGAGCTGTGTGAAAGACTTGGTGTTCAGTGGTTCGGTATTACGGTTGACGTAAAAAAAGAATCCGAAATTATGGGAGTCGGGACCGAAGAGTGTGGAAGGCTGATAAGATACGACTTTTTTGAACGTAAAGCCGATGAACTTGACGCTATTATCGCCACAGCCCACACCGCCTCAGACAATGCCGAGACCGTATTGTTCAACCTTTCAAGGGGCAGCGGTCTGACGGGTCTGTGCGGGATTCCACCTGTAAGAGGGAGGATAATACGCCCCCTTATTGAGGTCACACGTCAGGAAACTGAGGAATACTGCCGCCGCTGCGGTATTACATTCCGTATCGACAAAAGCAATCTGACCCGGGAATACACCCGCAACAGGATAAGACTTGACGTTGTTCCTCATCTCAGGGAGATCAACCCTTCCTTTGAATCCTCTGTCACTGCCATGTCCGCACGGCTCAGAGAGGCCGATGATTATATCCGTCAGTCGTCAGAAAGGTCCCTTGAAGACCTGAGGATATCCGGCGGATATGACGCCTCCGGTATGGCCGGTCTGCACCCGGCAGTATTTGCCGCAGCTGTCAGAAAGCTGTGTGAAGAGCATACAGTCATTCCCACGGCAAAGCATATTGAACTGATAAGAAAAATCGTGTATAATGGTGGTGCAGTCGAGATAAGCGGCGGTATATATGCAGTGTCCTCTCAGGGATGTTTTCGTATTGTCTATCCGAAGTCCGCTGACAGTGGGGACGAATGTCCTGTTATTCCCGGTGGAGACTTCGGGATAAACAATAAATGTTTTGAACTTTCCCTTTTGAATATATATGAATTCAACAACCGTCAGCAATTTGATAAAAATTTGTTTGCTAATTCGCTGGATTATGATACAATACCATTGACGAGTGTTTTCCGCACGAGAAAAAGCGGAGACGTTTTTACCCTTCCCAGAAGGAACGTGACCAAGTCCGTAAAAAAGCTGATGATCGAGCTTCGTATTCCCCGTGAAGAGCGCGGCAGTATTGTACTGCTTGCAGATGGGGGACGTGTGCTGTGGGCAGAGGGAGTTGGAGCTTCACGGGACAGTGCCGTGAATGAAACTACCCGTCGGGTCCTGATCATCCGTCAAAAAGATTCCGAATAAGGTGTTGAACCAAAAGAAAGGATGTTGAACTATGCTGCATAAGGATGTTTTTGAAGAACTGATGAGTCAGAAGGAGATCGAAGAAGTCGTAGACGACATTGCATCTCAGATAAACCGTGATTATCAGGGAAAAGAGCTGATAATGGTAGGAGTGCTCAAGGGAAGCATCATGTTCCTTGCGGATATCTTCCGCAGGATAACTCTTGACGAATGTCAGATAGACTTTATTGCCGCCTCAAGCTACGGCAATTCCGCCGTTTCCTCCGGCAGCATAAAGATCACAAAGGATATTACCGCCAACGTGATCGGCCGGGACGTCCTTATTGTCGAGGACATCCTCGACACAGGCAACACTCTTTCATATATCAGAGACCTTCTGCTGAAAAAGGGCGCAGCATCCGTGCGTATCTGCACGCTTTTTGACAAGCCCTCCCGCAGAAAGAAGCCCATTACCGCCGATTATACCGGCCGTGTTATAGATGATATGTTTGTTGTGGGCTATGGCCTTGACTACAGTGAACGCTACAGAAACCTTCCCTATGTGGGTGTGCTCAAATCAGAGATATACTCATGAGCAATGCCCGCCTGTGAAAATATCAAAGGAGTGACGAACACTTGGAAAACAAAAAGACCGTCCGTAATCTGCTGATCTACCTTGGCATACCCATAGTACTGATAATCATTATCGCAATGATCTTCATTATGCAGCCAAAGGAAGAATACCCCACTTCAGACATTGTGGGACTGTTCAAGGACCAGCAGGT
>JBGUWL010000104.1:0-2351 GCA_045221075.1 Acutalibacteraceae bacterium
CCGTTGATCGTGAGATCGTCACCAAAGCGGAAGTACTGGCAGGAGCTGAGGGGGTTCGTTTAAGCTCTCCCAGTGTCCACTTACGGAATCCCAGACGAACCCCGACGGAGATCTACTTTGTCGGATCGGTGTTTGTTCTGGCTATGTCGCTGCCGGAAAAGCGACAATAAATAAAGGCACTCTGCCTCAAAGCAGGGTGCCTTTTAACGTCCCGATTTTTCGGGACGTTATTTTTAGCTTTTTACAGTGATTACCTGCAGCCTGTCGATAGGTACACCGTATATTCCGGCGTATCCACTGCTGTTGGTGTCATTCCAGCCTGTGACATAAGGGAGGTAGGCGGTTGTCCCAACGCACTTAACTCTGTACCTTACCGTATAGCCAGATAGCCCGACCAGTTCCATTTGGACACAGTCTATCTGACTTTTAAGTCCTGCTGAGCCGGCAAAATCTTCGATATCCGTAACCCAGGGAAGCCATCCACCACCTATCAGGTGAACACGATAACGGATATGTCCATTTGAAACCTTGCACCTCATTCCGAAGATTGGGTTGCCTGAAAGTCCGGCATAGTCACTCAGATTTTTGACATACGGCAGCCACTTACCCTTGGCAAACACCTGATAGTAAATATCCGGGATCCCTGACGCCAATGTTGAGGATGTTGATGTTCCTGATCCTGTTTTTGAAGTAGATGTCTGTGTCTGTGTCTGAATGCCTAACAGTTTATTAACCTCTGCAGCTATCTGTCCGTGCCTCTCGTATAGCCATGTACCCGGGCAGCTCTTGTTAGCGTAGTCCCTGTGAACGGTCATGTTGCATCCGTTCAGGTGGTTCATACGCTCATTCCTGTTTGTGCTCCATACCAGTTTTTGGATGCCGTTTCTCTTGCAGATGTCTGCCACCAGCTTAATCAACGACTTGTAGGCGGCATCCCTGACAGCCAGCGGCTCTGTCATATCTGACGCTACCTCAATAGTGACCGCCCTGTTGTCGTTATAGCTGCTGGAGCTACACCACGAGCGGTTCTTTTCCTCGACATACATTCCGATGCGACCGTCGTATCCGATGCCATAGTTGCTTGATGCGCCTCTGTTTGGATCTGCAAACAAAGACCCCAGCGACTCTACGCTACACTGTCCGACCACACAATGAATTGTTATTGTGTCGATGGCGTGATTTCTCAGGCCGCTGTGGTTAGGTGAAAGTCGGGTGTGATTTACGAGCGGACTGTTTGTGTAAGCCATTTAGTCGTCCCCCTTGTTGTCTTTAAGATTTTCGAGTGTTTCCTTGCTTACTCCTTCGAGGTTCAGCAGTTCTTCTTCATTCATTATTCATCGCTCCCTTCATCGAGTTCAGGCAGACCGGCAACAGACGTCAGCAGGGAGAGTATCCCCGAGACGGCGGCAGCCGAACACACCGTCACCCAATCTATTTCTCCGATAGTCGCACCCACGCCTATAAGGGCGGCGGCAGTCTGAGCCACGGTCTTTGCCGCCCTTATGCCTGCCGCCTTTAACCACTTCTTAAGGTATCCGCTCATACGGCACACTTCCTTTCAGCGTATTCCAGGCTTATCCAACCCGCGCCGGATCTCAGCCTTCCCCAGCCGTCCTTTTCCTCGTCCACGATCATCACCTGCCCGCGGCGCACCTGTGCCGTGATCCTGCTCTTCGTATCCGGCTCCCGTCGGACGTTCAGCACGGCGGCCGTCACCTCAAAGGCGTGTGCGGATTTTTCCGCTTCCTTCACCTCAGAGATAAGGGGCGGCTCCTTTTCGTGGGTCTTTTTCGCTTCCTTTTTCATGGGTATCACTCTCCTTTCCGTCACTTTCCGATAAGAAAGTCCTGAAGCTCCTTCTTCGCGGACTTCATCGCCTCGATATCGTTTCCGTCTATGCCGTGAGAGAGCAGGGCAAGTATCGCGCGCTGTGTGATCCTGTTCCCCTGCTCCATTTCCTCAAGCCTTTTCTTGTCGCTGTCAAAGTAGCTCTCATGCTCCTCTACCTTCTGCTCCAGAGCCGAAAGCCTCTCATGTATCTTTTTAGACGGCTGCCTTGCCGCGTTTATACCCTTGATGATCCACGCCACTGCCGCAGCTATGCAGGTGATCCCCGCGCATACGGCAAGTATCCCCGCAAACAGCGACGCGGGTGTAAAAACAATCTCCGTATCCAATTTTTCTCCCCCCCCGGTCACGTGGGTATCACTGCATAAGCGGCTCTGAAGCCCACCGTGCCGAATAGATGTGACCTGCCGCTTTTCCCGCTGATGTAAAAAACGCCAGCGCTCGACGTGTTGCTGTAGTATCCGCCCGAGTATATCAGCCCCTCAGCAAGGTTGTTGCTGAAG
>JBGUWL010000105.1:0-1699 GCA_045221075.1 Acutalibacteraceae bacterium
TTGTGCCCAACAGAAACCAAATAAAGCTCCAGCTTGACGGAATCCAAGCCTCTTCGGACAGTCCGCTTGTACCATCGGTCATATTTCAGTATGCCAAATGTACCCTCAGCTTGGATAGAGCGATTCATGCGGAGTAGGGCGCCGTGGATGCTCTCAAGGTTGCCCAATACTTCCTCGTGGATAGCCGTGAGTTCCTGGTTCAGGCAGATCGTTCGGTTCTTTTCAGTCTTCTTACACTGTTCAGCATAAGGGCAGCCGCTGCAGTCCTCACACTCGAAGATCTCGTTCTGCCGTCCGTAGAGATTACCTTTGACCGCCGTTCGGTAAGCAAATTTGAATTTCCTGTTGTTCGGGCAGAGCAAGTTGCCATCAGGGTCGGTCTTGAAGTTTACCGCACGGAATGGGTTGTTGCGGTAGTTCTCGTCTTTCGTTTCTTTCTCATACATGGGGAACTTCATGAATTTCTCCATCCCATGTAACTGGCAGTAGATGTAATTGTTGAAGGAGCCATACCCGGCGTCGGCGATGGGATACTTTGGATAGAAGCCGTACAGCTTTTTGAACTTTTCCATCAACGGGATGAAGCAGTCCATATCTGATCGGTACTGCATGACATCTACCACAGCGATGTATTCGTCCGCTACGCCGATCTGAATGTTGTAACCGGGAAGAAGTTGGTCGTTGCCCATGTAGTCCCGCTTCATCCGCATGAACGTGGCGTCATGGTCGGTCTTGGAATAACTGTTCCGTTCCGGGCCGCAAATGCGGAGCTTCTCCACATACCCCCGCAGCTTTTCGGTGAAGTGTGCCAGCTTCTCGTAATGCCTCTGCTCCTGTGTCTTGTGACGGCCTTTCCCGTGTACGAACGTCTTTTCATCTATCCCATACAGAGAAGCATATCTCGCCGCTATTTCCTCCAGATACTCAGGCGTGTACTCGGTATTCGTCTCGATCCGTAATCCGGAGAAAGCCAGCGTTTCATTGATCTCGTCGAGCAGTGCCGTGACCTTTTCGTAAAGCCGGTATCTGGATCTCTCTGTGCCTTTCCGCCATACCCAGGTATATTTGTTCGCATTGGCTTCAAATTTCGAGCCGTCAATATACACATGCTGCATATCCACGCCCTCTTTTTCCCGGATATACTCCATCACCGCTCGAAAGATATCTTCAATCGTGTCGGTCAATTCCTCATTGATGAAGTCCCCGAAGCAATGGTAGCTGGGCGTCTCGTATTCCATCAGGTACATATACCGCAGGTTCACCTTGCAGCGGTCATCTATCCCGCGCAGCCCTGCATACCCTGTGTCCATGAAGCTGAACAAGATCGTCTTCAGCATATTGACCCGACTGTACCCTGGCCGTCCCAGCGGATTGTGCCGTTTCGGCTTCAGATACCGTTCGATTCCGATCTCCTCCATGATCTCGTCAAATGCCAATACCGGATCGCAGATGTCTAAACTATCTGCAATAAACACTGGTAATCTTCCCTGCTTTGGACTATAATTCTTTCCGGTGCTCTTTTTCATCGCAAGAAAATTGTACCAAAAAAAGATGGACGCTTCCAAGCCTCTTCGCCTGGAAGCGCCCTTCTTTTTTTCAAGAGACTTTCTTCACAGCCCCTTTTTTGACAATCTGGGGGAGCCGGGGACGGCACGCGTCCCCGGCTCCCGAATGGTTCATTCCTCCGGCCTTACCTTTT
>JBGUWL010000106.1:0-5760 GCA_045221075.1 Acutalibacteraceae bacterium
CCGGTATGGCGAAATAGGCAGACGCAAGGGACTTAAAATCCCTCGGAGTAACATCCGTACCGGTTCAAGTCCGGTTACCGGCAGAAGCGAAAATCCTGTCACGCAAGTGACAGGATTTTCTAAATGAATACTGAAAACTGAAGACTTAAAAATGAATAATGATCGAGGGCCGGCAGATATTCTTGAACCTAAGAAGCTCCGTTGATCGTTAAGTTGATTTTTTATTATTGCATCAATTTATCCCGCTGCAAATATGATAGCTCCCGGTGCCCGGCTCTCTATATACGGGTTTTACTTACGGTAAGTGCATTTCCTGTTTATACCTGATATTGTTTAAATTCTCAAATATTATTATTCTTAGTCTTAAGTATTCATTTTTCAGTTAGCGAAGCGCTTTATGCTCCTGTCACATCGGCGGCAGGAGCTTTGTTTTTATACTCTCGGGTCGTGAGATACCCAGGAAAAATGCAGGGTGATAATGTCGCCGTCACTGACAGGATGAGTGAATCTTTTGTTCCGGTCGTGGGAAATGGGAGTTTTTTCGCTGAGCAGGGCTTCGCCGTTCAGCTCAAAACGGGTGTAATCCACAAAAAGCGGTACGGTGGCGCCGTCGAATGATTTGAGGTATTTCCCTCTCAGTGTAACGTTCAGGCTGCCTTTTCCTTTACAGCGAAGTGAAAGGTCAAGACTGCCTGCCGTGGAGTGTACGATAACGCCGCCGCCGTTCTGGTTCAGCCATTCGGGTGAGGTAACGGTGCTGTTCTCGTCCGAGTTGGAGGTGATCTCGATATTATTGCCGTCTGAGCCGGAATTCTTGATGTCGATACGGGCGGTGATGTAGTTTTCCAGATTGGGATTACGCAGCATGGGATTATCATTTGACAGTGAATCTATTTTTGCTTTAAGGTCGGCGATGTCGGTCTGGCGCCTGCGTTCCGCCGAATACTGGGCAAAGAAGAAGTTATTGAAGAGCAGGAAAAGTTCCTGATAATCCTCCGGCCTGCCGCCCTGCTGCAGCTTGTCGGAAAGCCAGAACAGCGCAAGCATGAGGGATTCGGAGGGAGATGTGGTGTGATCGGACATTGCCCCCGGAACGGCATAAAGCCACAGGGTCAGATGATCCGTTATCCTGTTCAGACCGAGACGGGGCCGGAAGCCTGTGCGTTTTACCAGATAGTCAAGATGCAGCTCGGTGTCTTCAACAGAGTAGGCGTTTATCATAATGATGGCATCGGCCTCCGAATCAAGAAGCTGACCGATGATGTCATTGCGGCCGCCGGGTACGCTTTCGGCGATGATGTCTACTCCTGTAATATTTGTGAATCTGGGACATTGGTAGTATCGGGCAAAGTCAAGCTGGGGATTGTTTGCAATGGCGGTGCAGCCTTTTACATAGCCCGCAACGGGAAGAGCTGCAGAGCCTCCGGCGCTGATGCCGTAAATCTTGATGTTGTTTCCCGAAAAGCCCTTTATAGAGGCTATCTTGTTTACAAGCTCTCCCACGTATCGGCGCAGATCAGCGCTGCCTGTACCGAAAAACCAGCCTACCTTAAGGGGCGGATCGTTATAGACATAATACAGCGGGTCTTCAATATAAAGATAGTTCACATTGATGCGGTTCGACCAGGACCACATATTGAGCTGAGGAAGCGGAACAAAGTCACGTCCGCCGTTGCGGGTGCGTGCGCCTCCAAGTACAACAAAGAGACGTTCGGAGCCGGGACAGGTGATGAACATGGATTCCATTCTCACTCCGTCTCTCATAACGGTGAACCTTCCTTCGGGAACAGTGTCAAGAGAATCATATTCCAGCAGGACACCCTTGTCCTCAAGATAGCTTTTGTCTGCCGAAAGACTGTTCCGTGCATCGGCTATCCTGTTTTTGAAGGCATTTCCATCGATCGTTTCTCCTTCGGGGGCGTATATTTCGTGAAACAGAGGAAATATCGAAGAGAAAAAATTGCCGATATCCGAGTTGCCGGGTTTACTTGTCATAGTATTATCCTCCCACAATATATAAAGAAAGTGTTGTGTCAAAAATTTTCCGAAGGCTGCTGCGACGGTGTGTGCAGCAGCCTTTGGACTAAAAAGCGGGTAGTTATTTGATTATTCTGGGAACAAATACGTTCTGTGAGTACCATGTTCCGTTGGGCATACCCTCGGAGTCGGTAAACATACGGGCGTCTCCGCCTTCTTCCTTTGAGTAGAAGCTGATAACGGCACGGCTCTTTGAAAGACGGATGATCTCTACAATACCGTAGCGTGAGGGAACGTTGCTGTTGCGGAATTCGACGGCATCTGCAACAAGAATGGATCTTGGGTTCATCTTGCCAAAGACCTCTCTCAGGCTGGAGCCCTTGGATGCCCCTGTTGCCTGGACGGAGGAATAGATCTTGAAGCCGCCGGTGGTGTTCTTGAGGCCGTCAAGCTGCTTCTGGTGGCTTCTGATGTTGCGCTCGGCGTCTGCGAGCCTGCGCATTGCGTCTTTGAGTTCCTTCTGTGCGCGCTTGTTTTTGATGTAAAGCAGCTTGTCGCCGGAGATAAGATTCGTGTCGCCGAGAATATAGTTACGTATGCTGTCCTTTCCGAAGAAGGTGTCGCAGCGTTTGATGATGCGCTTGAGCTGGGTGTCATTGCGGTTGTTGTCAACATTGCTCTTCCAGAGGGCGGTGTCCTGAGAATCGGGAACGTATCTGAGTCCCCTTGCGGGAGAAGCGCATACTACCGGTATACCCGAGGCACATTCGATAGCCTTGAGCCACAGATCGTCGGCATACAGACAGGTCTGACGGATGGCATCCTTGTCAAACAGCTCGGGACGCAGCAGTCCCGGGGGATAGAGTACGCCCTCAACACCGATGGCTATGGCCTGACGTGAGGGAACGTAGCGTGTGCCGTCGTATTCCTTGAGCCATTCGCTGTATTCGTCGATGGCACCCTTTTCGTTGAAGGTGATAAGGTGTGTGCGGACGGCGGAGACAGCTTCCGGATAGAGCAGATAGCACCGGAAAAGCTCCTCGATGGTGGTGTCACGGTAGAGCAGGTCATCGTCAACGGTGATGACGATAGATTCGGGATACTCCTGCATGGTGTAGTAGTACTTCTTGTGGGGACCGAGATCCTCGTCGCACCATCTTATCTCAAACTGACTGCTTTCGGTAAGCTCCAGCAGATCTGCCGGCAGATCGTTTTCCTTTCCGGGGAACTGGGGAGCTGCCAGCCAGAGAAGAATGCGGCTGGCGGGCATATTCTGTTTGAGCAGAGTCTTTACGGACTGGGCAACGTAGGGTATGCGGGCGGGGTATGAGGTAAGGGAAACTATTATCTCCTTGTCAAAGGCGTCCGCAAATCTCTCGTATTCCACCTCTTTGATAACGCGATAGCGCGCATAGAGAATGGGATTGGTGATAACGCTTTCGTCAAGGTCGGCAAATTCGGGCTGGTTGAAGAAATCGTGTACGAAGTTGTAGTATTCCTTTGCCAGGGGGTCGTGATAGTCAAGCACGTTGTTCTTGAGGGCAAAGACAAAGTTGTCAACGGCAAAGTAGGCTGCGGACTCTGCGATAAGATCATAGTAGGGCAGCTCTTTTACCTGACGGATAGCGCTTGTGACGGCGCGGATAACATTGGGGAGCCTTTTGCTCTTGGCGGCGGTGATGGAACCGGCAAGACCTCTGTTATAGTGCAGAAGCTCGTCGGGAATGTATGCGATCTTATTTGCGTAGGCCATGGTGACCGAAGCAAAGGTGATATCGTTGCTGGAGGTTATCTCTTCAAACAGGATGTTGTGTTCACGGATGAAGGCCGTGCGGTAAAGCTTGTTCCAGGGGGTGGGGTTGACCACGGTCATTATGCGCTCGGGACAGTCAAGGTAATTGAAGGTATCCGAGGTGCTGCCTATAAGATTGGTATGAACGCCGATGCGGTGAGCGTAAACACCCTGGGCATTGGTCTGGGTAAAGTTGAAGGCGGTGATGTCCGCGCCGGTCTCACGGGCACGTTTCAGAGCGGTTTCAATAAGCTCCGAGCTGAATATGTCGTCGCCGTCAAGGAAGATGACGTATTCTCCCCTGACTTCCTTCAGACCCCTGTTGCGGGCAGCGCCGGCTCCGGCGTTTTTCTGCTCTATGATGCGGATGCGGCTGTCCATCTCGGAATAGGCTTTGAGTATCTCAAGGGTGTTGTCCTCAGAGCCGTCATCAACACAGATGATCTCAATGTCCTCAAAGGTCTGGAAGATCACATCATCAAGGGCTGTGGGCAGGTATTTTTCCACGTTGAAAAGGGGCATTACCACCGATACCGTGGGAACGGCTTCGGGGTCAAACTCGCGGCGTTCGCTGAGTATCTCCCTCATCTCACGGTACTGGTCCTTGTTGTCGATGTCTGATTCATCAGCATCGGATATATCAAGCAGGTCAAAGCCTCTGAATTTAAGCTGTTGACGAACCAGCTTTCCGAATGCGCCCTTGTAGCTGTGCATGGTAAAGAGTGAGAAGTCCAGCGCCCAGTTTACAAAGCTTCTGCGGAAGCCTTCGTAGAGACCCTTTTCCTCAAGGAAGGACTTCAGCTCATAAAGAGCGTCAAAATAGCAGGCGGTGCAGTATTCAAAGGCATTTGCCATTGCCTTGGGGTGAGCGATGCGCTGATGTACGAATACCGTATCCGGCAGTGTGGTGATGCGTTCGGCGGCTGCGATAGACGAGAAGGTGAAGAGCATATCGTTGCAAATAAGATTGCTCTGGAATTTAAAGCCGCCGTCAATGATGTGCTTGCGGCGAAACAGCTTGTTCCATGCAGAGCAGCTTGTCATATTGAATACGGAGTCCTTGTTTTCCGCGGCAGAGAAAGGACGCTGAGAGGGCATACGGTGCTCCTTCATTGTCCAGGGAGCGGGGGAGAATTCCTTTGTTTCGTGGTTATACAGGTCGCTGCCGAAGATGCACACGTCAGCATGATGCTCACGGGCCCGGTTAAATGCTCTTTCCAGCATATCCGGCTCAAAGAAGTCGTCTGCGTCAAGGAAGGCAAGGTATAGACCCGTCGCTGCTTCAAGACCTGCATTGCGGCCTTCACCGGCGTTTGTGTGTTCCTTTGTGATGACCTTTATTCTTTCGTCCCTGGTCTGGTATTCTCTGAGTATCCTCGGGGTGCCGTCATCGGAACCGTCATCCACAACGATTATCTCGATATCGCTCAGGGTCTGGGCAATTACGGTGTCAAGGCATTTTCCGATATAGGCTTCGGCGTTGTATGCACTGATAATGACCGAAACACGGGGACATACTCCGTCATCCTCGTCCTCCGGCTCCGACATGATCTGCCGGATCTCTTCATAGAACTTCGGATTGTCGAACATCTCTTCGTCAGCGGTAGAGATGTCCATGTTTTCAAAGAAGTCTTTTCTGAGCCGGTTGCGGATTATGGTGCGGTACTTCTTGTGGTAGTTGTGCATATTCCAGAGGGAGAAATCCGCCGCCCAGTTGATATAGCTGCGCTTGTAATCCTCATAGCAGCCTCTTTCAACCATAAACTCCTTAAGGGCATAGAGAGCGTCATAGAAGTTGTGCCACAGGAACTTTACCTCCTGACAAAGGTGCTTGGGATGACCCACTCTCTGGTGAATGAGTATCTGGTCCTGAATGGTTATCCTTTCGGCCATGGTATAGGCGGAGAAGGTGAAGAGCATATCGTTGCAGGAGGGAACGTCCTGGAAACGTATGTTGTTGTCAAGAATGAACTGCTTCTCATAGAGCTTGT
>JBGUWL010000107.1:0-2190 GCA_045221075.1 Acutalibacteraceae bacterium
GAAATCACCCCGTCCTTTGAAATGCGTAGTTACGGTTTAAGACAGGACAATTGAGCAAGGGTTTCCCCCTGCTCATTTACAGACCAAAATATAATAGCACGTCATCCATTTAAATACAAGGATTTTTTTCACAAATTTTAGACGCTTCTGTAGCTTGGGTGGGTAAGTAAGCGCCAGCACTTGCCTTCGCATTAGGTTATACCCCCGTACGCCGCCCTTGCGTGAACCCCAGATGGATGCTGTCGGTAATCGACCGACGGCGACAAACTCAAGAACAGATCACTCATTCCTGAGCCGTCGGAAACACGCAGTGTAGCATCCATCTGAGAACCCCGCAAGGGTAGCCCTGCGGCGGCTGGTTATCGGACCTCAGGCTCCAAATCTAAGAACAGATTTTGAGGCCGATCAAGCTTGTACTATGGCCTGTACGACATCAGACCGGAACCGGTGACATCTGGCGGATCTTCCGCCGCTCATTAGCAGCCTGCCTTGCGGCTGTCGCCTGCTCGGCCGTCATCTGCGGGCGGTTGTTCAGTGGGATGACAAGGTCGGAGCACTTGAGATATACAAGTGCTACAAGATTCCCGATATTGCGGAAACCGCGCGCCATCTTGATCAGAACCTTGATCGTCGTGTTGACAGCCTCGCTTTTCGCGCTATTGGCCTGACACCTGATGGAATTCAGGATATTTTTCCTGTGGCGTACGATCTTCTCCGCAAGTTCCTCCATCGGCTTCAGGCCTGATGAAGAGGCGTCGCTGATCCATTGCTCAAGTTCGTCTGCAGCAAGTATGTCGTTTTTCATGTGAAGGATCAGCCGCAGGGATTCCTTTAGCTGATAAGCCCTGTAAAGGTCAGGATAGGAGTTCTCGATCAGCCTGATCTTGTCAGCCTGATAGTCTGTGCAGTTCTCCGGGTTGTGGCCGAGCGCATGCTTCGCGCCTTTTATCGATTTCGCCCTGTCTGCCAGCCGGTCGAGCTCCTCCTGGTGTTCGGGAGAGAACTGTTCCTTCCTGGGACGGCCTTTCTTTTTCGGTGCACCGGGTTCCGGCTGTACCGATTCCCTCAGGGCTGCCAGTAATGAAAGCAGCTCCAGTTTCCGGCGGCTCGGGCGTCCCCGCTTCGGCATGGACGCCAGTTCCTCCTCCACGCGACGGAGCTGTTCCGCAACCGCCTCTGCCTCCTTTGCGGATTCCGCCTCCGCCTTTTGGAATTCCACCTTACGGCGTTCATACTCAGCAGACGCCTTAGAAGCCGTGGCAGCGCGGACCTTGTCGAGCGCCCCGTTGGCCCATTCGGCCACATGGAAGAAATCGATGCAGCGTGTGGCGTTCGGGAAGTACTCTCTTGTACATGTGTCGATCCACTTGGCGCCGTCCCCGGCAACGATCTCGATTTTCTTCCGCTCTTCGGGGGAAAGCTCTTCGCAGAAGAGCCGGAAGATTTCAAGCCCGTTGCCTTCATGAACCCAGACAACCCGGTTACGGTCCATGTCATACACGACGGTGATATAGGAAAAGCCCTTCCGGTAGCTGGTCTCGTCCACGCAGATCCGCCGGAGGCCGTGCATCCTTGCCTTCACATCCGGCTCTATGCGGGCATGGGCCGCCTTGACGCAGTTCCCGACGGTACGCCAGTTGATGTTCTCGAACTGGGCGATGGCTGTTTTGGACATTCGGCAGACCATCCATGCGACCTCGTTATTGAAATCTTCCGTGAAGCGGCTGTCACCATCAGCCCAGGGAATATATTCTGTAAGAACGCTATGCTCAGGACATTCGATCCGATTAGGTTGGTAGCAGATATATACCGGGATGCCGTTCAGATTAGGCGCACGCCAGGAGGATTCGGTATCGTACTTAGTATCATATCCCGGGCATTTCTTCATACAGACAGGGCAGAGATTCTGAACCCGCTTATAAGGCCTGGCATGAACCATAATCTGAGTCTGTTCGAATTCCTCGCCAAACCGGTGGACGGTAACTGTTGTTTCCTCATAATCGGTAACATGCATACGATTGTGGTTGAGATTTAGCACGGTTTTCAGTATAGTAAGGGGAGAAGCCATTGGTTTTTTCCTTTTATCGTGAATTGTCTGAGCAACAACCACAATAGAGGAAAACCAATGGTTTTTCAAATATAAACTTATAACGGTGTGGGAAAGATACCCACCCAAGCTACAGAAGACTC
>JBGUWL010000108.1:0-2156 GCA_045221075.1 Acutalibacteraceae bacterium
CTCCGTTTCTTCCTCGGACTGGAGACGGACGGAGAATTCTATTAAGGAGTCGTACTATGAGTTTTGAAGCGAAAAAATGGCAGGAGACAGAGGGTCCTTGCCTGCGCAATTTTGATGAAAAGGAAGCGATTGAGAGCGTGCAGGGCGCTCTGGCGCTCCGTCCCCAGATCGAGGCGGTTATCGACCGAATCTGGGAGGAAGGCTTTGACGGGATCTATTTTATCGGCATCGGCGGCACCTATGCTTCCGCCATGCAGGTGGAGGTCTATATGCGCGGCCGCTCTTCTCTGCCCATCTATGTTGAAAACGCCGCGGAGTTTCTCACCACCGGCAACCGCCGCTTTACCGAACGGTCCGTGGTCATTTATTCCTCGGTTTCCGGCAACACCAAGGAGATGGTGCGGCTCGTCGAGCGCGTCCGGGAAATCGGAGGCAAGATCTTCGCCTTTATCGACACGCCGGGTTCGACACTAACTGCGCCGGACAAGCAGGATTATTTGATCCTCTATCCTAAGAACGAGCAGCTGAAGTTCTATATGGTCGCAAACTATCTCATGTACAAAAACGGCGAGTTCGCCGCCTATGAGGAGTACAACTGCGAGATCGAGGCCCATCTCGCCTTCGCGCTGGCAGAGGTAGAAAAGGCTGCGGACGCCTGGGCATATGAGTACGCGAAAAAGACAGTCGCTTTCCACCGCGAGCGGCCCGATCTGCCGCACTACTTCATCGGCTCGGGCAACCAGTACGGAGCCACCTACTCCTACGCCATGTGCTACTGGGAAGAGCAGATGTGGATCCGCACCAAGTCTATCAGCTGTCAGGAGTTCTTCCACGGCATGCAGGAGATCATCATCGCCGACACACCCGTCACGCTCTTCATCGGCGAGGACGAACAGCGCCCGCTTGCAGAACGCGTCGCGCGCTTTCTGCCTCGTGTCTGCGCCAACTACACGATCATCGACACGGCCGAACTGGAGCTGGAGGGAATTCGAAAGGAGTTCCGCGGTAGCATCTCGCATCTCGTGATGCACGCGGTCAACAATCGCGTGGACGCCTATATGGAGCTGTTCCTGCGTCACCCGCTCTCGATCCGACGTTACTACAGACAGTTCGATTATTGAGCCTCACAATCAAAAGGGGCTGTTGCAAATGCAAGAAGATTGCAGTGCAACAGCCTCTTCTTTGCATGGGCTCTTCACTGTATTGTAGTTAGGAATTGCTTTGTTTCGATCATCTCATCCAAGTGCTCATTCAGGGCATAAACCGCCTGATCTTCTTTGAACTTGGTTAGGTGGGTATAGATGGAAAGCGTTACCTCGATATCTTCGTGACCGAGGAATCGCTGTGCTGATTTGACATCGACTCCCGCATCAAACAGCATGGTAGCGTATGTATGTCTCAACATGTGCGCGGTAATATTGTTGTGACATCGATCCTGTGGATGTGCGGACCGGCACCATTTTGCCCGCCAGCGCAGATGTTCAGGTAGTGACGGTACGAAAAATAAAGCAAGTTCTCATCAGAACTCTTGTTGAGTGTGATTACCGCCGGCATGAAATAGAAAAAGCCCAGTGAAGAATCATACTTCACTGGGCTTTGGCGCGCCATAACGGACTTGAACCGGTGGCCTCACGCTTAGGAGCAAAGCTTTTAATTGACAAATCCTTATATACGGGGCTTTTTTGTCCGGGAATTGGGCTTTTTTGCGATCTCAAAATGTCAATAAGTATATATGAATAGGCATTTTTTCAATAAAAATGTGGTAAAAATGTTGGATTTCTAGAGCTTACCTCCGTTTTGGGTGCTTTCGTGTGTCGGAAATGCTTTCCAATACTAACCAGAGTACTGAACTTTTGCTGCCCAAAGGGGAATATATCTATAAATTTCAGCGTCGTCACTATCTGATCGCTTTTGATGCTGAGGACCAGAAGATCAAGAATTATCGTGTTGATAAACCACCTTTGTGTAAGCTATTATTCGAATACGCTAAGATAACATACAAGATGTGTGAAAACGCAGTTTTGTTTTGGATAACAAGGCATGAACGGTTTGCATATTCATCAAAAAATCAGGCAGATAGTTCGATTCGATCCAAAACCGCAATTTCAAAGTGTCGTAATTTTGTCGTACAATCGCAAAAATGACCGAAATGAGCA
>JBGUWL010000109.1:0-2993 GCA_045221075.1 Acutalibacteraceae bacterium
CTCATCAGTCAGCATAGCTGACAGCTTCCCCTGTGAGGGGAAGCCCCAGAGCCTTCTCCCTGAGGGAGAAGGTGGCGCGCAGCGCCGGATGAGGGGGGGACTTACTCCGTCACGGTTTTCAGTGTCCAGCCGGATACATCGCATTGACCGGCATAATTATCCCCAACAGCCACTACTGTTCCGTCTTTTTTCAGACCTACTGTGTAATATTTTCCTGCCGAAACAGCTATTATATCCTTCCAGCCGGATACATCAAGTCGACCGTAGGTGTTATGCCCAACAGCCACCACCGTTCCGTCTGCTTTCAAGCCTACAGTATGATATCTTCCTGCCGAAACAGCTATTATATCCTTCCAGCCGGATACATCAAGTCGACCGTAGGTGTTATGCCCAACAGCCACCACCGTGCCGTCTTTTTTCAGGCCTACTGTGTAGTTATCTCCGGCCGAAACAGCGATTATATCCTTCCAGTCCGATACATCACATCGACCGTCTTCATTATTCCCAACAGCCACTACTGTGCCGTCTTTTTTCAGACCGACTGTGAGATATTCTCCTGTCGAAACAGCTATTATATCCTTCCAGCCGGATACATCGCGTTGACCGTTACCATAAGATCCAACAGCCACCACCGTTCCGTCTTTTTTCAGACCGACTGTGAGATATTCTCCTGTCGAAACAGCTATTATATCCTTCCAATCCGAAACATCGCATTGACCGAAAGAATTAGAACCAACAGCGATCACCGTTCCGTCTTTTTTCAGGCCTACAGTGTGATAATCTCCCGCCGAAACAGCTATTATATCCTTCCAGTCAGATACATCGCATTGACCGTCATCATTTTTCCCAACAGCCACCACCGTTCCGTCTTTTTTCAGACCTACTGTGTGATATCCTCCTGCCGAAAAAAAGACTGAGTTTTTGGTACTTATTGAAGCCGGTTCAGCTATAATTTCAGCCATTTTATCCGATGAATCTTTATACCCGTTCAGTTCGGAAAAAGCATCGTATGCTTCATCATACTTTCCCGAATTGTACAAGTCCATTGCCGTATTGTATTTGCTGTCAGGAATAATAACCGTAATCAACAAAACGACAAAAGCAGCAGAAGCCGTAGCAACAGCCGCCACAATTGCGGCAATGATCTTGCGCTTCTTTGCCGCTATACGCATTTTTTCTTTTTGACGTTCACGTTCCAGTCGTTCGGCTTCTTCCTGCGCTTTTATTTCGTCGATTTTTTCCTGACATAACCTTGTCTTTTCGTCTGCATCTTTCCAGTCTGGAATGGATCTGAATATCTCCGCTGCCTTTTTGTAATCATCCTCTGATTCTGCCGATTGTATGGCGCTGTAGGCACGTTTATAAATTGCATCCTTGCGGGCAACCTCCGCTTTTTCAAGACACTCATTTGCAAGTTTGTCTGCGTCCTTCCAGCCGGGAACGGTTCCGAATATATCCGCTGCTTTTTTATATTCATTCTCTGTTTTTGCAGATTTCATTGCATTTGAAGCGCTACAATAAATTGCATCCTTGCGGGTTGTCTCCGCCTTTCAAGACATTCCTTTGCAAGCTTGTCTGCGTCCTTCCAGTCGGGAATGGTTTTGAATATTTCCGCCGCCTTTTTGTAATCATCCTCTGTTCTTGCAGATGTCATGACGCCGGAGGCACGGTCATAAATTTCGTTCTTATTCCTCTCGTTGATGTGGGTGATATAACCATTCAGTTCGGCTTTGGTCTTGTCGTCTCCGAACCGAAGGGCTTTTTTGAAATTATTGTTGTTATCAAAGGGCTGCTTCTGATCTGAAAGACTGCTGCGCTGACGAACATGAAGCTCCGCCATAAGCATACCGATATATGCGTCGGCGCACTCGGCGTCATTGTTAAGCGCCTGATCAAAAAATTCATTCGCTTTGTCCCACTCGCCGTCCTCCAATGCAAGCATACCACGCTTGATAAGCGGCGCAACATTCGCATTTACCGATGACACCTGTGTTACCACCGTCTGTGCCGGCTTCGGCTCGTCCTTCTTGATGACCTTCCTGATGCCCCGCACAATGTCGTTGATAAAGCCGATCTTGCTCATGTCCTGGGCCTGCAGATGGGCGAACTCCTCCGGCAGCTCGTAGGCGTCCATGTCCTTGTAGCAGGGGATGAGCAGCTTGGAGCGGTCCTTCTTCATCATTTTCAGGTAGCGGCTCCACTCGTTCTTTACCCAGACGGCAGTAAAATATTCGGGCTTTGTGCCGATGGCAAGCATGACCTTTGCACTGTTGAGAGCCGCAAAAATGCAGGGCTCATATGCCGAACCTAACTTGTCTTCAAGAGTTATGGCCGCATAGAATACCTTGAAGCCCTCGTTTGTGAGCTGATGATAAATGTCGTTTGCGATAACGCTGTCGGGAGTGCGGGTGCCGTTGTCGCTCTCCTTGTAGCAGATAAACACATCGTAGGGGTCTTCCTTGGCGGACAGGGAAAGTATCTCCTTCTGCAGACGGTCGATCTCCTTTGCCTCACGCTCATAGACACTGCGCTGTATTGTATCCGCAAAGCGAAGGGCCTCCTTGTAATCCTCGTCCGCAATTATGGAATCAAAGGAGGTGCGGTGACAGGTGGGTACACGCCTGAAGGTGGCAGGGTCCTCCACATACTCAATGCCGAACTTGCACAGGATAAGTCCCCAGTGTGCTTCCGCATCGTCGGGGTTATTCTGGACAAGTTTTTCGTAGAGGGCTTCTGCCTTGTCGAACTCGCTTTTCATTCGCAGGATGTTCGCGCGGTTGAACAGCGCCTGCATATTTTCATCCTTTGAGGTCGTAACGGTCTGCTGTGTGCCGCAGTATTCACATTCACACACAGTCATACCCTCGGTAACGTCAAGGGTGCCGCCGCACATTTTGCACTTAAGAACAGCCATGATCTCATCCTCCGTGTTCACATAATTATGTGAATAATTTCTTTCTTTAAGTGTACTACAATTGTAGTCTGAAATCAAG
>JBGUWL010000110.1:0-19550 GCA_045221075.1 Acutalibacteraceae bacterium
CGACATCGGCGGCGGCAGGCCGAAGATCTACTTTGTACCGCTGGATCGCCGTCTGCTGGGTGTATTCTACTACGAGGGCAAGGAGTATGATTTCAATTTCTCCAAGCTTCATCTGAAGGTCAAGACGGACTTCTCCTTTGAGGAGCTTGACGACGTAGTACACTGGACGGTACGCCAAGAGAATATTCACGCAGTGATGGAGACGGAGGTCTTCTGCCGGAAGGCGGACATGCTGCTGGTGAATTATGAAGCGCCGGACGGCAGCAAGCGCCACAATCGCCTGTGGAATGGCGGCAACGGCTGGGGCACGGTAAAGCTCTACGACAAGAAGGACGGCGCACTGGTGCTCGTGGACGAAGTGGAGGCCACCCACATCGGCTGCGAATACGGAGAGTATGATCCGGAGTGAGCCTGTGTGGGAAAGATAGCCTCTTTGTAAGAACTTGATAATGTATGTGCCGGGGAGCATCGTAAATGTTGCTGACCGGCACTTTTCTTTCTGAGCCTAAATGCATAGTTGATGTTGAACTGTGTATACAATCGGTATAATCGAATTGAAAAAGAGGTCATTTTGTGATATGCTATTTATTGGATTCTTATATGTACTGATAGCCGGGCCTGGCACATGTACTTGTTATGGCAGGCAAGGTGAAAGTCTTGAGGATAAACGGGGGTAGCGGCAGTGACCGACAAAGAGCTGAAAACCTTAAAAGACAACCTGTGGCATGCGGCGGATGTGCTGCGTTCCGGTGCGCATCTCGCAGCTAACAAATACGGTCAGCCAATCCTGGGCCTGATCTTTCTTCGCTATGCGGACATTCTGTTCAAGCAGCACAAGGATGAAATCGATGCGGAGTATACAAAGCGTCTCGGCACCCGCATGGAGAAAACGCGGAAAGAGATCGCCATTGAGAAATGCGGATTTTTCCTTCCGGAGTGCGCTTATTACGACTATCTCAATGATGCACCTGACACGGCGGCGAAGGCTGATCTGGTGAAAAAGGCGATGGAAGCCATCGAGCGTGAAAATCCCAAGATGGACGGTGTTCTCCCCAAAGAAGTATATGCCCAGCTCGTGCCGGAGGAAGAGCCCGAGCTGCTCTCCAACATTGTGCGCATCTTTAAGGACATTCCCGAAAACTGCACCGTGGATATCTTTGGCGAGATCTATGAGTATTTTCTCGGCAACTTTGCGCTGGCCGAAGGCAAGGACGGCGGTACATTCTATACGCCTGCCACAGTCGTGCGCTACATGGTGGAGGTGCTGGACCCGCAGCCCGGCGACAAGAAGATACTTGATCCTGCATGCGGTTCCGGCGGTATGTTTGTCCAGGCAGCGCGATATATGCATGCCCACAATGCCAATGAAGCGGAGCAGATGAAGTTCCGATGCTACGGCGTGGAAAAAGAACCGGACACTGTAAAGCTGGCCAAGATGAATCTCCTTCTCAACAATGTGCGCGGCGAGATCATTGAGGCAAACTCCTTTTATTCCGATCCTTACGGCGCGGTCGGCACTTTTGATTACGTCATGGCAAATCCACCTTTTAATGTGGACGAAGTCTCCTTTGACCGCGTCAGCGGTGACGAGCGCTTCAACACCTACGGTGTGCCTCACAATTCCACCAAATCCGCAAAGAAGGCTTCCGATAAAAAAGAAACCGTTCCCAATGCCAATTACCTGTGGATCGGATATTTTGCCACGGCTATGAACGAGAACGGCAAAGCCGCGCTGGTCATGGCAAACTCTGCCTCCGACGCCGGAAAGAGCGAGTATGAGATCCGGAAAAAGATGATCGAAGAGGGCATCATCAGCCAGATGGTGACGTTGCCCTCCAATATGTTTTCCTCTGTTACCCTGCCGGCTACACTGTGGTTCTTTGACAAGCACAAGCCCCAAACGGAAAAGAAGGATGAGATCCTTTTCATTGACGCCCGCAATGTGTTTACCCAGGTGGATCGCGCCCACCGCAAGTTCAGTGATGAGCAGATTAAAAATCTGGGGATCATCACCCGCCTGTATCAAGGCGACACAGGCGCATTTGCTGCTTTGACCGGCAGCTACAAAACAGAGGCCTTGCGGCTGACAAGTGAACTGCTTGAGATTATCTATAAGCTCAACGAGTATGAGTTTTGTTTTACAAGCGATGAAAGCGGAAAGTATTCCGAACCGATATTCAGTAACTATGCCCTGGCTGTCACTTCTTTTGACTACGACAGGCTGAAAGAATTGTCCGTGGAATCTGTCACAGCGTTCAAGGAGCAGATCAAAGAACAGCTGCGGGAAATCGAAGAAAACCGCGAAGATTTGGAAGGCAGATACACTCTCGCGCCCAAACAGGATGCAAAGCTGAAAGCATATTTTGAACTGGCTGATGCCGGGAAGGCCTGCGCTGATGAGATCATCTATTTTCTGGACAATCTTCTCTGGCTGCTGGAACGCTTTCCTGATGGAGTCTACCGGGACGTGATCGGCCTGTGCAAAGCGGCAAAGCTGGACGGCGAGGACGGCATCATCGACCAGGACTATTCCCTCAACGCCGGACGCTATGTCGGCGTGGTCATCGAGGATGACGGCATGACTGAGGAGGAGTTCAGGGCAACCATGCTCGGCTTGAATGCGGAGTTCGAGGCATTGAACGAGGAAGCGAAGAAACTGGAAACTCAAATATCGTTGAACCTGAAAGGCTTGTTTACAAATGAGTAGTTTTACTTCTTCATGGCAAGAATTCGATTTTTCAGGAGTGGGTGCAGCACTTTCTCGAATGCATGAAATTACTCTCCCTGCAATAGAGGCATTGCAGAGTATTCAGCTCGCACTGAAACCTATTGTCGAAACGATTGAGCAGTATAAGTCGAAAATAGCAGAGATTGGGCAAGTTCTTCAGAAGGCATCCCGACCTATATCTGCAATTAGGAAATTGGGGGATGCGCAGTTCGTCTTTTGGGACTATATGACTGATGAATTTGTCGATGCAATTTTGAATGCAGAAAATATCAACAAAACACTTCGAGAACAGCTGATCCGGGATCGTTTTTCCAAGGTAAACAGAACTATTGACAAGACCCTCTCTTCCGCAGTGATGCAGAAGCATAAGCGACTTTATTCTCAATCTGTAAAAGCATTTCGTAACGGAGACAGTGACCTGGCTGTTACGGGTTTCACCTCTGTTTTTGACGGTTTACTATCTGATACTTCCGGAAATTCAACATCAAGTCTTAAGCCACGTATTGATGTAATTAAGAAAAAACTTGAGAATGACGAACTTCTAGATCACGATGAATACGCGATGATAACGCTGGCTGTGACGTTAGAACAAACCTTGGATTCTTTTTCTGCAAATTCAGATTTCAAAGGGAAAGAACCGAAACGACTCAACCGGCATTGGATTGCCCATGGTCGTTCTACTAGGAAGAAAACAAAGCTGGATTGTGTCAAGATGATAAACCTTATTTATGGTATGCTGTTGATAGTAGATCTCGAATCTACAGTATCGTCAAATTCTTCCTGTGAAAATGGTGAATGAAAATGATAGAGTATTCGGAATACAGATTGGGATCGCTATGCACGCGGTTTTCAAGTGGCAAAGGGATTTCTGCTGACTTGATAAATGAAACCGGCAGGTATCCCGTTATTGGCGGTAATGGTTTGCGCGGATATACAGACACTTATAATTTTGATGGTGAGTGTGCTGTTATTGGACGGCAGGGGGCATATTGCGGCAATGTTCAGTTCTTTTCTGGGAAAGGATACATGACAGAACATGCAGTCGTTACCCAGCCAAATAGTGCGAACAACGCCAAGTATCTTACATATAAGTTAAGTGGCCTGTCATTGGGGCGCTTTTCCGGCCAGGCTGCGCAACCAGGTCTTTCGGTAACTAAACTTGCTCGTTTAAGAATAGAAATGCCACCTAAATGGTATCAAGATAAAGTTGCTGATATTCTCTCTTCTTATGATGATATGATTGAAGTCAACAGCAAGCGAATCAAGACGCTGGAGCAGATGGCGGAAAACCTGTATAAGGAGTGGTTCATCCGCTTCCGCTTCCCCGGGCACGAAACTGCGGAGTTTGAAAACGGGATTCCAAAGGGGTGGCAGATTTCGCGAATTGAGGACTTTTGCTATGTTACAGACGGAACGCATGATACCCCTAAGCCTACCGAAAATGGTGTTCCTCTTGTGACAGGTAAATTCATTGAAGACGGGGATATAAATTTTGACGAGGCATACTTAATCAGTGAAGCCGATCACGATGCAATAAAAAAAAGAAGTGGATTATCAACTGGAGACATTTTATTTAGTAACATAGGAACCGTGGGAAAGAGCTGTATAGTTGATTATCAAAGAGAGTTCAGCGTAAAGAATGTTATAATTTTCAAGCCAGATGGCTTTGATAAGGCGCTGTTTCTGTATTATTGGCTGACAAGCACAACCATGCAGGAAGTATTCAGCACACAGACAAACGGAGCATCTCAGCAATTTGTTGGCCTTTCGTTCATGCGAAGATACAAGATAATGGTTCCACCCCAAACTATTATATCTCAATTTGAAGACCAGATTTACCCTATATACCAGTTGCAAGTTTTACTGCGAAATAACAGGAAGAAGCTCACAAAGCAGCGTGATCTGCTTTTGCCGCGCCTGATGAGCGGAAAGTTGGAGGTGTGAATGATCTTGAACCGGTATGATGCACCGAATTCCAGTTTTTTAGACGGTTCTATCATTGATTCTTTTAGAGAGACGATCAATTCTTCTTCAATTTTCTCCAATCATGAAAGCTATAAACACAAATTCAACCTTATTTGTGTTTTCATGGATCGGATTGACAGCGCTATCCGATATTTGAACAAATATGCAGACTTGCCTGCGTCAGAAGAAGATTTCATCAACTTCTTGGTTTATGCTGCCATTCTACGGGACGGAGTTATAAAACTGTATGAAAATATATTTCATACAAAGCCACCGTTTATTGGTGAAAAGAAGTTTTTCTCAAATGCAATGCATTACAACAAACCATTTTTTTCTGCGAATACCTGCCCAACAGACGATGATTTCTTCGAGTATTTAAGGGCAATGGCATTTGCCCATCCTTATGAAGTATCCGGCAGAGAAAAAACACGCCCCTATATGCAAAAGAATGAAAAACACTATTGCCCATGGGTTATTGTTGGCAACTCTCTCACAGCATTTGGCGGCATTGAAGATGCAGTAGGCGTGCGGATATACTCCAGCGCAGATGAGGAGAGCATAACGGATGTTACAGTATCGTTTTCCGCACTAAAAGAGTATGTCAAGTCGCGCTATGAGAGTATTTCTGAGCTGACAAAATGGGCAGAATCCGGGATCGCTGCAGAGAATGAAAAATGGAAGCAAACCAAAGTTGACCGCAATCAAGAGCCTGCTGCAATTCTTCACGAGATAGTCAGCATTCTCAATGACCGATTTGAGTCTACATACTCTGTTGAGAAGGCCGCTCTGTATCTGGAATGCCCTTTATCCGATGAACGGAACACAGAAAGCGTTGCGGCTTACAGAAAAACGATTATTCAGGCAATACCAACAGTATGCGATTGCGTAGATGCACTAGACTATGAAGGAATGGAAAATGCCTTATCGCCTTTGTATTCGAGACCAGAACATATGCATCAAATGGCACACTATCAGTTGGAAAAGATTTTTTCTTATTTAGACTGCCGAAGTGAACAAATCGATCCAGAGTCAAATGAGTACTGGGGCTTACGACAGGCAAATGACTTCTATCAAGAGTTCGCAAAAAAATGGGTGATAATGGACATTGATCATATGTCCTATGACGAAATAAAGCTTCTTGTCCGTGTTGCTTGCTTTATGGAAGCACAGGAACAGAAGAAAAACGGCAATTAAGGAGGCCGCATCATGCGCAACTTCATATCCGAAGATGATATTGAACAGGCGATCCTGCAAAAGCTGGAGGGCGCCTCGTTCCAATATGCTATTCTGCGCTGTGACCCCTCGCCGGACAAGCGCGAGGCGCTCCCGGACGGCACCGGACGCGGCAGCAAGAAAGAGTGCGTACTCCCGCTCATCCTGCGGGAGGCCTTGTCGCGCCTGAATCCTGATATCCCCCAGGAAAAGCTGGCAGAGATCTTCCGCGACCTCTGCCGCGATTTCAGCGCTACGGATATGACGGCCACCAACTACAAGTACTATAACCAGATTCGCAACGGTATCAAGATCACCCTCCGCCGCAACGGCAAGGAGGATTTCGATTTTGTGAAGCTGGTGGATTTTGACTGCCCGGAGAACAACACGTTCACTGCCGTTTCTCAGATGTGGATACAGGGGCGCGTCTACTGGCGCCGCCCGGATGTGCTCATTTTCATAAACGGCTTGCCGATGGTGTTTATCGAACTGAAAAACAGCATTGTCAAGGTAGAAGAGGCATACAACGACAACCTCACGAACTATAAGCGCGACATTCCGAATCTCTTTGCCTTCAATCAGATCTGCGTTCTGTCCAACGGGCTGGAGACGCGCCTCGGTGCTTTCAACGCCAGTTACAATCATTTCTTTGAGTGGCTGAAGGTAGACTCCGAAAAGGAGCACCCGGATCGTCAGGCGCTGAAAGATGCCGGCACCGTAGGGGAAAGCTCCGTGCGCTATTTTGTCGACGGCCTGCTGCGGAAGGAACGGCTGATCGATTACATCGAAAATTTCATCATGTTCCGCAGCCAGAAAGACAAGATCATTGCCAAGAACCACCAGTATTTCGGCGTGAATAACCTGATGGAATCAGTGAAAAATCGGGCGGAACTGCAGGGCAAGCTGGGCGTGTTCTGGCATACCCAGGGCTCCGGCAAGTCCTTCTCCATGGTATTCTTCGCGCGCAAGGTGCGGCGTAAGATTCCGGGCAATTTTACGTTTCTGATCATCACCGACCGCGAGGATCTGGACGATCAGATCCACAAGAATTTTGTAAAGACAGAAGTGATCGGACAGAAAGAGGAATGCCAGCCGAAGAACGGCAAACAGCTGCGGAACTTTCTGCAGACCAACAAATCCTTTATTTTTACCATGATCCACAAGTTCCGTTATGACAAGGGCAAGAAGTACCCTGTGCTCTCCACACGAGATGATATCATCGTGCTGGTGGATGAAGCGCATCGGACCCAGTACAGGGATCTGGCAGAGAACATGCGCACGGCCTTGCCCAATGCCAATTATATCGCCTTTACGGGCACTCCGCTGCTGGGCAGTAAGCGTCTGACCAACCAATGGTTCGGAAACTATGTGTCGGAGTATAACTTCGCGCAGTCGGTGGAAGACGGCTCCACGGTGCCGTTGTTCTATTCCCGCCGCGTGCCGGAGGTCGGGCTTGAGAATGACTTCCTGGACGATGACGTGGTGGACATCATCGAGGAGGAAAATCTGAACGAGGACGAGACCCGGCTGCTGGAGAACTCCTCGTCTCGTATCCTGGAAGTTATTAAGCGGGAGGATCGTATTGATAAGATCGCCCAGGATATTGCCCACCACTTTCCTCGCCGCGGCTTCCTTGGTAAAGGCATGGTCGTTTCCGTCGATAAATATACGGCGGTGAAGATGTACGACAAGGTACAACACTACTGGACGATCGAGAAGCAGAAGATCATGCAGGAGAGGAACGCTGCCGATACGAAGGAAAAGCGGGACGAGCTGACGCGCATTCTGCAATACATGAACAAGGTGGAGATGGCGGTCATCGTCTCCGAAGAGGACAATGAAATTGAGAAGTTCCAGAAGCAGGGGCTGGATATAGCTGCGCACCGTCAGAAAATGAAAGCCATAACTGCAGAGGGCTTGGACATTGAGGATCGCTTCAAAGAACCCGATGATCCTCTCCAGCTTGTCTTTGTCTGCGCTATGTGGCTGACGGGCTTTGATGTGGAGAATCTGTCCACGCTCTATTTGGACAAGCCGATGAAGGGACACACCCTCATGCAGGCCATCGCGCGCGCCAACCGTGTGTATCCCGGCAAACCCTGTGGCATCATTGTAGACTATGTCAATGTATTTAAGTACATGCAGAAAGCATTGACGGAATACGCTTCCGGTGATGACGGCACGGAGTTCCCGGCGAAAGACATTGACCAGCTGATTACGCTGATCGACAGCGCCGTGGATGAGGCAGATAAATTTCTGTTGGGACTCGATATTGATATTGGGGCAATTATTGCCGAAGCATCCACTTTCGACCGGCTTGATATGCTGCGGGATGCATACAATACAATCATTTCCAACGATGAAACCAAGGACAAATTCAAGGTGATCCTGAACACGCTGATGAATCTGTATGAAGCATCGCGTCCGGAAATCTTTGAAAAGAACTGGCATAATGAAAAGTTCTCACCGCTGGTATATCTGTATGGCCTTTTCTGCCACACCATCGATGACGAGAAGATCAATCGCGCGCGGCTGCGTATGGCACAGGTTCTGGACACCAGCGTGTCTTCGCAGCGTGCTGAAGTCAACGACTCAGGGTATATGATCCACCAGGGAAAGGTGATCGATCTTTCCAAGGTTGACGTTGAGGCATTGAAGAAGGAAATCAAGGTTGCCAAATACAAAGCAGTGGAGATTGACGACCTGAGGGCATTTATTGAACAGGCCCTGCAGCAGATGCTTAATCGCAACATTACACGGCAAAAATTTTCTCAGCGATTCCGGAACATCATTGACCGCTATAATGCCGGCGGATCGGAGAATGAGGATTATTATGAGCAGTTGCTCCAGCTGATTGAAGATCTGAAAGCGGAGGACAAGCGCCCTGAAGCTGAGGGCCTATCTGAGGAGGAGCTGGAAATATTCGATCTCCTAGTTGCCGGGAAAAAGCTGACAAAGGACGAGGAGCAGAAGGTCAAGTTGTCCGCAAAGAACCTGTTTAAGAAGCTCAGTGACGGCAAATCAGAGCTGATGGTTGTCGACTGGTATAAAGACGAGCAGCCCCGCGCAAAGGTCAAATCTGCGATCGAAACATCCCTGGATGCCGATCTGCCAAGTGCCTATGATAAAGATACTTTTACTGCAAAGATCAATCTGCTCTTGACGCATTTTATAGACATGGCCGTCCAAGGATATGGCTGGGTAGCAGCGTGAGAGAATATCGGTCCATTCATGTTTTATACCAAGTGCAATCAGGGCTGGAATGAGCAGCCTTACTTTATCAGCGCCACCAATAAACAAATATAATTCAGGAGGCAACATGCATTGAGGCCGCGAAATCTTGTATCTGTTTTTCAAGGAGATGCCGCAGCAGAAGCAATCGGCGCAAATGTGGATAAGCGCTTTAAAGTTCTAAAAAAACATGAAATCAGGAATCTGAAAAACTTCTGTAGTATCATGCAAGAAAATGGATGTGGCATTTCACATCTTGATGGATTCTATGTGAGTTATTCCATTGCTCAAATAGGTAAAGAATTTGACCTGTTAAGGTTCGGGAAAGATTATATCCTAAACATAGAATTAAAAAGCGAACTGAAAATTGCACAAAAAGAAAAGAAGATATTAAAGCAAATGCATGAAAACAACTACTATCTTCATTTTCTCAAAAAAACCACACTCATATTTACGTATGTTGAGAATGATGGCTTTTATCAGTATTTAGAAGATGATAGTGTTATTCGTGTGGCCCCTGTGGAGGTTGCGCGCTATATGTGCGACCAGGTGATCGATTACTCAGTGGATCCGGACAGGCTGTTTCTTCCATCTAATTATCTTATTTCCCCGTTCAACTCTACTGAAGCATTTATGGATGGCAATTATTTTTTAACCAGTGCGCAGGAAAAAGTAAAAGAAGAAATGCTCCTGGAACTGGACGAAACACCTTTTATGTTTTTTTGCTTGTCTGCGAATGCCGGCACCGGAAAAACTCTAACAATGTATGACATAGCAAAATCCTTCATTGAGAAAGGCAAAAAAGTTCTAATAATCCACTGTGGTATACTTAATCAAGGGCATGAAGCACTAAAGTCAAAATATGGATGGTCCATTTTATCTATTCGCAACATTCCGAAAGAGAAAAATAGTGTTTCCATAGACGACTTCGACTTTATATTTATTGATGAGTCTCAAAGGATCCGGGCTTTGCAACTAATCGCATTGGTCGATAAGGCTATTGAACTGAATATTCCATTATTCTTTTCATTCGATACCAAACAATACCTCCGCACTGGAGAAACACTTGATATAAGCGAGTATCTTTCACAGAATTATCCACAGGTTCGCTTATCAAGGAAAAAGTTGACCAATAAAATCAGAACGAATAAAGCAATGGCATCATTTATAACAAATATGTTCGATAAAGGAAAAAGTCATGACCATCTAAATTATGACTGCGTTACTGTTGATTACTTTGAGCAGCCCGAGATAGCCAGAGCGTTCGTTAGTTTTCTTTGTGAATCAGGATGGACTGCAATTACATTTACTACATCCTCCTATAACCCTGATCCATATGATGATCTATCAGAGTTTAGTGATATAACCGCGCATGGTGTTATTGGGCAAGAGTTTTCTAAAGTAGTTTTAGTAATGGATAATAATTTCCGATACGGCGCAGATGGTAAATTGCAGGCTAGTGGCAGTTATTATAGTGCATCTGGGATGCTCTATCAAATCGTTACGCGCGTAGTTGACGAGCTAAAAATAATCGTACTGGATAACCCGGAGTTATATACAAATTTGCTAGAAATTAAAGCGATGGACACCTCTGAATAATATAACGCAGAAACCAAAGCCACCACATACTATTTATTCTGAGATGGTGCCTCTTGTTTTCTCGTGGGTTTGAAGATGATCCTTTCGTATCCAGTTATTCATGAGAACAACAGGCTCTTCAATCAATTGTGTCATCGTTTGCATCCGCAGAGAATATCAATAATAAGCTAACAATTTGAATGTTATAAGCTTTTCCTTATTTACGATAGCATTTTTGTTTTGGTTTATATGTATAAGCGCAGGAAAACACCCTATTTTATTTGCTGTGCTTTCCCCCGAATTTCGGGGGAAACCTCCTTGCGGGGGCTGCTCGGAAAACGAACAGCTCCCTCGCAACAGTGCCCAAAAAAGCGGCTGCGTGTGCTCGATCGGGCTGGACGAGCCAGGGGCACAGCGGCGGAATTTGGGCCGAATCTGCGGCAGTGAGCACAACTCCCGACAGAGCGAAAAAGCAGGCATGCCATCCGTGGTTTTCGGACGGCATGCCTGTTCATTCTTATTCTTTTTTCGCCCGCGGGAGGGCCAGCAGTTCCCGGACACGCCGGTCGATCTGCTTCTCTATGGTGGTCAGACGCTCCTCCGGCAGGTTGATGGACGGGTGCCGGGTGAAGCGAAAACCGATCAAGCGGCGAAGCTGGTTGCGCTGTTTCGTGCCCATGACCTCCCGACAGATCGCCTCATAGGTGATGCCGTAAGGATTGGCGCGCGTCCTGGCATATTCCTCAAGGTTCTGGATATCGTCGGGCATGGCGTAGTTGAAGAGGGACAGGCCGTTATCAAAGATCGGCGCCGGGCCAAGAATCTTCCCGCTATGGTTATCACGCAGGATACCAAAGTTGCCGAAATGCCGGTCCTCATTATAGATTACCGCATCGAACACCAGCATGCTTTTCAGTTCCTCGGCGGCCTCCTTGCCGATGCGCTCATAAAAATCCAGGCATGCCTGTATCCCGCCGCTTCTCACGATCCGACCTATGGAAACATAGGAAGTATCTATGTCAGTGAAGAGCTTGCACTTTGATGCCAGAATGTCCTTCCAGTTTTCCAGATCGTAATGGACAGCATGTAGTCCCATGCGCTCGGCGATCTGGCAGGCATAGTATTCGCTGTAAGGTTCGCGCCCGGCATTCGACGCGCCCTCGGTGCCGCCTTTGTAGAGATAAATCCCGTCCCCTTCAATGAAGCGCCAGGCTTTGCGCAGCATCCCCTGGGTGGTAAGCTCCGGCGAGGTGGTGAAGGCTTCATGGCTCTGCCCCACGCCGGTGTAGGCTACCAGAGAAAGTACGCTGGAGAAACGGTTTTCGTAGAGATTGTATTCTTTGAAGGTCCCCTCAAAGCCCTGAGGGACAACCCAATAGCTATCATTCAGAGAAAGGCCAAGGCTCCTATCAATAATTCCTTTGACATTCCCGGCAGACAGGCCAAGTGTTTTTAAAACAGCATCCGCATTTGCCCGATTCCGGGGGATCACACGTTCCCTCAGCCACTTTGCAATACCGTCATCTGTAACAACAAGGTCAAGTGGGAAGACAGACTTGCGATTGCCCTTTACAGTCAGGATATGCGATTTCATACCGGCCAGCTTATCAGCTTCCAGAGAGAAGGTTACAAGCTCCTCATCATAGAGACGCAGACTGTAGTTGCTTATGCCTGGTTCCTGTCTGTCTGTGAGAATCACGTTCACATCTTTTCCGAGCGCGCCTGAGATCTTCAGCAGCATGTCCAGCGAGATATTCTGCGCCCCGCTTTCAATGCGGCAGATGTTCGAGCGCTTGGTGCCGATCCGCTCGGCCAACTCCTGTTGAGAGATGCCTGCCTCAATCCGCGCAGCGGTCAGCATGGAGATGATCTTCTGCCGATCATCCAGTATCCGCGAATCATCCATAGTGCTCACCTCTGTTAGCTCGATGTTATCATATACGATAACAAATGTCAATGGAGGTATACTGTCAGATCTTGCTGTTCAGATAGTCCTCGATCAGTGCCATGTACGCTTCGCCTCGCGGATGCGCCAGACGCTCGGGCGAGGATGCGCATGCAATGATCTCGATCTTGGCGCAGTACTGTTTCCCACCGATGGTTACGCTGTGGAGCACACCTGCCCGCATTTGCTCATACAGCCTTTGAGGACGGACGCTGATGAGCCGCGCTGCCTGCTGTGTCGGGAGCGCATCCGGAAGATCAGCCCAGCGCAGAAGCAGATATTTTTCAAAGTCCGCGCTGTCAATCCGGTCATGCTTTTTCGGCATTGGCGTTCCTGCGGGACGCGTGCTGGTGAAGAGTCCCGACAGCTCTGACAGGAAATCCGGTTCCCGTTCCATCCGTCTTTTGAACGCGCGGGCATCGACAATCCTCACCCGGTATTTGTATGTCGCCTGCTCTGTGTTTTCGTGCGGGATGTAATTGTGATCCATCAGATATTTCATTTTTCGCGTGGAGATGTGCAGGTATTTACAGAGCTCACTGCCGCTCATAGTATCCTTCTCCATACTGTTTCCTTATAGCATGAGCCGTCCCAGGCGGGACGGCTCATGCCTGCTCCTTCCGGAAAATATCGGAGATCACATCAGCGCTGCTCTGCTTGGCGGCCTTGTCCAGGTGTGCGTAGATGTTCGCGGTTGTACTGATGGTGGAGTGCCCGAGAAAGTTTGAGACATTGATCAGCGGAACTTCCTTGCTCAGCAGGACGCTTGCGAAGGTATGGCGCAGATCATGAAAGCGGATATGCCGCAGCCCGAGCTTTTCAAGCAGGTAGCTGAAGTGATCCGTCACGAAGTTTGGACGCATAAGATTCCCCAGCTCATCGGTGCAGACATAATCGTCCCACGTCCGGTTGTAGCTGCCGCGGAAGAGCTTGCGGTTGATCTCCTGCCGCGCTCTGATCGTTTCAAGCATTTCGTACACCGGGTCGGGGATCGGCAGGGTGCGGCGGCTGGATTTGTTTTTCATCTCCTCGATGGCGCGGAGCTCGGGTTCTCCGTCCGTCTTTTCTTCCACGATCTTGGTGTCGAGAAGGACTGTGCGCTTGTCCATATCGATCCGCGACCAGCGCACCCCAAGAACCTCACTGCGCCGCAGTCCCATCCCGCCGGCGAGAACAACGCAGGGCCAGATAGGATCGCTGCGGCACAGCTCGAAGAGCGCGACCAGCTCATCCTCGGAATAGTGAGCACCATGGAAGTCACTTTTCTTCGGCCGCTCCACACGGTCGAAGGGATTGACGTCAAGCAGCTCATCCTTGTAGGCCTGCTGGATAGCGCTGTGCAGAAGAGTGTGGTAGTGGATCACGCTCCCGGTTTTCAGTCCCTTTCCGAAGAGCCACTTGTAAAAGGCTTCGATATCCTTGGGCGTGATGCTCTCCACAGTCAGCTTCGGATGGGCGTTGAAGTATTCCTGAACCCTGCTGTACACCATCTGGTGGTAGCCCTTGTAAGTACTTACTTGCAGGCGGGGCTTCGCCTTTTCAAGGTATGCGCAGAGGAACGGGAAGATCGGAATGTCCGCGTCCGGTCTTCCGCCTCGGGCAAGGCGCTTATTGTATTCCTCTTCATACGCGGTGACCACTTTGCGGAAGGCCTTGTTGACCTGCGTCTGGCTGGCGCCCTCGGGTAGCCCGAGAGCGCGCCATACCGATTTTGTCTTTCCGTCTTCCTTGACCTGAATCACCGCATGCAGGCGTCCGTTCTTCTTCTGGACGCTCGCGGCGAGTGTTGTTTTTGGTGCCATCCTTCATCGCTCCTCTATCTTCGTTTTGGCAGCACGAACAATACCGTAAGAGCGTCCGGAAGTCTATGCCGCGCGGGAAGAGTTATCAGAAACAACATATTTATTTCACTGTCCTTCTTTCCGCGCTGCGCAGATAGTCGATCAGCGATTCCTTCGCCACACGATACTCCCGCCCGACCCTCACCGATGGAATCGCACCGCTGTGGAGCTGTTCGTACACGGTCTTGATATTCACGCGCAGTGTCTGCGCAACCTCGGTCGCACTTAGCGCGTCCGGTAAATCCCGAAACTGTTTTGCGTATTCTCTTCTCGTCATCCAGTGTCCCCCTTTATTATTGATCGCCGTCCGCTTTGTAATTTTCATCCACCGGCTGCGACGCATCCGGTATGATCCATAGTGGATATTTGGTTTTGTTCATGGGTATAACCTCCATTTCTCGTCGATTCAGGGCCAACAACCCCTCAATATTTCCCGTAAAACTGGGGATTTCCGGGTTTCGTGACCCCCCGTGATCCAGATTTTCCCCTCCAGTGACTCCTCAACGGAATCCCGAAAAACGCCCGCACTGCGGGAGTTTGTGGCCGAGGTGGGGCGCAAACGACCCCACCTCTTTCTCCCGCCTTCTCCTCGTTGTTCGCCCCCTCTGCTCTCATCGGCAGCGGATGGCGGCGAGTACCTCGTCATAGATTTGATCCTGTTTCTCCATGGCGTCCGCAAGTGCATCGCTGTTCTGTGTCTCCTTCAATGCAAGGAGCTCCGAGCGAAGGCTGTCCAGGCTTTTCAGAAGCGGTCGGAACGGTTCGGCTTTGCTGTATCGCAGAGCGGAGAGCAGGATGTAATCGGTCAGACTCAGGTCTTGCCTGGACGCGAGAGCTTTTAGTTGGCGCTTCTCCGTTTTGGTCAGGCGCAGACTCAGTGTCTCAGTGCGGTTTCGTTTATAATGCTTGATTGGGGATTCGCTTCCTCTCTTTTGAAGTTTTATAGAACACAGGGTATCCGCGTTTTCACGTGACAGCGTAACAGAACCTTTTTCCCAGCGATTGCAAGGCTCTCCGCGTTTTTTGACAACGTAGCGGCGGAAGTGGCTGGCGTGACAGGAGACGGAACGGCAACGCCTTTGTCACGCGGCGCAGAGAAGAGAGAAGCAAAGCCACTTCAAGGCTTTCCGGGATGCTGCCACGCCTGTCACGCATTTTCAACGCATACCCCCATCTACAACATGTTTTACCTTCTCCTTGTAGAGACAGATCACCCGCTTGGTTCCGCTTCGGAATCGGACGGATCTGGTGTTCTCACCCTCTGCGGTATCAAGGAGGCCCTCCTCCGCAAGTGCTTTCGGGAGGCTGCGGGAACTGATGGTAAACAACTCCCCCTGCTCGTCGCAGAGCTTCCTGACCGCGCGGTGAGCCGCATCGTTGAAGAGATAGTAGAACGTGTCATCCTCATAGCCGATGAAATCCTTTGGCGGGAAACCTGGCGCCTCGTCCTTCTTCAGGATACTGACCTGCCCGCTTTCAATCAGGGAACTGAGCTTTCGCACGAAGATCAGCGCAGGCTTGTCCTGCTCGATATTCTGAGCCTGCTGCCGCGCCATGGCGTAGAGCAGAGAAGAGAAATCTTGCCGGAGCACATTCACGCGATCCGTGGAGAGCATTCCGCACTCTTCCAGAAAGAGAAGGAGCATCGCCATGCCGATTTCAAGCCATGCAACAATTTCAGGAAGGCGTCCATGGCAGCGGATTCCGCTCTGACGGAAACCGTTGCGGCAATCCTCAAAGGCATTGCGCAGAGATGAGAGGAATCGCTTCTCTGCGTCTTCGTCATACAGAAACTTTCCCCGGAGCCACTGTAAGAATCCCAGCATGCAGCTTTGCAGCGTTCCTGCGGCAGCTTCGGACTGGAAGAAGGACAACTCATTCAGGTTCATATCTCCGAGCCTGAGTTCCACCGCAAGGCACCTGGCTGTACCGCTCTCGCCAACGTCGGGCGGATACTCCGCCGTGATGATCGCGTTGCCCTGCGGCTGTCTCGCGCTCATGAAGCTTGCGTCGGCACGGAGTCTGCCGCGTCCGACCCGGTCACCGTATGCGCGGATGATGGACTGTGCCGTGGCGGTAAGCTTCTGTTCCTCCTGACGTCCGCAGGGGTGGAAGTCATCAATACAGGTCAGCACATCCTTCAGCGCGAAGGTATTATGGATGATGCTGTTCGGCGTGTCCCGAAAGGACAGCGGGAGATCCGACGCCGTGAAGCGCCCGAAGAAGGAAAGGAACAAGGCGGCGAGCGTGCTTTTGCCAGCGCCTGTTCTGCCGAGGAGAAGAAAGACAAACTTGGGCTCGCAATCCACCCTGTGCAGGAAGTGATTCAACGGAGACAGAAAAGTGTAGGCCAGAAGCGGCCAGATCACTTCTTTCGGCGCAGGAGAATGGTTTAATAGCCGGTCGAGGACAGAGAGTGCTTTTGGATCATGTTTAGTTGCGTTGCCATACCGCGACAGCTTATCCGGCAGCTGAACGGTGAGTTCCTGATCACCCGGCATGAGGAAATGCCAGATGCCGTCAATCCGCTTCCACCCGGTCACGGCATATACGGTTTGCCGCTGCGCGGTATGGGCGGTCTGCTGGATCGCGTAGCGGACTTTGTCTTTGACAACCGGGCCGACTTCCAGGATGCAGTCCGCGCCCCATTGGTCAATCAGCCAGTTGAAGGAACCGAGCTCACTGCTGCCGATTTCAATCTCCGGCAGGGCTGTGCCGTTCTGCCGGATGCCTCCCAGCCGCAGCCGTTTGGTTTCTTCGGCTCCGTCATCCAGCGTGATTTCACTGATGATATACGGGAGGAAGTTGCAGAGCTTTTGATCGTAACTGCCATTCTTTGTTCGTACCTCGATAAACAGACAGCCGTCGATCACCTTGTAAGGATGGGGATAGTCTGGAATTCCGCGTTTGTCTTTTGCCATTCATTCACCGTTTTGACCTTTCAGAGTATTTTGTCGAATATTGTAGATCATAAATTTTCCAATTAGATTTTCAATTGAATTATAATCGCTCTGTTGACAGACGTCAATAGTTAATGTATAATCTATACGCATACACTATATCGTCACAGATACATTCTCTAACGGAGGAAACAGGCATGGCTGTACTCGGAAAGGATATTTTTGATCTGGATCGTTCGGCAACGCATACAAAAGTACTCTTCGGCGACGATCATTATTGGATCGAGGATAATGCAACACCCATTTCCTATGGCGAGATTCTCACACAGATCCTGAATTTTGATCTGACACCTTATGCTGAAGCCATGGCGCAGTATCAGGATGGTGTGGATCGGAAAGACTGGTCTGACGCGGTAGCCGCACAGATAAAATTGTATGATGCGTTCTGCAGTCTTCCATTTTATAATCGGTATTTCTTTGAGAAAGAGAATACACTCGCCATGTTGGTCGCCTACGCCGGAGAGGAGAACCGGGTTGACGCGCTTAGAATACTCCTTCGGGAAATGCGGACTACGAAGCAATACAGCAACGCCTTGGAGGATATCCGTTTTATTCAAAAGCGCTACGCATGGTTCCTTGGCAAAATGCTGGACGGCCAGGACTTTGAAAAGAAAAAAGGCCAGAGAAAAATTTCTCTGGCAGATCAGATGAGGGCTGCATACGTGGATGCGCTTGTGAGCGGCGTCAGTCTGGGCGAGGACTCGCATGTTGACGCTCCTTCCGTGAACATTCAGTACATGGTCCACAGGACGGAGCAGAGCAACGAGGTCGTTGAAAAGCTGTACTTTGACCGAATCCTCGATTTCGTCTATGTGGAGCTTATGCGCGGCATGCAAAAGGGGTATGTGCCAAAACGCTGCGCCAACTGCGGACGCTGGTTCCTGCAGACGCCCGGTGCGACCTTTGCTTACTGCGATCTGGTCGCCCCTGGCGAGACCGTGAAGACCTGCCGTGACATCGGAGCGCTGGCCAGCTTTCAGCAGAAGGTCAGAAATAATGAGATTTGGCAGGTGCATCAGCGGGCATACAAGAAATACTATGCCAGGGTTCTGAAAAAGAAAATGACCAAGCAGGAGTTTGAAGTTTGGGCACGGAAAGCGGAGCACCTACGCAATGAGGCTCTGGAGAATTATGCGTCCCTGCCGGAGCCGGAACGCCAGCAGTTGGTCGAAGAGCTGACAACAAAGCTGAACGAGGAATAGGTTGTTTCGATTCAGAGCGGTGGATTGGCGCTGACCAAACCACCGCTCTTGCATACATGAGAAAAATCTAATTTTTAGACTTCCAATTGTAAAAACAAGCTTTACGTGGTATACTTGTTTAAAATTTATGGGCATGGGTGACCGTTATGACTGTCTGTTACAACAAGCTATGGAAGCTGTTGATTGATAAAGGCATGAAGAAAAAGGATCTTCGTCTGGCAACCGGGATGACCACGACTGCACTGGCGAAGCTGGGGAAGAACGAGCATGTCAGCACTGCCCTGCTGGTGAAGATCTGCAAGGTCTTGGGCTGCGATCTCTGTGATATCGTGGAACTGGTGCGTGACGAGGAGGGCGGTCATGATTGATTTCACTAAACTGGAGCAATATCGGGAGAATAACCGCATTGAGGCAAAGAAAGCTCTGGGCGGTCTTCCCCGCAGTATCTGGGAAACCTATTCCGCTTTTGCCAACACGCTGGGCGGCATTATTCTGCTGGGCGTAGAAGAGTACGCGGACAAGTCGCTGCACACGGTCGACCTGCCCGATCCGGAAAAGTTGGTGAAGGAATTCTGGGATATGATCAATAATCCCAACAAGGCCAGCGTGAATATCCTTTCCAGCAAAGATGTAAGTATCCAAGAGGTAAACGGCGATCACATCGTTGTAATCACCGTCCCTCGCGCGGATCGCAGCTATAAGCCTGTGTATGTGGACGGCAACCCTGTATCCGGAACCTATCGCCGCAATGGAGAAGGCGATTACAAATGCACCAGCGAGGAGCTGCACGCCATGTATCGTGACGCCTCCGTCAAAACGCAGGACATGCTGGTTCTAAACGAGATGGACATGGGTGTATTCAATTCTGAGAGCCTCCGTGCCTATCGC